>JABDJL010000135.1 GCA_013002505.1 Lysobacterales bacterium | reverse complement strand
CTGGACAACTTTCAGAGGGTTTTTGGAGGCCACTGGATTCCCGATACTGCTCGATCAAAGTGCTATTCTAACCCGCTTGAAGGCGCCATGATGCTGCTTCGGGCAAGGATTCGAGGACTATGAAAACATTGCTGATTTCACCTGGTTATCCTGGCGACATGCCCGAATTTGCCAGGGGCCTGGCCGAGTGTGGTGTGCAGGTCGTCGGCGTCGGAGACCAGTCCAGCGCAGCCCTCCCGGATGTGGTGCGCCATTCATTGGCCGCCTATATCCAGGTGGGGTCGCTGTGGGATACCGGACAGGTCATTGCCGCCCTGACCCGCGAGTTACGGGGCCATAACCTGGACCGCGTGGAATGCCTTTGGGAGCCCGGTATCATGCTGGCTGCCGAGATACGGCAGCATTTTGGCATTGACGGCCTGGACATCGAGCAGGCGCGGCGCTTCCGCGACAAGGAAGCGATGAAGGTGGCGCTTGACGAGGCCGGAATCCGCACGCCCCGTCACGTCGCCGTGAACAGCGTTGCGGCGTGCTGGCAGGCGGCCGAGGAAATTGGTTTTCCGGTCATACTCAAACCGCTCGCCGGGGCTGGCTCTGCAGACACATACCGGGTCTCTGACCGTGACGAGCTGCGCGCCGTTTTACCCATGCTAAGGCATGTGCCCGTCTTGTCCGTTGAAGAGTTTGTCGAAGGGGAGGAGTACACCTTCGACACGATTACGGCCAACGGCAAGATTCTTTATCACAATATCGCGTGGTATCGGCCGCGTCCGCTGGTGGCGCGCAGCAATGAATGGATCAGCCCTCAGGTTATCGCTTTGCGTAACGTGGAGGACCCGGGCTTGGCCGACGGCGTGAAAATGGGCTTTGATGTGATCAAGGCCTTGGGGTTTGACTCAGGGTTTACGCACATGGAGTGGTACCGCAAGGCCGATGGCGAAGTCGTATTTGGCGAAATCGGCGCTCGTCCTCCCGGCGCATTCCAGGTGGACCAGATGAAGTATGCCTGCGATTTTGACGTGTTCCGGGCCTGGGGCGAAGCCGTATCAGGCGGGCGCATCAAGCAGCGTTTCGAGCGTAAATTCAACGTGGCGACAGTCTACAAGCGCGCGCGTGGCGTGGGGCGCATTACGCGGATCGAAGGCAGCGAAGCGCTGCAACAGCAGTTCGGCCGGCACGTGGTGTGGAATACGCTGCTGCCGCCGGGAAGCCACCGGCGCGACTGGAAAAAAACGCTGGTGTCCGACGGCTTTATCATGTTGCGCCACCCGGACCTCAAGACCACCATGAAAATGGCCGACGCGGTGGGTGCTGACCTGCAATTGTTCGCCGAGTAAACCGTCTCCGCCGCAACAGCAGTCAGACTGGTTGGGCGCCGCCCTCGCGCGCCCGCCAATCCTGGATGCGTTGCCAGAATAGCTCGGTAAATGATTCAATTTCGTGCTCTGGAAACAGTGATTCGACCTTCTGGTGAATCGCGTCGCGCACGGTATCGGAGGCAAAGAATTCGTTGGCAACCTCGTCCATGTGGGGTAAATGCTGCTCACAGAATTCCTCGAATTGCTCACTTTCAAGACGCTTCATTGCGATGTCGGCGTAGGCATCGAGTTTTTCATCAAAGGGAATGTCACGCGCAGCGATGTCGAAATAGGACTGCCAATCCAGGTTGGTCACCATTTTCCGATCGCTAGCCGCACAGAACAACGACCAGCGTAAGTTTGCCTTGATCAACCAGGGGAAATGGTAGTGCAAAGCAGTGACCTGCGAGTCAGGGCAGGCATTGGCGAAGTCTATCGGGTGCCATACGCCATTGCTGCGCATAGACTCGCAGGAGTTGAAGTCCCACCCGAAAAAGGCGTTGATGACCATGGTCATTTTCGACAAGGTATCCTGCTCATCAGCGGTCAGGAAATCAGTCTCCATCGTGTAACGGTCATGCAGCGGCGCATCAGGGTCGTAATTGACGAAACGCCATTGCGGTCCAAGGCCCACGCAGCGTACGAAACCATCGTTGGGAATCACGCCTGCCTGCAAGTGCATCACCCTGGTGCCGCTTTCTTCATATGCCTTGAGCAGGGCCTCCCTGTTCTTGATCGCGGTTACACCAACCCAGGCGCCTCCGTCATAGGGTTTCATGAACAAGGGATAACCAATTTCGTCGCCAATATCACCAAGGTTGAAGAGCCTCGCATAGCGCGACAGGGTCAGCTTTAAATCCGGTGACTCCACGTAAGACTTGGGCGGAATCATCCAGGTTTCGGGTATCGGAAAGCCAAGCCTCATCATGGCGCTGTAGGTGGTGTGCTTCTCCATCGACTGGAGCGACCAGGGATTGTTGAACACGTAGAGGTCGTCATAGACCACGGCCTGCTTTATCCATTCGCGCGACGTGTGATACCAGTGCGTCAGGCGGTCAATCACGACGTCATACCTGGCCGGCTTATTGAGATTGAACGGCGTGATTTCGACCCGTTCCGCGTCAAAAGAAACCGTGTCATTGCCAATATTGAGCTTCAGGTCCAGTTGCTTGAGCAGCGCTTCGTAGCAAATCGGCCAACAGATGTCTGCGCCAAGCGAAAGACCAATACGACGGGTTATATGTGCCACGGTTTCAGTTCCCCGATTCAGGAGTGCTCACTATAGGGATTTAGATGAATTATTCATAGACCATCCAGACAGGTCCCGGATACAACCACGACAGCCCATTACGCAGGCGGTCGCGCCAGTTTTCCCAGTTGTGCGCATCGCGTGCTTCTTCGTAAAGCACGTCTATGCCCTGGGCCTGCAGCTTGGGCAACAGAGACCGGTTTTCATAGATCAGCGATTCATAAATACCGCAGCTCATGTACACACGCTCTGCCGGCTTACCGGGCGCTTCGCGGAAACGGTTCATGAATTCAACAACGGGATCGAACACCGGTCCTCGCTGATGGCGGCCAAGATCGCTGAAGGCATACGAACCCGATTGCAGAAGGAGATTTCCGAATACCCCGGGATGACGCCAGGCGGCATGCAAGGTTGCGACGCCACCGAAACTGGCGCCCATGACACCCCTTGCAGCCGGGTCGTCGATCAGCGGAAACCGTTTCGACAGGCCCGGCAGCAATTCCTCGACCAGGTAATCTGCATGTCGCTTGTCAGCGGCGTATTCACTCAGCCGGTCATCTGACTGGGTCAGCGCGACGACCATCGAAGGGATTTCCAGCCCCGTGATCAGGTTATCCAGCACCGTCTTGAGCTGCGCAAATTTCAGGTAATCGTCGCCGTCATGCACGACCAGCAGCGGATACCGTGCATTTTCTCTGAATCGCGCCGGCAGGTAGACACGGGTCGTCCGAGTGTCGCCGAACACCCTGCTCCTGATGCGCATCGTTTTCAGCGTTCCTGAACGCGCCAGGGGGTCTTCGAGGGTCCAGCCTGGCCGCCGGTAACCCGCTCCCTGGCAAACGGAGTTGGCGCCGAAAGGATCATGCGCCCGGACCTCGTTCAGTGGGTCCAGGACCAGCTGCCGGGTATCGCCCGAGACAACTTCAAACTTGTACTCGATGCGAGATTCTGGGGGCAATTCGATCGTAACGGCCCACAGATCTGACTCTGACAGCCGTTGGAACGGCTGCGCGGTGTCGAGGCCGGATATCCAGCACCGCAGGTAGACATTTGTCGCCTCACCGCGCCACACGAAAGTGATGTCGCGGCCATCGACCAGCGGAAACTGGTTCTCGCTGATAAAAGTATCGATCGCGGAGGCGTCCGCGGTGCCATCGCGGAATAGTTTACGCAGTCCCGGGTTCAAAGGACCACCTTCTGCAGCTTGCCCCGCTTGTCAATTCGCCGTACACCCTCGGCGACGACCATTTGTTGGTCGTGAAAGCTCGCGGCTGAGCCGTTGTCCAGGGTGACGCAGGTATCAGGCGAGAAACGCCGCGCCAGCATGCCAGTACGCAGGGCATCCCTGGTCCGCAAGCGGCGCCGGGCATCCGGCAGAAACACGTGGGCCGGCAATATTCCCAGGCCTGCCCCCATGACTTCAGGGCTGCGGCGACCGTGTGGCGTGTAGTCGTGGAAAAGCACAATGCGCTTCGTCAGCGACATCGCTCCGGCCGACCAGGCGACAAGAGGCAGGTTTGAAACCAGGTCACCAATGCCGAACAATCTCATGCGGTTGACCAGCACCACGACGTTGCCGCCAGTGATCAACAAGGCTGAACAGCCGTCCAGCAATGATCTGATCTGGTCGACCTGTTCCTCGATCGCGGGATACACAGCGGCTGAAAATTGCTGCTCGAAGTCCCGGTGAATCGCTTCCACCCGGTTCAGGTGATGGGTATCCAGGGAACGCAGTTGCGCAATCGAGTGGCGTCTTTCCGGCGCCAGCAACGCTGGGTCACCTTCGGCCGCCTGCAGTTCGCGGGCCGCTGCGGACAATTGGCGCATTCGCCTTCGATAGAACCGTTGCAACTCGATCAGGCGGTCCTGGCGCTGCCGGTAAGCCTCCTTCAGCACAGGGTCGCCCTGCACCAGTCGTTCAGCGCGCTGGTAAAGCCTCAGGTCGGACAGCGGCCGGCCCACGAGTTCCCCGACGTGATCCAACTCGGCCTCTGCATCCTGCCAGCCTGCCGATATGACCGCCACCGGCCCTTCGGCCAGGCCAGAAGATGAAAAAGCCCTGCTGATGTTTTGTTCGGGGCGCTGGGGTCCCAGCACCCATCGCTCAACGGCGTCCGTCATGCCAACTCTACCCGCACAGTCGACAAAATGGACTTGAGTGCCTTCTCTACCGTCGCGGTTTCGGGATGCTTGACGATGATGTAACCATCGCCTTCGTAAGTGCCCGATGCAGACTGGCCGGATCGCGGCAATCGCGCTTCGACGACCAGGTCACCGCACAGTTCCTGGGCCTTGTTGAGACCGCTGACCTGGCGTATCCGGCCCAGGCCCTGTCCTCGGACATAGGCCGCGCCGACCGCGTATCGCCGCTCGGGTACCTCGAACTCATCGAACACCATCAGTTTTGGCCAGGCGCGATAGAAATTCATGTCATGCGCATAGGAAAGCAGGGATGTGATTTGCGCACCCGGCGGCCTCGCACCGACTTCGGATATGGCCACGCGCCCACCGGGCATACTGAACCACTCCATGTGGCTGAGGCCGGTTTCCATCCCCAGGGCGTGCAATCCATTGAAGGCGGCATCGCGAATCGGATCAAACTCTTCGCCATCAATTGACCGTGGGAGTAACACACACCACTGGATCCATGCATTTTCGAGTACTTCGAGTGGTGACGGCAGGTAGCGTGAAATCGAATGCCAGCGAGGCTGTCCGGCAACCATCACGCTGTCAAAAGAGTACTCCCTGCCCTTGACGAATTCCTCGAACAGCGTCGGCTGCTGCGAAGACAGCGGGAAGCGCGCCAGGCAGGTTTCCAGATCCTGCCCATCGTCAATCCGAAAGGTATTCTTGGCGCCGGCGCCCGCGTTGGGCTTGACCACCAGTGGATAGCCGCATTCACCAGCAAAGCGCCGTGCCTGGTCGGCCGTAGAAGCGAGCACGTGTCGCGCGCAAGGCACACCGGCGGCCTGGAGCACCGTCTTCATGCGCGACTTGTCGCGAAAATTCCTGGCCGCCCCGGCACTCAGCCCGCCGATACCCAGTGCTTCGCGCGCCACGGCCAGTGGAACCTGCAGTTGTTCCAGCGTCGCAATGTAGGCTCGTGCCTTACCAAAGCGTTGTTGCAAGCCCTGCGCGGCCTGCACCAATTGTCCCGGATCCATGCCGTTGCTGACCTGCCAGTGCCCGGCCAGGCCGTGACGTACCTCGGCCGGCAATTTGCTGACTGGATCCTGGCTGACCAGGGTCAGGTTAACGTTTTCGAGGTGCGTGGCACCGGCAATAAAGCGTATCGTCGCCTCCATGAAAAAAGGCGCGGCAAAAATGACATGATCACTCACGAAGCGGCCCCGGATACGTTATCCGTAAGCACCTTCGCGGGCTTGCGCATGGTATATACCGCCTCGCTCTTCATGTCCCAGGCTTCTTTCCATGACATGCCCGTCATGTAATTGATTTCGTTCGCGCGAATCCGGCACGCTTCCTGGATGGTCTCCACGTTGAGCAGCTTGCCCAGGTTCTTGTAGTCATAATTGCTGGCCGCATATAGCGCAATCATCGTTCCCGAATAAAGGGCTGACATGGACACGGCGTGCTTGGCGCCGTCCATGGAAATGGTCAGGGTGCGCAGGCAGCCCGATTCCCTGAGTTCGCTGATGACACGCCGTAATTCGGCTTTTCCGCCTTCCTTGACGTAGTCGGAGTCGTCACCGAACCTGCGGTTGCACAAGTCGATAAACAATTGGCTCTCATCATCCGTGCTCCAGTGCAATTCAGGTCCCTTTTCCCTGATCTTGCGCAAATCGTAAAGAAACCCTTTGCGCTTTTCGCTGGAAAATTTTGCGATGTGGTTATTGAAGTCGTAATCGAACTCGGCTGGTACCAGGTAATAGCGATTGTCGCGCTCGGCAAAATTGCCGGAATATTGCGGATGCAAGCTTAACAATGCCTCCACCCACGGACCATTCATGTCAAAAAATACTGTATTTTCAGGAAGATGCTCAAAATACTCGGGGAAATCATCGTGCGCTACCCAAAGCTGGCGACTGTCGGGATAGCAGCCACCAAACAATTCGAAGCTTCCGTCTGACAGGTCCTTAACCAGCGGAACCAGGCCACTCGGCGAATTGCCCGACAGCTTAACGAGGAAATTAAAACTATAAGCTTCCTGGTCGTGAAATGCGTACATCAGGTCCCAGTCGTCCCATGCCTTTTTGCCCGGCGAAAGCGCTTGCCAAACCGACCTGCATTCATCTACTTCGGTCAAGGTACGAATCATGATTCCCTCAGGTAGCCCCAGCTGTGCAGCCTGTCGCTGTCTTCGAACCAGCGGTTGCCGATGTCCACGCGGTAGTACATGTGCGGAATGATCAGGTTCTTGATACGCGCATACGCCTGGCGTTGTGCCTGCTTCATGGTCGCGCCGGTTCCGACCACTACAAGTATGACCCCCGATGTGCCGGTAATGACCCATTCGCCGTTGACCAGTTTGACGTCCTCGAAGTGCACGCCTTCGTGGCCTTTGCGGAAATGGATAATGGTGTCTTTGGATTTGACCGCGAAAGTCTCCGGGTCACTAAAAGGAAATGGCGGGACGACGATTCGCACACCCACCTGGAATCCGCTGCGCGTCTTGAAACGGCTCATTGTGCCGCTGGCAAGCCCATGCAAAAATTCGGATATCGGAGTCGTTATCCCCTCTTTTTGGATGAAAATTGTCGGGTATCCAAAGCGCGCGGTAAATTCCAGCGGGTAAATATTGTTTCCGCTGACGATACAGTTCAGATCGATGTAGCCAACGTAGCCTTCCTCCGCCAGCTTTGCTTCGAGTTTTTTCAGCGTCTGGTTGAACATCCGGTTAGGACCCGACCAGAACATTGAAGTCCCCATTTCTCCGGTGGAGGGGCCCAAATCCCCGGGAAACAGCTTCTTGTGTTCAAAATTGACGTTGATCGGATAGGCGAATTCACGCCCGTTGAAAAATGCGCCGACTGCAACCTCGACCCCGACCACGCGTTTTTGCAGTTGGAATGTGGGAATACGATCGGCCCAGGCCTGGTGATAATCCTCCATCACCTGTATGACATCGGAACCATCCTCCTCTTCACCCACGAACAGGAGTCCCTTGAGGTTTTGCGCCTCGCCGGATGGCTTGAGCACGTAGCGGGCGGGGTTGGCGCGTACGAATTCAATGGCCTCTTCGAAGGCATTGAAGTGCTTGTATGGAATAATGGATATGCCGTGCTTCTTGAGTTCTTCCTGTCCGAACGAACGGTCATCCTCGAGCATGTCCGTGTAGGGCGTTCCGCCCACCACGTGCTTGCCGGCTTGTCGTAATTTGGCAGCCTCGGTACCCATGCCCAGCACATCGTCGAATACGATTACATCGGCCCAGTCCACGTGGTCTTTCCAGTTTTCCACCATCGGCACAAACCCCGCCCCGACCTCCCGGTCGTCTGGATTTTCAATGGAATAACGCACGTCATGGCCTTCCTTGATGACATGCCATGCAATGTCGCCAATCAGGCCGTCGTAGGAAACGAATAGAAAATTCATGCTTTGGATACTCTGTCGCAATCAAGCCGCGGATTCGTGCTCAAGACGCTCACCGAAACAGGGTTGGGCTGACCGGGTCAACGGAAAAATAACGATACCACGAACCTGCGCCCGGCCATACGCCGGACGCGACTGCCAGGTATCAAAACCCGGCCTGTGGGGCGTTGCATGAACATCAGGTTTCTACGCGCTCCGGCCTGAAAAAACGCGACGCTCTGACGACCCTTGGGAAATTAATCGGGAACTGTGAACTCAGGCCCTATTTCAATTGAGATTTGAAATAGTTATACGAGTGCACAAATGCCTTGTAGACTTTCTCGGTTTCCGCCTCAATTTTTTGCCAACGATCCTCGCCTGCTGCGACCAATTCGCCCAGTTTTTCATTCGCCGGCCTTGCCATTTCCTTGAGTTGCGCGATACGCGCGGCGTATTGTTGCTTCGCCTCGCCGGACGCCTGCTGCGCCTTGGCTTCAAGCACGTCAATCTGCTGGTTCAGATGATCCAGCTGCTCTTTGAGCCGGGCAATAATCTCTTCTCTCCTGGACATGGTAATTCTCCTGTTTTCCTGTCGGGCACAACGCCCAATTTATCTGTCGATCCTATTATGATTCATTTCTTTGCCGCTGTGCCGTGACCCGAATCACGAAGGTCCATCACGACCTCGAGTCCAATCACCACAGGCTTCTGATTCCGTGGCGCCCGCGCCTCAATCAACGCCATTGCGCAGCGAACTGAGCCGCTGGTGCACTTCGCTGAATTCTTCCCGGTTTAATAACAGCACCACCAGGTCTTCCTCCCGGGCCATCTCCAGGACCTCATTCAACGCTTTGGCAGGGTTCTTGCAGACCGTGATATTTGCGTCCGCTACCCCGGCGTCGAGCAGAGACTGCCGGACAAGGGCCGGAACCTCGCCATATGCCCTGCCCCGCAAATCCGGGTAGGAACGGCACACGTAATGGTCGAAATGACCCGCCGCTGCCCCGACGGACTGGTCAATGATTTCGTTGCTGCGGCTGCCGGTACCCGCCAGCAGCACCAGTTTCCTGCCGCTGACCTCAATGCCATCGATAAACTCGACCAGGCGTGACATGCCGTCGGGATTGTGCGCGTAATCAATGACCGCGGTAAAAGGCAGGCCACGGTAAATGTTGAGGCGTCCGGGCATATTGTCGAAACTGGAATCAAACCCGGACATGGCGTCAGCAATGACATCCGGGGAAATGCCCAGCAAATAGGCAGCAGCAATTGCAGCCTGGGCGTTTTCGACCATGAAACGCGCCGCGCCGCCATGTGCACAAGGCAACCCGGCCAGCGGCAGAACAGGGCGGAAGCGACCATCATCCTCGATGACAATCCAGTCCTGACCTTCGTGCGGCAGTACATTACAGACCACGCCGCCACCTGCCTGAACCATGGACACGGAGGCCTGGGCACCACGGGAGGAATAGAGGCACAATCGCGCGGGGTCGAGGAAGGGCAGCATCTCCATGCAGGCAGGATTGTCGGCATTGAGCACCACGGACCGCCCCCGTTCGGCGAGCGCTCTCTTGACCACCGTCATCTCCTCCAGTGTCTCGATCTGCCCCTCCGCCAGGTGCTCGGGCGTGACATTCAGGCACACCGCAACGTCGCACCACTCAAAGGCGAATCCGCGCACGGCAATACCCCGATGGTGCGACTCGAGTACCGCCGCATTCACCGACTTGCTGGTCAGCACGCGGGCATGACCTATAAATGCACTGGCGTCGGTACGGGCCACTGACTTGCCGTTCAGAAAAATACCGTCGGAGCAGACCAGTCCGGGCCGATAACCTGCTTGCTTGAATATACGGGTGACCATGCGGCTGGTGCTGGTCTTTCCATTGGTGCCGGTAATGGCCACCACGGGCATGGAAGCCTTGCTCGGGTCCGGAACCAGCCAGTTCACGAAATCTGCCGCCGCTTTTTCCAGTTCGCGACCGCTGCCCAAGCCACCCAGCATCGCGGCCAGGTCGGGCGCCAGGTCGAAGTCCAGCACTGTGGCCTCGGCAGACTCGAGTGGCATGGAGCAGTTGGCTGCCGAAATACGCACGGCGACCGGCAGATTGCCAACGCCCTTGCTCAACTGGCGTGCGAGATCCTCGATCGAGGGATGAATGTCCTTGATCATGTCCCGGTTGCCCTGAGATCCGGCCGCCATGGTTCGCACCGTTTGTCCGATCAACAACAGGTCGTACTGCCGTTGCGCGTCAGTTCCGGTGCCGCCGGCTCGCTGCTGTGGCAGGCCAAGCTGTTGTATCACTCGTTGACGTTGCCCTGGATTACGCAGCAGCGCCTTGAGCCTGGCGTCCGCGCGGTCTGTGCAAAATGTCCCGTCGATCAACTCTGTGCGAGATCCATGGCCGATCAGCAACAGCCCGTTTGGACGCGCCATCGCCCGCATCCGCATGTTCCCGTGCAGGGGCTCCCGCTCGGGTTGAAAGAATGGAATGTCAAGGCGCCTGAGTACATCGATAACAGCGACGGTTTCGCGCGGCAGGGCCCGTCCGCGAGCCAGCGACAAAAAGGCGTCAATGGCTGGCCCGTCCATGTTAACCAGGCCGCTGAAATGATCGATGGCAAGCTTGACCGCCGCGGTACCGGTGACCGAGTCTTCGTGCTCCACCAGCGCGATGCAGCGGCTGCCGCCGGGATCACTGAAGGCTTCAACCTGCTCCACGAGGTGACCGGCGGCGCGCTGCAGATACAGTGCGGTGCGTGCCAGGTACCATCCGAGCCGGACCATGGCATCGCGCGGCGCGTCTTTGGCCGGAAACAATGCGTCCGCGCTGCCAGGCAATACGTCCCGCAATGCTCTGATTGCACGCTTTTCAACTGCTTCGGGAACCCTTTCATCCGGGTCGAAATCCACCAGGACTTCGACCATTCTCCGGTCAGAGCGGCGGTTCGGACCATAGTAGGGATAGTAGGTAAATTTCGGCACTGAGCAACGATGTCTGCTTGAGAAACCGGACTATACGACACCACGCACAGGCCGTCATGGCCGCCACCTCGCCGACCTGAACTCCAGGAAGGAAATCAGCCCCCGGCCAAAGATTGACACAGGGCGTTATTGGTCGGCACTGCGCGGGTTACCGTCATCTGTCCCGATAAGCCGACCGCAGGAAAATCGTAACTCAATAGCGCTTCGTCGCAGTCCGTGAACGATATGCTGATGGTGCCATAGCCGGCCGACTGCATGGCCAGCGGATCGGAGGCATTGAATATGCCGCCAGAGGTCAACTCCACCGACAGTGTCGCGGTATTGCCCTCGAAGGGTCCACTGGCAGTGACCCAGCGCTGGCCAGGTGCGCCAAACACGGCCATCTCCTCACTGTCCGGCGATACCGAGTCAAAAGTGAACCAGGACAGAAAGAACAGGCCGAGATCCGGAAACACGGTAAAAAACAATCCCTGGAAAGGCGCGTCGGCGCTGATCCATGCATCGTTAATGCCCGCATTGATGGTGAATTGTGAACCCAGGTCTATGCGCCTGACAGCGCCAGGATTGAGCGGAAAGGTATTGCCGTTGAGTACCGTTCCGGCAGTGGACAGGGATTCATTGAGGTATAAAAATCGGCCGTCTGCACTCAGTGCGATGCCATTCGGAAAAGAAAAACTGGATTGCAGGGCCGGGCCATCAGCATGGCCCCGCGTTCCGTTTCCGGCGATGACAGTCAGGGTTCCGTCCAGCGTCAACTCGTAAATCTGCGAAGTTGCGTTACTGGCCAGGTACAGGCGGCCGTTGCCGTAAGTGATATGTCCATTACCACCTCCCGGTCTAAAGGTGCTGCCGGGCGTATTGGCCAATACGCTCATTTGCCCGGCAGGCGTAATCCTGATGATATTGCCGTTGTTGAAATTGGCGGTGTAGAGGTTGCCGTCGGGGTCAACGGTCAGGCCGTTGGGACAACTCAATGGCGGGCCGACTACAAAATTGACGGCAGCGCTGCCCTGGACACGGCTGATCGAGTTGGCGCCACAATTGGCGGCGAAAATCTCGCCACCGGCGTTGATGGCCACGCCCACGGGGTTACTGAGCCCGGTCACGACCAGCGCCGTCCTGACGCCGTCTGGCGTGACCTTGTCCAGCCGGCTGGCGCCGATATTGGCCTGGATCAAATTGCCCTGCGCGTCAAAATCATTGCCCGAAGCACCGAAGAATCCGGTCGCGAACACGCTGACCTGCCCCTGTGGCGTGACCTTGTAAACCGTCGTGCCAATATTCGTCTGGTTGGACAGAAACTGGCCGAAATCGGCCACGTAAATGTTGCCGTCGGGCCCTACGCTGACGCCGCCACTGGCATTAATATTGGGAACCAGCGTCGTGACTTCCTGCGCAGCCAGCGGGTTCGCGACGGCCCACCAGAGCCACAGGCACATGGCTGGCCTCGCGACATTCAGTGCATTCATCAGACTGATCCTGCAGGACATAAGCAGGATTCTAGGCTTTGACCGGCCCCGGCTCCGCAGGCTGATGGTCTTTTTTTATCTTTTGTCGGGCTTCGTGATTCAGACAGGAGCGCGAACGGCAGCCCTTTACGGGTCGATAACCAGGTCCTTGCTCATGTAGACACCAAAGTGCACATAAGGCGCCCTGGCGCGCCGCCCCTCGGGCACATTCGCGGGCACTTCGTGCCGCACCGGTGGCAGGCTGCGCAAGTAGGCCGCAACGGCACGCACATCTTCGTCGTTGAGATCGGCATATGCCAGGTAAGGCATGACGGACAGGGCCTTGCCACCATGGCGGTTATCGCCGGTGCGTACCATCTGGATGATTTCCCGTTCGCTCCATCCACCGATTCCGGTTTCGGGGTCCGGGGTCAGGTTGGACGGATAAATTATTCCGGGCCGTGCGTCATCCAACGGATTGGTAAAAGCGATACCGACCGAAGACCCGGCCATCAGGCGCGCCGGATTGGGTCTGCCCGCCAATGCCCCGTCGGTGTGGCAGGCGCCGCAGCGCAAAATCTTGACCAGGTATTGACCGTGGGCGACAACTTCCGGCGGATACTCTTCCGAAGGCATAGCCTCCGGGTGAGCCAAGACCGTCGCCGGCTCAAGTTCCTCGTAGTTCTCAAGTGGGTTTGGGCTGGCGCAGCCAAGCAGCAGCACCAGCACCGTCAATAAGAGGGTTCTTCGATTGATCTTTGACATGTTCATACTCATTTCCCTGCAAACCCCGCGCACGCACTTCAATTATCGTGATGCGCGCTCCCCCGTACGTGATGCATGTCATGCAACACGTAGCACCACGCCGCAACTGCCGGGGCGCGCGAGCGGCAAAGCAGGCGTGGTTTTGAACCCAGGCAAATGCAATCAGATCTCGGAACCGACCGGATCGGACTCGAGCGCGGCGATTCGCTGTTCCAGCGGCGGGTGCGACATAAACAGCGCCTTGAGACCCTGGCCGCGCCCACCCAGTATGCCGAAAGCGGCCAGTTGACCCGGCATGTCGCGGGGTTCATGCGCCCGTTGCAGCGCACGCAGCGCGCGTATCATGCTGTTGCGCCCGGCGAGCCGCGCGCCCCCTTCATCGGCGCGAAACTCGCGGTACCTGGAAAACCACATGACCACCATGGTCGCCAGCAATGACAGGAAAACCTGGGCAATAATGGTGGTGAGGAAATAGGCCGGTCCGTAGCCCCGCTCTGTTTTGAAGACCACCCGGTCCACCACGTGCCCCACGACACGCGACAGGAAAATCACAAAGGTGTTGACCACACCCTGGAGCAAGCCCATGGTTACCATGTCACCGTTCGCGACGTGCGCAACTTCGTGACCCAGGACCGCTTCGACCTCTTCGCGCTGCATGTGATGCAGCAAACCGGTGCTGACCGCAACCAGTGCTGAATCCCGGCGCATGCCGGTGGCGAATGCATTGGGCTGGTCCGATCGAAAAATGCCGACTTCCGGCATTCCGATGCCGGCCTGTTCAGCCTGGCGCCGTACGGTTTCAAACAGCCACCGGGCATCGCCGCCAGAGTTCTGATCGACAAGCTGAACGCCCATGGCGCGTTTTGCCATCATCTTGGACAGGGCGAGCGAGATCAGGGAGCCGCCAAAGCCGATCGCGGCAGACAGCACCAGGAGCGCCTGCAGGTTCAGGTCAACCCCATTTTCAGCCAGCAGGCTTTCGATGCCGAAAATGCGAAAAACCACGCTGACCAGAACCAGTACGGCTGCATTGGTCAGCAGGAACAACAAGATCCTGGTCATGCCGTCAAACTCCCTTTCCCACTAGGAATCACATACCGCCAGGCATGCCCGATTCATTTGGCCAGCTGGCAGGCTGGCGCGTGGCGCAAAACCTACTTGAACACCCGCACGATGGTGCCCGGATATTCCCAGATTTCACCTTCATTGGCCTTCAGGCCGCCAATGATCGAATAAATCACGGTCAATACACCCAGCGCAATAAAGCCCAGCACGCCGATCACAATGATCATCAGGAACAGGCAGATAACCCCGTAGATCAACGAAGAGATGATCCAGTTCAGAACAATGTGTGCGTGCGGGACGATGCCCGGCAATTCATCCTTTTTGAGCTGCCAAAGGATGATCGGCACAACGAGACCTGCAATCGGCACGACCCACGCGGCGAGTACCGAAAAGTGAATAAACATGGCCCACTGGTTGGTCTCGCGGTCACGGCCTGATCCTGCTGGCCCAGGCGAATCGTCTTGCCCCGGGCCCTGGTTTAAATCGCTCATATTCTGCCCCCGAAATTAGCTTAGCGGCAACAACAGGTGTCGTTGCCTTCAGGCAAATTATAGCGCGATGATTTCTGCCCCGAACAGGGCGACTGCCTGTTCAGCGCTGCCAACCCGGCCTGAGCTGGTGCAGTCAGGGTTGACGCACCAGCACCAGCTTTTGGTAAAGCCCGCCAAAGGTGTAGTCCAGGCTCACCTCTTTGCACGGAATGTCCGTCGGGAGGTACGCTGCAAGTGGCGTATTCCACAGGTCCATGGCGAAGGGCTCCAGCCAGTGAAGTATAGGTTTCATCACGAGGCGCAACGGGTGCCATGCGCTTGGCTTGTGATAATCAACAAAAATGATTTTTCCGCCCGGGCGTGTCACCCGCAGCGCTTCACTAATGGTCTGGCGCCGTACATTCTCGGGCTGTTCATGCAGCAGGAAGAACACCACGGTCTGGTCAAAGGTGGCGTCAGGGTAAGCCAGGCTCGAAGAGTCCTGGTGCCGGAAACTGATGTTGCGGTGGCGCGCCAGTTTGCGCCTGGCATTTTCCAACTGGATCGAAGCGACATCCACCAGGTCCAGTTTCGAACCCGACTGGTTCAGCCGATCGGCAAGCAGGCCGGTAAACTTTCCATAGACGCATGCAACCTGCAGTGCCCTGCTGCGAGGGCTGAGCTGAGTATCGGCAAGGACGCCTTCGGTGAGGCGCCGCATATTTCCCCATAAAATCAGGTTTACCACCCATTCACGTTCGAAGAACCAAAACGATTTTTCATGCAGGTATGCCCACCAGTAGGTGTCCTGGAGGTAAGTGGGAATCGATGGAGGCTGGTGGGGGCCATGATGCCCCCGGGCAGCTTCGATGGCGATGATTTCCTGCTTCTCGGCTAAAGAAGAGCGGTCGCTGTTCATGTTGTTGTTAACGCTCCTTGAGTCTGTAGTGCATTGGATATCACGCGCTCAAAACACCCCCCATGACTTAAGTCAGAAAGGTTCATTTCAGGGCATCAATTACGGTGATTGCTGTCTGAAATATGCTCATCATCAAGGCCTGTGACTACTTGGCGCCGTTGGTGATCTGGTCAGCGATACGAAACGCATTGGCCACGCAGTCGTTGAGGCTGACGCCCTTGAAGGCGTTACCCGCGAGATAAAGACCGGGGAAGGCGACAAGTGAGTCTGCCAACTCATCGATCAAATGGCCATGCCCGACATGATACTGGGGAATGGCTCGCATATGGCGGTAAACACGGCAAAACTCTGGTTCTGCGGCGATACCGGTCATCGCTTCCAGGTCTCCTTTTACCAGGTCAACGAGGCTGGAGTCTTCCCGCATGGCGATACCGGGCGCCCGGCTTCCCCCCGCCATGACCCGTATCAGTGCTCTCCCCGCCGGCGCGCGGTTTGGAAATACGTTGGAGTCAATCACCGCCCCCAGGATGTGCTTGCGTTCAGTCGAAGGAACGAGAAATCCGAATCCGTTCAACGATGGGGGAATATCGGCCTCGTCGTAACCGAGGCACACTACTGACAAGGGTGGATAATAAATTCTGCTCAGAGTGCGGCTGATCGCCGGGGATAATTGATCCAGCAACTGCGACTGGACCCAGGCCGGTACGGCCATGATCAGCGCGTGGAAATCTTCCGTGGTGCCGTTCTCCAACTGAAGCTGGTAATCGCCATTTTGCATTGATACCCCGGCAACGGGCGTATTTTTCCTTATGGAGCCAGCAAGAACCGCTTCAAGCCGTTCAATCAGCTCACTGATACCTTCGCCGAAAGAAGTCAGCGTGCCGCCCGGCCCGGCACCTGGCAATTTCTTGCGGCCCTCGCGATGTGCCTTGAATTGCAAACTGACCAGGGCCTTGATCAGACTGCCGTACTGCAATTCCAGTTCATGGATTCGCGGAAAACAACTGGCAAGACTCATTCGCGCGGGATCGCCGGCAAATACACCAGAGGCCATCGGGTCTATCAATGC
>JABDJL010000103.1 GCA_013002505.1 Lysobacterales bacterium | reverse complement strand
GTACAAAAATGAAAACGGCATTGAAGACACCCTGGTGTTCGGTCCGGATGAAACCACCGTTTATGATGTTGCCTTCATGGAAGTATCCTGCGAGGTGCCCGAGGATCCTGCTCCCTGAGCCTGCTCTGCGGTACTTCGCCTGGCCGGCTGCAATCTTTGCAGGCTTAACCAGGCAATAATAACGGCGGCCCGTGTCCCTGCGACACGGGCCGTTTTTTCATGGCAGACATGAACCTGGAAATTCGATAAATTTTGAACCCCGGTTAAGGTTTGAAATCCGGAATAAACTTCCGTGCCCGTGAAATAATCTGCTCTAGTGCCTCGCCGCTGGCGTTTTTGATCTGGATTTCGGCCTGGTAGGCCAGTGGCTGGGCGGGGCTCATGCGTTGCAGTCGCTGAACAATTTTGAGCGCCTTGTCTGAATGCCCCAGCGCCAGGCTGACTCGCACGTATTCGATACCAATCCAGAAGTAGCCATCGGCAATCACTTCGCCAAGTAAGGCTTCGAGCTGCTGCTGCGCGAGGATGAAATTCTGCGCCGATACATTCTGTTGCGCCGATTCCCACAATTGCCTGATCTCGGCGTCTTTCTTCTCCAGGGTCATTCGCTGTTCGAACCACTCTTGCAGCGGGTACGCCTGACCTAGCGCTTGCCTGGCGTCCGATAAAATCAGCTCGTGAACCTCGGGAATAAAGATCGGCGGATTCTTCACAAGGTATTCCGTCGTGGATTTGAGCGGCAACCCGGGAAAGATCTCCTGGATAGCCGCCATCCTGCCCGCAATCATCGGCCCGATAATATTGGCAATCACGCTTCGCTCCCGCCGGCTGACCAGGTCACGCGCCATTTGGTATTCGAGCCACACCGAGTCATCGCTGTTGGACAGTTCGGTGCCGGCTATGTAGCCTTCCACCTGCCTGGTTGCGGCGATAAAAAAGTTCAGCATCTGGGCCGGCGTCTCGATACCGTTGCTCGCCAGTTCTGCAGCGATCGGTGAATGGTCGAAATAGCCTTGCAAACGGCCCCAGGGCAGTCTTAGCGGGCTTTCGCTGGCCAAAATAACCGAGTCATGCCCAAAATTGAAAACCGCCAGGTGTTCGAACGAGCCGGCCATCGTGGCAATCACGCCGCGGTACGTCTGTGAGGCATAATCGCCCATCTGCAGCCACTGGCAGAAAACGCCACCATCCTTCATCCTTCGCTTGATGTTTTTGTAAAAGTCCTCCGAGTAGAGGCTCGATGCCCCTGCCACCCACGGGCTGATCGGGTCCGAAGTGATGACATCGTACCGGCGGTCGGTATAGGTCAGGAAAATTCGCCCGTCTTCAGCGTTTACACGGGTGCGGGGATCGTTGAGCGGGTCGCCATTCTTGATGGTGAAAAAATCCGACGCCGCCAGCACCTCTTCTTCCAGCTCCAGCACATCCAGGCGTTCCACTCCCGGGTAGTTCAGTACCGCGCCGGTGGTGATGCCGGTGCCGAAGCCAATCACCGCCACATCCGCATGCGCGGGAGCGAACATCATGGGCAGGTGCCCCAGCAACAACAGGTGTCTGCGGCCCGACTCGCCAGTGACCGCCACCGGCTTACTGGAAACGCGCAAGCCCAGGTCGCCGGGTCCGCCCTCATTGGCGACCACGGCCACCGAACCGTTCAGCCCCTCGCGCTGAAACAGGATGCGGCGATTGTCCTGGCTGGAGATGGACTGGTACGCGGTCTCATTATTGAGCAGCATGAACACGCCGCGGTTCAGCCACAGGGTATCAATTCGGGGTGTCAGCACGCTGACCAGGACGAACACGGTGATCAGGGCAAACTGCGCGGCCAGTCGCTGCCGCACGGGTTCGTTGCGCTTGAAGATCAAAACCAGCGCAAGGAGCATGTTGATCGTTACGAACAGGCGCAATGACAGGTCTATGCCGAAATTCGGCAGGATGACAAAGCCTGCCAGCAGGCTCCCAAAGATTCCGCCAATCGTGTTGTAGGTATATACCCGGCTGACCGGGTGACGTTCGGATTTTTCCTGGGCCAGGAAAACGGGGAACATCGAGCCAAACAGCAGGGTCGGGGGCAAGACGATGATCACAGCGACAGAAAACTGGGCGATAAACAGGTTGTGAAACTGCGCGTTGCCGCCCAACCACCAATAGAGTTTCACGTAGATGTCGGGAATAAAGTTATACAGGGCAATACTTAACAGGCTGACGAAGCAGACCCCCAGTTGCAGGTAGACCAATAGCTGGAACTTGTCGGCGTGCCTGTTGAGAAGCCTGACCCCTAGCAGGCTGCCCAGTGCGATTCCAACCAGGTAGGTGGCCAGCATATTGGTCAAGGCATAGGTGGAAGCGCCAAAAACGTTGACCAGGAAGCGAAACCAAACCACCTCAAGGGCAATGGCGGTCAAGCCGCTGAACAAGATAACTGCATCCATGAATGCCATTTTTGTCCGCGCGCCGGTTTGAATCGGAACGCCGGCAGGCGTGAAGTGTTTCGCGCTGAGAATCAGCACCAGCGCCAAAGACAGGTCAATGGCGGCAATGAGCCAGGTGGATTTGAGCAGGCCAAGTGCAGGGATCAGCAGGTAACCGGCAGCCAGTGTGCCTGCCACGGCGCCAAGGGTATTGAGTCCGTACAGAATGCCGCCGAACTTCGGCACGCTGTCCCTGCTGCCCCTGATGGCTTCGACAACCACTGGCAGGGTCATGCCCATCAGCGTCACCGGGACCATGACCAGCGCAAAGACCACGCTGAAGCGCAGCAACAGGAATATCCCGTGTGACTGGGATACCGATTGGTGCAACAGCGCAAACAGCGGTTCGAGCATGTCTATCATTGGAATCGACGCGAAGCCTCCTGCCGCGATGAGCACCTGCAGCGCTGCATACAGCCTGACCGGCGACCTGCGCCGTATAACCGGCAATCGACTCAGGTAGGCGCCGAGGGCCAATCCCGCCATGAACGCCGCAACAACCGTCGAGCTGCCATACAGGGAATTTCCCAGGACGTAGGAGAGCTTTTTGGCCCACACGATTTCCAGCACGAGACTGGTTGCGCCTGATAAGAGGAAGCAGGCGGAGATCACTGTCTTTTTTAGCATTGGGCAATGGTATGTGGACTGGGCCGGCTTGGCCACCAACGCAGCCAAAATTGTGCCCAGGCAGCCGGTGCCGACGCCAAGGGCCGCTACAGAAAGGCGCTTTGAATTAGTCCAGCCTGACTGCCTTGCCGCGCGGTGGAATGCCGACCGCGATCACCGCACGGCCATACTCCAGGGCCAGGCTGGATGGTCCTTCAGGGTAAACGCGAAACAGTGGTTCTAGCTGGTCGGTTTCATCGATGAACTCGCAGTGATCGAGTGGCTTCCCTCCCTTATCCAGGCTGCCACAAACCACCTGGCCCAATTCTTCTCCGGTGACCGTGGTGACCAGGTAGGTGGCCTGGACAGGGTCACCGGGAGAGATGGATTGCATCGTGATGTCGAATGCAGGGGGTATCAAGGCGGTGATGTCTCCCAGCGGCGGATCGGTGCCTTGGTTTTCCCTCAAGGCCCAGCGACCGCCAAGATCCGCCCGCAGTGGCCCGGCAAGCGGGCCTTTATAGCCATAGACCATCTTGGTATAGGGCAGGAACAGGCGGTCATTGACCTTGACCTGCAATGTGCCGGGGTCGTCCACCAGTACACTGATGTGCCCGGCGGATGTCAGCTCCGTTTGCGGGTTGCTGGCCTCGCAATCGAAACAATCGCCGCCGCTGGAACGGAACAGTTCCGAGAAAAAGCTGCCCGTGTCCACCTGCCCGACGCTGATCAGCCACTCACCCCGCCCGGTCTCATCGTAGACCAACGGATAAACCACCGTGACATCATTCTGCCGGGCGACAAGCAGGCCCTCGTCTTTACGCTCCGGGGTGGTAAACAGCCCGCGCTCTGGCAGTTTGGCCATCCTGGGTCCGGCACAATCAATCTCGGGACGGCAGCTTAGTCGTGCTTTCCAGGTCAGCGTGGCGCCCTGGAACTCGACCAGGATATCCAGCGTATCCGCCACTGGCGGCGTGGCCTGGACGGCCTCGTTCATGTCTACCAGCACTCGGTAGTCCGTCGCCACGTCGTTGCACACCACGTGAAAGACGATAATTTCAAATTCGATCTGAACGGTCTGACCGTCGAATGACCTGACGACGGGTTTTTGCTCACCCGGGTGGCAATCGCTGGGCCAGGTGCCGGCAATTTCGATGATGAACGGCGCACTGACCGGGAACGGCGGGTGCAAAGTCACCAAACTGTCTGAGAAATTGGCCCACAAAGCCGGGCCCGGCCAGAAAACCAGGTTCAGCAACAGCAGTTTTGTCCATTTCATGCGCATGAACGCGTACGTCCCACGTTGCACGAGTACCCAATACTCTGACCACTACAGCTACGAAATGTTTCGCAATTTCGTCTAGCCGCTCGCCAGCATTTCACACAGCGATATGTTGTCCTCCACCACGCGCGTCAGCGTCATCATCCCGGACAGGCCAACCGACGGGAAGTCGTAAGTCAAAATGGCTTCATTACAACTATTGAATGTAATGGTAATGGTGCCGTAGTTGGCCTGCTGGCTGGCGGTTGGGTTGGACCCCAGGAAAATGCCGCCCGAGGTCAGTTCCACGGGCACGGTGACCGAATTGCCCGAGTAGAACCCGGCGCCGGTTACCCAGCGCTGGTCGGAAGCGCCGAAGGTGGCCGTGTTGCCGCCCGACAAGACCGAGTCGAAAGTGAACCAGCTGAGGAACAACAGGCCCAGGTCCGGGTACACGGTAAAGAACAGTCCCTGCAAGGGTGCCAGGGCGCTGACCCAGGCGTCGTTCATGCCGGCATTGATATTGACGGCCATGTTGGCATTGGGCGAATACGGCGCCAATGGCGGGTCAACATAATCTGGAATTGACTGCGCCAGCTCGAGCTCGGCATGGTTGGATTCGGCGAGCAGAGTGGCCGTGTTGACCGAGGTCGGGTCCTCCTGTTGCATGGACTGGCACAGCGCCACGTTGTCGGTCACTACCCGCGTCAGCGTCAACTGGCCGGACAGGTTCTGACCGGGAAAGTTGTAGGTCAGGGTCGCCTGGTTGCAGTTGATAAACGTGATCGTGATGGTGCCGTAGTTCGGCGTTTGGCCGGCGGTCGGGTTAGACCCGTTGAATATGCCGCCGGTGGTCAGTTCGACAGGAATGGTGACCGAATCACCGTTATAAAACGCGCCCCCGGTGACCCAGCGCTGGTCGGAGGCGGCAAACGTGGCGGTATTCCCGCCGCCAAAAATCTGCGAGTCGAAGGTGAACAGCGACATGAAGAAAAACCCGAGGTCCGGGTAAACGGTAAAGAAAAAGCCCTGCAGGGGTGCGGTAGAACTGACCCAGGCGTCATTCAGGCCGGCATTGATGGTGAACCCTTGTGGCTGGTTGGTCAGGAACCAGCCGATGTCGGCGAAGGCCGCGGCCGTCAGATCGACGTCTTCGTGGTCCAATGCGCCCAGCGAAGGCTCCATCAGCAAATCGGGTGAAGCGCTCTTGCTCCAGTGGGACACCGAAGCCCCCTCGCTGAATTCGGCCGGCGCGTGCATCTTGACCTTGCCCTGGTTTTCACCGTTCAGGACCGTGGTGCTGCGCCGGATGGTGACATTTGCAGAGCCGATATTGGCGCGGATGCTGTCGGCCACGGCCTTGGTGATTCCAATGTACGGGATGGTGATTTCCTGGTTGGATACCTGGCCGCTGACATCGGGCAAGCCACTGCCCGTGGTGTCGGCAATCAATACGCCCACGGCGCCGGTGGCAAACTCCGAAAAGAAAGCCGGGAAGACGGCGGTACAGCTTTCGGTTGCATCAAACAGGATGATGCGCCCGGTAAAAGAGCCCTCATTGATCTGGCTGCAGCCGTCGCCAAAATTATTGCCATCGACCACGTCGGCGGTGACCCCGCCCGTGGTCAGGATAATCGTCGGTTCGTCGCCGAGGACTGCCTCGAAAGTGCCGGCAATGCTGCCTGGCGCATTGATCACCAGTTCCGGTGAGCCGCCCAGGTGATTGGCCCGGTCCGCGGTGGCGTTAGCACCATTCCACACCAGTGATGGCTCGTTCAGGGCCGAGGCTTTGCGCTCGGCGTTGTTCATCTGGTCCCATGTCTTGCCGCTGTCCAGGTCGAGCAGGTTGCGGCTGAAGGTATCCGGGAAACCGCCAGCGCCCAGGAAACCGCCGCTACCGTCAGGTGCCACGTCGGTCAGGCTGTTGAAACCGAGGCCATGCCCCAATTCGTGAAGCACGGTGGTAAACAGGTTACTGGTGCCGGCCGGCGGGTTACCGTCCAGGCCGTAGTAAAATCCGCCACCGCCGAGGCAGTTGGCGTCAGAATCGACCAGGCTGTTGAAAGTGGCGTTAATCTCGGCGCTTGAGCCGTTAAAATTGGCGTTTCCGAGGCTTTCCGCAAGGGCCACCACGTAGGAAACACCGTTCTCGCCGCCCGTGAAGCTCGTGGCACTGGACGTCGCTCCGGCCGAGCCCAGCGTGCCGCTGTTTTCACCGCAGGTCAGCTCATCAAACTTGGCGTTGACGGTAATCGTCTGGTTGCTTTGCAGGATATCGCCCCAGACATCGGCTGCGGCCTCGAACACGTTGAGTCGCATTTGTCCGAGCGTCGTGGCTGGGTTGTTACCGCGTTGATTGGCATTGGTCGGCGGGTTGGGGTCGTTGAAGCCCTCGCCGGGGTCATCACCGTTCTGGATTTCAATCGTCGCGGCCATGGCCTGGGTGGACAACAAGGCCACCAGGGCAAAACGTGTGAGGAAGCGCGTCATCATGTTCATCGCTCCTCCAGGTGAAGTTCTACCGTCGACTCGCGGACCGCGGAAATGCCGCCGGACATGAAGTTGATGGCGGCCTCTTTGTCGGTGGTGCACAGGTACTCGAGGTCTCCACTGACACCGATCCTGGCCACGGTGACGCTGCCCATCGTGCCGTGGTGATCCGCCAGCAGGACGCCATCGGGGCCGAAGCTGTGCGTGATGTGGTTGCCGCTGCGGTCAAATGCCGCCTCGGTTGACGCGTCGAAACTAATATTGCCGCGTTCCCGGTCGTTTTCAGATGTTGAATCTCCGGCCGCAAAAAGCGACGGTGTGACGAGCCAGCAAAGGGCCAATATGCATTTTTTCAGATTCACGATGATCTTCCCCTGTGTGAAGCCCCGATTGTTACGGGATCCTGATGGTCAGCATTGCTAAATTCAGTATAGCGCACCGTAATTGGCCAACAAACGTCACAGGCTGCCTCACGGGTTGCAGTATCCTTGACCTAGCCGGCCAGTGGTGTCTTGCGATAGACCTCGAAATTGCGTCCGTCAATCCGGTAAGCCTGGAAGGTGATTACCGCCAGCACCTGGAAGTAGAGGCACAGCGTGACGGGTTGCAGGTGCCGAAGCTCCAGTGCAGCCAGCGTGATGGTCAGGCCCGCGTACAGCGTCACGGCGATGCTGGTCAGGATCATGATCAGCAGGATGTTCTGGATTTTCATCCTGCGGTCTTCGGGCGCCTGGTGTGGATCGAGTTTGCGCCCGCGTAACTGGCGCCAGCCTATGGCCACCAGGAACAGGTTTGTCGCGGTGATGATATAGATGTTGGTATAACCACCGAACCAGGAATAGTCGAACTGGTTCATGTACACAATGAACAGGCAAAATGCGACATACACGGCGACCGCGAAAGTGAACAGCACGGGGCTGACAAAATCAAACAGCCGGCGTGGTTTCAGTTCAGCCTGGCGCCGGGAACCGCTGTCCGCCAAGCGCATCAGGCGAAATTCCTTGAGCAGGGAAAGATCCATCAATATTACCGGCAAGAGCTGTAATAGGTAGAACCAGGTGATCCTGGGCCCGTCCCAGGACAGGTCGCGCGTCGAGGCCATGAACCATGCCAACAGTGCCAGGCCCGACAGAAAAATCACCGCGTTCAGCAACTTGAAGCGGCGCCGCGAATTGACATAGTGCTGCGCGGGTCTCGAATACAGTTTTGGATATTCATCCGGGGGGTAGTTTTCCGCGACGAAGTTCATCTGCCCGAGCAGTTTTGCCGGAAAGTAGCCGGACAACAATAAAACCTGGCCGAGGAAGGCAAGGTGAAAAAGGTTGAATTCAAACATGGTGGTTCCTTGTCAATTACGGTTATGCATCAAGTCAGCAAAGGCGACCCGTATCTCGGAGTCGGTCACAGCTGCGTCGCGCAGGCTGCTTATCGTCCTTTGCAGTTCGTTTAGGGCCAGGGCCTGCAGGTCTACCTTGCTGTTCGCCCGGGCATCGGGGTGGACAAAGGTGCCGCGATAGCCTCGGGTCTGGATCACCGAATCCCGTTCCAGCAGGCGATAGGCCTTGGCCACGGTCTTGTTGTTCAGATCGAGGTCATTGGCCAGTTGCCGGATCGAGGGCAGGCTGTCCCCGGGCTTGAGTTTTTGATCCTGCACCGCCGTTTTGACCTGGGTTACCAATTGGGCAAACAGCGGTTCAGGGCTTTCGATATCAATCGTGATCAGCATTTATCTAGTGGCCCATATGTTCCATATGTATGAATGGTACAACTAATTCATATGCAGTGCAACCATCACGTGCGCTTAAACCGCGCAGGTCAACATGCGGCATAATCGTTTTTTTTAGGGGGTAACCCGCTTGGCTGAAATCAGCTCAACAACAAAGCGGTCGCCGCATGAGCCGGTCACGACAGAACGCCTTGAAGTCAGCGACGAGGCCGTTGCCGACGAGATCAGGATAGTCCAGTCGATCCAGGCGCATAATTACATGCCTGCCCTGCTATTTGGCAATGCATACACGGTGCTGGCGGTGATGTACATCACCTGGCCGGTGGCCATGACCAGCGGTGCTGTTTATGGGTTTGTTGCCGAATTGATCCTGTTGCTGCCCATGGTCCACAGTTACTTTCGGCTGCGCGGCAGGCCAAGGCCTGAGCGCGTTAGCCGGCGCAGAATCCGCTCAATCGTCATTTACTCGCTGTTGCTGGGCCTCGCCTGGGGTGTGACGTTTTACCTGATGAACACGGAGATTGGGCGCGAGGACGGAATCGCGCTGATTGTCGTCATGTACCTGTTGATATATGGCAGCGTCGCGATGATGCCAAGCCTGCCGAAAGCGTCAATTGCATACATGAGCCCGATTATCGTGAGCAGCTTTTTCGGCGCTTTCTGGCACGACATTCTGAGCCTCGCCTGGCTCCTGTTGCTTTACTTCGGCGCGCTGAGTGCTGTCGGGCTGTCAATGTGGCAAAACTGGCATGACCTGGGGAGGTCGGTTCGCCTGCGACTCGAAAATCTCCAGGCGCAGCGCATCACCGAGCAGTCCAAGGAGGTCCTGGAGCGCGTTTCAGGCCAGTTGGCCAAGTACATATCGCCGCAACTGTACCGGGCGATCCTGGATGGAAAGCAGCAGGTTTCAATCGCATCACAGCGCAAGAAGTTGACAATATTTTTCTCGGATATCGCCGGCTTCACCGAAACCACGGATCAGCTCGAATCTGAAGAGCTCACCGCGGTACTCAACCAGTACCTGACCGAAATGTCGAAAATCGCGCAGGAATACGGCGCCAATTTTGACAAGTTCATTGGCGATGCGATCGTGCTCTATTTCGGAGACCCGGAAACCAGGGGAGTCCGCCAGGATGCCAGTGATTGCGTGCGCATGGCGATTGCCATGCAGCGCCGGATGCGCGAACTACAGTCTGAATGGCGTGATATGGGTCTCGAGCGGCCTTTTGAGATTCGCATCGGCATCAATACCGGTTATTGCACCGTCGGAAACTTCGGCAGCGAAGACCGCATGGACTACACCATCATCGGTGGCGAAGTGAACCTGGCGGCGAGGCTCGAATACGAGGCTGAAGCCGGTGGCATTTTGCTGGCCTACGAGACCTGGTCGCTGGTCAAAGACTGGGTGCGGGCCGAAGAAGCGGAAACCATCACCGTGAAGGGTTTTGCCCGGCCCATTACCACTTACCGGGTCAGGGGTATCCAAAGCGAACCCGACGATAAAGCGCGCGTTTTTCGCCACGAGCAAGAGGGGCTGAATGTGATACTCGACCGCGACCGTCTTGGCGCTGAAGAAAAAGTAAAAGCCGCAGAAGCGCTTCGAAACGCTCTGCGGGTGTTGGAAAAGGATTGACGGCGGACTGTTTACCAGCCCCAGGGAAGCTGGAATCCGCGGTCTTTTTTGGAATCTGACTGTGGGAAACGCAGCGCACCATCATCCGCATCGAAGTAGGTCAGCATGCGCATCTGGCCGACCTTGACTGCATTGCGGTTGCGCGCAAACGGTATTTCCACGGCGCTGGCCTCATCCCGAATTCTGTCGGTCAGCAATTGAAGCTTGCCGGGATGGGTATTCCTGAGTTCTCCAGGATTGCCACCAGGCCAGCCCCAGGGTGCAGGGGTTGCCTGTTTGCGCACCATGGGTCGCAGAAGGACAGGGTTATCCCGGTAGGGTGATTCCCGCCAGCCCCAGGGCATCGACAGGAACTGCAGTTCACCGGAAAGTGTCGGCAGGTCTTCGTCCGTCACCGGCTTTTTCAGGTTGTTCTTGGCGCTGGGAAGAAATGCGTTATACATCTTTCTTCCAACCGTTTTAGCCGTTCGGATTGTCCACAATGTGAATATCGCCAGGATAAAGGCGAATGTGGTGAGCACGGTATATTCAAGCATGCTCGGAGGTCCCCATGTTGGATCTGAAAGTCACGTCTCCTCTGCCTTTCCGGGTATCCCGGAGTCTAAAAATTGTGGCAGTCCATTGCGATAGCAGGTCCTCAATTGCCCCAAGACGCTGCCAGATCCATGTGCCGTAGCACTTCGTACAGTATAACTAAATTACCCCCATTCTCCAGTTTGGTTGGTCAATTTGACCCCTGGAAAAGCCATTGCAACCCGGTCGGTCAATAACAGTGCCCATAATGGCTGGCCCGACGCGTTACTGCGAAAGCATCTCGCAAAGAGGTACGTTATCCGGAACCACGCGCGTCAGGGTCATCTGGCCCGTTAATCCCGGTCCGGGGAAGTTGTAACTCAGCACCGCCTCGTTACAACTGATAAATATGATCGAGATGGTGCCGTAATTGGCGGTTTGGCCTGCCAACGGGTCAGAGCCATTGAAAATTCCGCCCGAGGTCAGTTCAACGCTCATGATGACCGTGTTGCCATTGTAGTTACCCAGCCCGGTCACCCAGCGCTGGTCAGATGCGCCAAAGGTGGCGTTATTATTGGCTTGTATCTGGGAGTCGAAGGTAAACCATGACAGGAACAGCAGTCCCAGGTCTTCGAAAACCGTGAAGAACAGGCCCTGGAACGGCGCGTCTGCACTGACCCACGCATCGTTCATGCCCGCATTGATCGTGACGCCCACGCCTTCGAGCGCCACGATGGTTGCATTGATCGGAAAACCCAGGTTGGTCAGCGTGCCGGTGCCGGTCATGAATACCACGCCAGTGGCGCCTTTGGCCTGGGCAAGGGGCTTGGCCACACCCTCGAAATAAGTGTTGCCGGTGTCGGTTCCGAAATCGGCCGCTTCCTGGTAGAGCGCCGTACCGGTCAAAACGACCCCGGGCTCATTGGACGTTGAGCCATTGATGGTGTAGCTGAAATCAACGTTCAGCGTGAACTCACCCGTAAGCTGGTTGTAGGTGCCGCTGTTAACCGCGGTGATGGTCGAAGTATAAGCGCCGTGCCCGGGAAATGGTTCTGTGCCCGAGGTGATTGTCAATGCCGACACGATAGGTCCGCCGCCGGAGGCAAAAACACCCTTGTCAATGGTGACCGCGCCATTGACGAAGGTAATCGCATCAAATCCGGCCGGCATGGCCGGATCGGCCGGGCCAAAGGGCTGAAACAGGAATGCATTGAAACCATAGCTGCCTATGGAGTTCGGGGAAGAATTCTGCACGGTCGAATTGGACGCGGATATCACGTCATCGCCGTTTCCAATCAGGCCATCAGGCCCCGGATAGTGATTGACCTGGGAAGGGTCGCTGGCAATCGTCAGAACTGCAGATTGCGCCATAACCTGGTTGCAGGCCAGAATCAGCGCCACAGTGAACGCCACTCGAACCATGATTCGCATCTTTTGCTTCAATGGACTTCCCCGTTTTATGAAGAACTATTCACCCTAAAAAGCCGCTCGTGACAGCTTGACGCTAACCTTAGCACAAGTATCGGTTTTCGCGCCCCGTGGCGCGACAAAGCGTGGAAACTGACGTTACCGTCAGGTCAGCTGATTGACTGACGGCCAAGATGACAACCGTCAAGTGTTTGCGTGGAAGCTGCGATAGAATCCACGGACACACTTTGCCGCCAGTTAACCTTATGCACAGTGCCCGGAAATTGATGGTGCCTCTTGAAGCGTATCCGCACGTGACGCAGGACTGCAGTCTGCGCGAGGCACTCAACGCCCTTGGCGGGGCGCACATCGAGATGCACGGCGAAACCTCACTGCCGCGGATTCTGCTTGTGTTTGACAGCGAGGAAACCTTGCTTGGCCTGGTCCGTCGTCGGGATATCCTGCGGGGATTGAGTCCACGCTGGTTCTTCAAGGCAGAGCCCGATCACCCGGAGGCGGTGTTCGATGTCGACATGGATGAAAACATCAGTGACGTAATGGCCGACAAGGTGATCCCGAGATTCAGGGCGCGTGCAGAAAACTCCATCGAGGAGTATGTCCAGCCCATTGCCGGCGTGGTGGACCCCGAGTGTTCCCTGATACGCCTGGTCAACATCATGGTCAAGCAGGGCTATCACATGTTGCCGGTCATAGATAAAGAAAGAGTCATCGGTGTCGTGCGCAGCGTGGAAGTGTTGTGGGCCGTCAATCAATTGTTAAGCGGTACGGAGCAGACCCAGGGTGACTGACCGGCAGGCGCGGCAAATTCGCCTGGCCGGCGACGCGCCGCAGGACGAAACCTGGGGCGGGCGCATCAATCTCGGGCGCGCTGCCGCACTGGTGCTGGGGCTGGCTGCTTTTGCGGCGGCATCGCTGCTTCCGGAAATGCCGGTGGCTCATGATCCCATGGGCCAGCCGTTCGAGCTGACCCGTGAAGGAAAGATGGCGCTGGGCTTGTTCGCACTGGCCGCGATCTGGTGGGTCATGGAAGTGGTGCCGATTGGCGTGACCGGTATTGCGATTGCTGTAACCCAGGCCTTGTTCGTGATTCGCGATCCACGCGAAGCATTCACCGACTTTTTTGATCCTGCCGTGTGGTTCATTATCGGATCGATCGTGATCGGCCAGGCATTTTCCAGGACTGGGCTGACGCACCGGCTTGCCTACAGCATGCTGACGAGGGTCGGAGAGCAGACCAGCCACATTTACCTGGGCGCATTCCTGATGACCGCCGGCCTGACGCTGATCATGGCCCACACCGCGGTGGCGGCCGCGATTTATCCGCTGTTGCTGGCCATTCATCACCTGTATTCGGACGAGGACTACACGCGCTTTGGCAAGGGCCTGTTTATAGGCATGGCCTTCACCGCCGGCGCGGGCAGCATCATCACGCTGTTTGGCGCGGCGCGTGGCCCGGTAGCGGTCGGGTTCTTCAATGAACTGGTGGGGCGGGAAGTGACGTTTTTCGAGCTGACCTGGTACATGTTGCCGCTGGGCGCAATCATGGTCGGCCTGTTGTGGGTTTACGTGCTGGCCTGGTTCAAGCCCGAAAAATCCCGCATACCCGGCCTGCGCTGGCGCGCAATGAAGCTGTACGCGAAGCTGGGGCCAATGAAGCGCGAGGAGAAAGCCACGCTGGTGATCACTGGCGCAGCGGTGCTGCTGATGAGCATGCGTTCCCTGGTGCCGGGGCTGGAGGGTCTCAACAAGAGCGGCATCATCCTGGCTGCGACGGTCAGCTTTTTCGCCTTGAAAATACTACGCCGCGCAGACCTCGAGAAAATTCCGTGGAACATCGTGCTGTTGTTCGGCGGTGCCATGAGCCTCGGCTTTTGCCTGTGGCGCACCGGCGCCGCCCAATGGCTGGCCATCAGCTGGCTGAACTACCTGGAGCACGCGCCGTGGCTGCTGTTTGTCATGGGTGTCAGCGTCTTTATCCTGATCATGACCAACCTGATCATGAATGTCGCCGCGATCACGATCTGCCTGCCGGTGGCGCTGGTCATGGCGCCTTACCTGGGCGTCGCGCCCGATGTCATCCTTTACGCCGCACTGGCTGCGGCCGGCATGCCGTTCCTGTTCCTCATTGGCGCCGCGCCTAATGCCATTGCCTATGAGAGCGAGCAATTCTCGACCGCAGAATTCTTCCGTGCAGGCGTGCCGGCCAGCATCATCCTGCTGCTGGTCATCGCGCTGTTTGTCAGCGTGATCTGGCCCTTGATGGGCATGCCAGTGAAGCTATAGGCATGATTGCTGCCCGGATTATTGATTGAGGTCCTCGAGGATTGAATGCACCACGCGTTCGAGCGTGGTCTTGCCCTCGAGGTATCCGGGCAGGTGGGTTTCAAGCGCTTCACGATATTGTCCCCAGCGCCCGGCCCAAAGGTCGTGGCGCAGCATGTAGGGTACGTAGGTCCCTTCACCTGGCTTCGCGAGCGCCTCCTGAACCGCGGCGCCGGTCAGGTAAAACAGCATGACGTGCCATAAATCGCCCGCTCTTTGCATCCCGAGTTGGTCGGCCGTTTCGTTGATGGCGATTGGCAGCGGGTCCTTACGCCAGGCGCTGACAATCGTGTGCGAAGCTTCATGAAAGGTGATTTCCAGCGCGTCTTCATCGGCCACGCGGGTTGAAACCAGTAAATGACCACCCTCGGGCACCAGGAAGATCGAGTTGGCGCCCAGCGGCGGCGCATCAGCGACGATATCGACACGCAGTGGCAGCCCGTGCCATTCGCTGCCATACAGTGTCGCCAGCCGAGCGGCAATCACTGATTCATGCCGCTCCAGTTGCGGCATGAGGGTGTTCACCCAAGCGCGGTTGGCAGCATCCTGTGCTTCCCACAGGCAAGCCCGGTACGCGGGAGCCGCGACCGCCCTGACATGGCGCGTCATTTGGTTGAACGCTCGCCCACTTTCGTCGCGGCCTTCGCTGATTCCGGCCAGGTCAAGCCGGATCAATGATTGCTGGCGGTCACCCCAGCTGCTGGGTGCAATCACACGCGCGTAGAAACCAACTGCCATCTCCCAGCCGGAGCGCATTGAATTCGGAAGGCCTTCGAAGCATGCCAGTTGCTCGCCTGCGGCGAACCAATCGGATCGTTCGCGGCTATCCATGCCGCCGCTGATGAGCAGCGCATCATGCAGGTTGGTTGCAAAGTCGCTGTAAAAGGCGAACATCGCCGTCTTGTGCAGCAGTGATTGTTCGTCCGGCGTTATGGCGCTGGCAACTGTGGAAAGGCACAGCAGAAGTACGAGGTATATTGTCTTGATCATGCGATTCACCGCGGGGCCGGTGGTGCAGAGCATAGCAAATGCAACGGCCGCAAACCTGAACCCAGGCGCGGCCGCTGATTGCCATCATGATCGCAATCTTACATGTCGATGGCTTCGGCTATTTCGATGGAGCCTCCCGCCTCGAGAATCGGACACTTACTGGCCTTGGCCAGTGCATCATCGAGATCACCGGCTTCGAAAAGCCCGTAACCGCTGGCGGGGTTTGAACCGCCGTGATTCTCAACGCTGCCGTCGGGGTTGACGGTGGTGGACTTTCCAACTGGGTTGCCACCATCGATTACTGCACTGCCCATGGAGCCCAGCCATTGGCCCCAGGCATCCATAACCGCCGCCACTTCTTGTTCGGTTTCGGGGTGTTCACCACCGTGGTAGATAAACAGGTACTTGGACATGATTTACTCCTCGTTTTCAATGTTGGTCCTGATGGATACCACCCAGTAGGTGGTGCATCGTTGCTGACGAAATAGAGATTATCAACATAAAACTATTTGCACATCGGGCAAAAAAGTACGGAATTCGAAAAAACGATGTGTAAAATGCACAATGAATGGCAAATTCAGATTCTAAATTCGTGAATAAGCCAGGCGCCTTTGCAGAGCCGGTGCCGTCATACGCTGCGCTGTCCCTGGAGCTCCGGGAGCATGCTGATGACATCAACACTGCGCTGCTGGACCTCGTGGTGGAACAGGTGGCCGCTTACACTGACAGCGCCAACCCGGAAGTGCTCCCCCAACTCGAGCGGCACCTGCGAGACCATGGTGCTGTGATGGCCGATCTAATCGCCGGGCGCAAAGCGGAAAAACTGGATTTTATCCAGGCGCATGCAGAATCATCGGCACGGCAGCGATTTCCACTTGAATACTTGCTACATACCTATCGCTGCCTGAATGGCTTTTACGTTCGATGGCTGCACGAATCGATCCTGTCCGGAGATACGCCTGGTCTGAATGCTCCAGCAGTTTTTGCTTCCCTGACCGAGGCCATACTGGACTATACCGACCGGGCCAGCCAGGCGGCGACGAGGCACTACCTGGCCCAGGCCCAATTGCTGGCGGCAGTCTCGGGTGATGAGCGGGCATTGCTGTTGCGCATACTGCTTGAGGGTTATGACGAGTCTGACGGACGCGTCGCCGGTGTTCTGCGCCGGGCCGGCTACCTCGACGGGCGCCGGGCTTTTTGCGTGGCCCTGGCCAGGTCCGTGGACCCGGCGGAAATGCTGAACCCTTCACGCGCCCGCAGGATGGCCGATTACATCACCGGCCTGTTCGATGGCATGCCCGGCAAGCAACTGGTGGACGTTCGAAACCAGCACGTGACCATCATTTTTTCCGATACACGCCGGGTGTCCGGCTGGACCGCGGCCAGCGCCAGCCTGGCGTCGAAAATCGTGCCGGTGCTGAATAAAGTTGGGCCTGCCGCGCTGATCGGCATCAGCAACGATGCACCGGCGACGGCCACGGTTCCGCGCGCCTATCGCGAAGCGCAACTGGCGCTCGAGGCGGCACATGTCAGCCGCCGGGTGGTGCAGTTCGGACAAATGTCACTGCAGGAACTGATGATCCGCAGTTCGGCCGGGGAATTGATGCGCGTCATGCCACAATGGGCAGAGCCCTTCCTGTCGGCGGACCAGCGATCAGGGGGTGTGCTGGTGGCGACTTTGAAGGCTTATGCCCGGGCCAGCATGAACGTGCTTAAGGCCGCGGCCATACTAGGCAGCCACCCCAACACGGTGTACGCTCGCTTTGACCGGGTGACGCGGTTGACGGGGCTGAGACCACGAAAGTTTGCGGACCTGACCGAGTTGTTGATCGTGGCAGATTGCAGGGGTCATTGTTGATGGATGACATGCAGGAACTGGAAAAAATCAGCACTGACTACAGCAACCGCCTTGCCGTGCTGCGCTGGTTTGCGCGGATCTGGGCCAGCGTGGTGGTCGCATTTGTCAGCGTATTCCTGCTGATTCATCTGCTCGGCGCCGTGGGTGGTTTGTCCAGCCTGGGCAGCGTATTCGAAGTGATTCGATTCCTGTGTTTTCCCGTCGGCCTGGTGGCTGGCCTGTTAATCGGCTGGCGGGCGGAATTGTGGGGCGGATTGCTGACCGTGGGAAGTATTGTCGGCTTCCACCTGGCCAACGTTGCCGTAGGGAACACCGCGCCGTTTGATTGGCTGATCACCTCGTTTGCCTTCCCCGGTGTCTTGTACCTGCTCAGTGCAGCGTTGCAGCGATCAAAATCCAATGAAAAGTAGTGCCCGTTGGCTATTGGCATGCAGGGGTCTGCTCCCGTGGCTTGTTTACCTGATGTGGCCCGTTGCTGTCGCCGCGGATTCTGTTATCAAGGGTTGGTTCGAGTTCGACCGCTGGGATGGCCCTATGCTCGACGTACATTATGCGCATCGCGGCGACTGGTCGGCCGAAACACCGGTGGTCATCGTCATGCATGGCACGAGCCGGGCGGCCGAGCGCTATCTCGATGACTGGACGCCATTGGCCGTGCAACACGGCTTCCTGGTCATTGTTCCGCACTTTGATGCCGAGCGCTTTCCCGGGTCACGGTCTTACAATCTGGGCAATACCTTTGACGAACAGGGCCAGCCCAGGCCCGCAACGCAATGGACCTATTCGGTCATCGAACCCCTGTTCGACGCCGTTCGCGAGAAATTTGATTTATCCGTGGAGCAATACGACATCTACGGACATTCCGCCGGCAGCCAGTTCGTGCATCGCTTCCTGGCCCATGTGCCGGATAACCGGGTCCGCAAGGCCGTCGCCGCCAATGCGGGCTGGTATACCTATCCTGATTTAAAAGTGCCGTGGCCTTATGGCCTCAAAAGGTCGCTGGTCAGTGAAACCGGACTGCGGCGGTTCCTCGAAACACCGATGCTGGTGTTGCTGGGTAAACAGGACACCGATGGTAATGACACCACGCTGCGCCAGACTCCCGAAGCCATGCGCCAGGGTCCGCACCGACTGGCCCGCGGCTTTCATTTCTTCGAGGCTGGATTAAGGGCGGCGCAACGGCTGGGTGTTGAGAGCGCCTGGCAACTGGCACAGGTCGAAGGCGCAGACCACGACAATGCAAAAATGGCGCCCGCGGCCGCGTTCTTCCTGGTGTCTGATTAGCCGTCGGTACCGGTCTTGCGGACTTCGCGAGGCCGCGGAGGCCCGATGACGCCTGCCGCCAGTGCACTGGGGCGCCGGCTGTCGGCAGCGCCGTAGTATTTTCCGTCGAGCTGCATCAGGGACTGGGTGCTGCCCATGGTCTGTTCAAAGCGGATGTCATGTCCCATTGTTGTGAGGATTTCGGCCGTGTCCTTGCTATAACCGCGCTCCAGTTCCAGGGTTTGTGACCGCCAGCCCTGGTTGGCCGACTGTGGTGGTTTTTGCCGCGCCATGGGCAAGCATTATAGTGTTGCAGTTGCTGACTTGAAGGTTGATCAACATGAAAATCGTCGTGGCGTCGGAAAATCCCGTCAAGGTGCAAGCTGTGGAGGCGGCATTTCGGGCGCGCTTCCCGCAAACCGCGCTCGACATCACGTCCGTCAATGTTGAGTCCGGGGTCAGCGATCAGCCGATGTCGGACCAGGAAACCCGCCGTGGTGCGCATAACCGGGTCGATAATGCTCGTGAACGGATTCCGGATGCGGATTTCTGGGTCGGCCTTGAAGGCGGGCTGGAAACCATCGATGGCGAAATGATGGCCTCGGCCTGGATGGTCATCGGCGCAGAGGATGGCCGCAGGGGAGAAGCGCGCACCCCGACCTTGCCCTTGCCGCCACAAGTCCTGCAATTGGTCAGGGATGGACTGGAACTGGGTGAGGCGAATGACCAGGTATTTTCTACCCTGAACAGCAAGCAGGGCGGCGGTGCGTTTGGCCTGCTGACCGATGGCCTTTACACCCGCGGCGGGGTCTATACGCAAACCCTGGTGCTGGCACTGGTTCCGTTGACGAACCCCTTGTGGGCGCCCGGGTCAGCCTGAACGGCGCGTCGAGTAGGCGTACAAGGCGGTACCCACCGCAAAAAACGCCAGCATGGTGTACCACGCATCCAGCGACGCGCGCGTCATCAACCACAGGCTCAGCCCGAACGCGACGGCCGGGATCAGCATGCCGCCCGGTAGTTTGAACTGACCATCATAAGATTCCGTCGTGCGTTCCAGCCGGGGCAGGGCGGCAATACAGACCATGTAGGTCAGCAGGCGCACCAGGGTGCTCATGACGGCCAGCCAGATAAAGCTGCCGCTGAGCGCCATCGCCAGGCACAGGAAACCGTAAAACCAGATCGAGTGGTGGGGCGTGCGGTAACGGGGGTGGACCGCTGAAAACCAGCGCGGCATGGTGCCGTCACGCGCCAGTGCGTAAGACATCCTGGGTGCGGACAGCAACGAGGCCGACAGGTTGCCGGCGATCGAAAATACCGCGCCCAGTATCAGTATCGTGGCGCCGATATTGCCAAACAATGCACTGGCCACGTCCGCCAGGGCCGCGTCGGAACTGGCCAGGTCTGGCAGCACAAACACGGAAACGGTCTGCACCAGGAAATAGATGGCAGCGATCGCAATGATCGGTTGTACCAGTGCGGCCGGCATATCGCGCCGGGGGCTCCTGCCTTCGCCGGCTGTCACCACGGTGCCTTCGAAACCCACGTAGGCATACAGCAACACCAGTATCGTCTCGCCAAAGCCGCCCATGTCGGGCAATTCAGCCCGGAACAGCTGGGCCGGCTCGACGTGCCCGAGGCCAAAAAGGATCAGCAGGGACAAGGGCAGCAGTTTCAGAATGGTGAAAATATAGGTGATACCGACGCTGTTCTTGACGCCGATGACGTTCAGCCAGGTCATCGATGAAATCAGCACGGTCAGGGCAATCGCGCGGTACGGGTCTCCATCCAGCGGGGCCCAGAACCAGCTCGCATAAGTGACCAGCAGGTTGGTGTTGGCCCCCATGGCCGACACGCGCGCCAGGTACGACAGCCAGCCGGTCTGGAATCCGACGAACGGGCCGAAGGCGTGGCTGGCATACTCAATGGCCCCGCCAGTGGTGCGGAACATGCTGGACGCGCGGGCAAATGAAAGCACGATGGTAAATATCAGTAACCCGCCGATCAGGAAGGCCCAGGGGCTGAAATAGCCAGCCCTGGCGGCGACCACTGCCGGTAGGCCAAAAATGCCAGCACCGATAACCGAATTCAGGTTGACGGCACTAAAGCCGAGCTTACCGATGGCGCGTTTCAGTGCCTCTTCTGATGAGCTTATTGTCATGCAAGCTGTTTCCTGGATTGCCGGCCACTGTACCCCAAATACGATTGCAACCCTTCAGCCGCCCATCGCGTCGATCAGCAACGAGGTCTCTTCGTCCGTGGTCGAGTGGCCAAAAACGAACCGTGCCAGGTCGTCGTGTCCGGGCCACAGGTGGAACTGGATATCTTTCGACGCGAGCTGTTCCAACCCCTGCGCCGACCACCGCACAAACACCTCGTTGGCGCCGACCGGAAATTCAAGTTGCGCCTCGGGATGCGCTTCCACGGCGCTGGCAAAGACGGCCGCTTGTTGATTGGCGTGTCGGGCGAGGTCCAGCCACAGGCCATTTTCGATATAGGCCAGCAACTGCGCCGACACGTAACGCATCTTTGACAACAAATGACCGCTGCGCTTGCGGTGCCGCTCGGCCGTTTCGAGTAATTCGTGGTGTTCGAAAAACAGCAGGGCTTCAGCCGCCATGCAACCGTTCTTGCTGGCCCCGAAGGACAACATCTGGGCGCCGCTGCGCCAACTCGTATCGGCAGGGCTGCAGCCCAGTGCCGCGACCGCATTCCCGAAGCGCGCCCCGTCCATGTGCGTGCTGATACCCTTGGCCAGCGCCACCTGGTACAAGGCCTCGAGTTCTGCCAGTTCGTACACCGTTCCTGACTCGGTGCTTTGCGTCACGCTCAGTGCCGCAGGAACGTAACTGTGCACGCCGTGGCCCTCGCTGGCATGAATGGCATCGGCCAGCGGGCCCGGCGTGATCTTGCCATGCTCGCCGTGGACCGGCACAAGGCGCAAGCCGTTGCCATAAAATTCGGGAGCGCCGCTTTCGTCGCAATAGATGTGCGCATCGCGGTGGCAGAACACCGTGCCCCATGGCGGTGACACGGTCGCCAGCGCAATGGCATTGGCGGCCGTGCCCGTGGCGATTGGCATGACCCGGGTTTTGGTTTCGAAGAGCTCGGAAAATGCCTCGTCCAGCCGCTCGGACCACTGGTCTTCGGCGTAGGCCCAGGCGGTGCCTTGATTGGCCTCTTCGAGCCGCGCCCAGACCTGGGGTGCAACCGGGGTTTCGTTGTCGCTGCGAAAGTTGGCGGCCATGAAGTCAGTTCTTGATGGGGTCGAAGTCAGGCGCCAGAGTAAACGTGATTCACAAAACGGACAAGAGGGAGTCTCCAGGCCCGCTTGAGTGTGGCCCGCGATGCTTGCACTTTTCGCGGCGGCTGGTCACAAAGCCCTATAATTCGCCGCCATGAATCAGCAGGCTCAGATCGGGAAGCTCAAGGCAATGTCGGCCAAAGCCATGCACGTCGATGCGGCGTGGGCGCGGCATGTACTGGGCGGCGCCGCTAAACGCCTGCAAAAGGGCAAGAAGGTTGATGACCTGCTGAGGACAGTCTCCGAGCGGCTGGAAAACTCCGTGCGGGTGGTTCAGCGGCGCAGGGATTCGCTACCAGGCCCTGAGTACGACGACGCGCTGCCCATTACCGCGCACCGCGAGGAAATCATTGACGCCATCAGGGAACACCCGGTGGTGGTCGTGGCCGGCGAAACAGGCTCTGGCAAAACCACCCAGCTTCCCAAGTTTTGCCTCGATGCGGGCCGCGGCACAAAGGGTTTTATCGGTTGCACCCAGCCCCGCCGTATTGCCGCAAGGGCCATGGCAGAGCGGGTATCGGAGGAACTCGGCACGAGGCTCGGGGAAACGGTCGGCTACCAGGTGCGGTTTCGTGCCGCCGTCAAGGACAGCAGCCTGGTCAAGTTCATGACCGACGGAATCCTGCTGGCGGAAACCCAGAATGACCGCAGTCTGCTGGCCTATGACACGCTGATTATTGACGAGGCCCACGAACGGAGCCTGAACATTGATTTTCTGCTCGGTTACATCAGGCAGTTGATCAAGCGGCGTCCTGATCTGAGGGTCGTGATCACCTCGGCCACCATCGATACCGCGAAATTTGCAGCCCACTTTGATAATGCGCCCATCATTGAAGTTTCGGGGCGCGGCTACCCGGTGGATATCGTCTACCAGCCACCGGAAGCCGACGGTGATAGCAGCATGAGCGGCCGCGACCTGTACCGGGGCATTGCCGACGCTGTGAACCGGGTCAGCAGAACCGACGCGCGGGGTGACATGCTGGTTTTCCTGAGCGGTGAACGCGAGATTCGCGAAGCCGCTGATTACCTGGCGCGACAGGGCCTGCGCAATACCGAGGTCCTGCCCCTGTATGCCCGGCTTTCAGCGGCCGAACAGCACCGCGTGTTTCACCCTGGTCCTGCGCGCCGCATCATCCTCGCCACCAACATTGCTGAGACCAGCCTGACGGTGCCGCGTATCCGCTTCGTCATTGACACCGGCCTGGCCCGGATCAGCCGTTACGCTCACAGGAGTCGCATCCAGCGACTGCCGATCGAGGCCATTTCACAGGCCAGCGCCAATCAGCGCGCAGGACGTTGCGGCAGGCTCGGTCCGGGTGTGTGCGTGCGCCTGTACAGCGAGGAAGACTTCGATGCACGGCCGGAATTCACCGAGCCGGAGATCCTGCGCACATCACTGGCCTCGGTCATCCTGCGCATGTTGACGATGGGCCTGGGTACGGTCGAAGACTTTCCCTTCATTGACCGGCCAGCGCCGCGCATGATTAACGACGCCTATCACCTGCTGTTCGAACTGGGGGCCATTGACGATAACCGGGCTGCGACGGCGCTGGGCTACCAACTGTCGCGCTGGCCGCTGGATGTGCGCCTGTCGCGCATGGTGCTTGCCGGTGCGGAACTGGGATGCACCGAGGACCTGCTGGTGCTGGCCGCGGGGCTCAGTATCCAGGATCCCCGAGAACGCCCGCTCGATGCGCAGCAACAGGCCGACGAAGCGCACCAGCAATTCAGCGACTCAAAATCTGACTTTGCGGCACTGCTGAAGTTGTGGGCGTACCTGAAAAAGCAGCGCAAGGCGCACTCGGGCAACCAGTTCCGCAAGCTGTGCCGGCGCGAATTCCTGAACTGGCAAAGGGTGCTGGAGTGGTTTGACCTGGTGCAGCAGCTTCGCGATCAGGCCCGCGAAGAGGGCCTGCACCTGGGCGGCGGTCACGGCGATTACGAAACCCTGCACAAGGCGCTTCTCAGCGGGCTGTTGAGCCACGTGGGTCAGAAGCATCCCGAGCGCCCCGAGTACATCGGGGTCCGCAACCGGCATTTCAGTATTTTCCCCGGATCCGGATTGTTCGGGCGTACGCCGGCCTGGCTGGTGTCGGCCGAAGTCGTCGAGACCAGCAAACCGTATGCGCGCACAAATGCCGTGATTAAACCGGAATGGATAGAACAGCGTGGCGCCCACCTGCTGAAATCGACCTACCTGGACCCACACTGGTCAGAGCGGCGCGGTCACGTCATGGCCTGGCAGCAACTGAGCCTGTACGGCCTGGTGCTGGTTGAACGGCGCGCGGTGTCCTATTCGGGCGTCGAGCCCGAGGCCTGCCATCGTATTTTCATCAGCGAAGCGCTGGTCCCCGGACGTTTACGCAGCCAGGCGAGATTTATCGCGCATAACCGTCAAATCAAGGAGCAGGTGAGGGTGCTGGAACACAAGCGCCGCCGCCATGACGTGTTGGTGGACGATGCCACCCAGGCGGCCTGGTACGAGCAGCATATTCCGGAATCAGTACTTTCGGCTGCCAGCCTCGACAAGTGGCTCAGGCGCACTGGAGACCGTGAAGGCCGCAGGCTGTTCATGCAGACCGAAGACCTGATGCTCGATGACGCCGACGAGAGCGATCAGCTGAACTACCCGGATTTTATCGAGGCGGGCGACCAGCGTTTTGCGATCTCCTATCATTTCGATCCAGGCGCCGAAGCAGATGGCGCCACCCTGAGTGTGCCGCTCGAGCTGCTCAACCAACTGGACGCCGGTCGCCTCGAATGGCTGGTGCCCGGTTACCGGGCGGACAAGGCGGAGGCCTTGATTCGCAGTTTGCCAAAGCCGCAGCGCAGGGCCTTGACGCCGGTGCCCGAATTCGTTGGAAAAGCGCTTGAGCTGATGGATCCCGGCCAGGGTCAATCCTTCAGGTCAGCGTTGTGCGAAGTGCTCAATGGGCTCAGCGGGCTGGCATTGGAACCCGAAGACTTCGACCCCGAGCAGTTGCCCGCCTACCTGTCCTTCAGGATTCTCGTTTTGGACAAGGCCGGCAAAATCATGGCAAACGGGCGCGACCTCGAAGCGCTGCAGGCGCAGTTTGGCACCAGGGCTCGTCGCCAATTCATGGATCGCCAGGGCCGCGACTGGAACCGTGACGGGCAGACGGAATGGACTTTCGGTTCGCTGCCCCGGTCATGCAAGACTTCGGCCGGCGCGCTGGCGTACCCGGCCCTGGTGGATCAATCAGAGGCAGTGGGCTTGCGCCTGTTCGACACCAATGCGGACGCTGCGCTGGCCCATATCGAGGGTGTGCGGCGCCTGCTGGGTATCCAAATCAGGGACAAGTTGGCATGGTTATCCAAAAATCATGGCCTGACGCCGCCGGCCCTGGCTGCGTGGACGGCGCGGGGTAGCGCCCGCCAACTGGTTGAAGACCTGGCCTGGTCATCGCTGGCTGCGGTGGCCGACGTTTACGCGCTGAATGTCAGGGACAAAGCGACTTTCGATGGGTTGCTCAACAATGTGCGGCGTGAACTGGGCGCTGTTTTCCAGGCCCGCTCAAGCCTGCTGGAAGAAGTGCTGACCGGGCTTTCCGCGCTGGGGCCGGCCTTGCAGGCACTGCAATCAAGTCATCCGGATGTTGCCAATGATCTGGCCGGCCTGCTCGACGACCTTCTATACCAGGGGTTTTTGCTCGAACTGGGTCCCGACCGCCTCGCGCATTTTCCGCGCTACCTCGATGCGATGCAGGTCAGGCTGACGCGCCTGGGCGAGGATCCGCGCCGCGATGCCGGCCTGGTGGCAAGGCTCGACGATTACTGGCAACGCTACCTGGATTACCTGGCAGCCGGAAACGAATACGACCTGGCGCTGGACGAGTATCGGTGGCTGTGCCACGAGTTTCGCGTTTCGCTGTTTGCCCAGCACCTGGGTACCGCGCAGAAAGTCTCACCGAAGCGTCTTGAACAGGCGTGGCAAGCCGTGGTCAACGCGGCTTGAAGTCGCTGATCGCCCCACCTATGCTCAACACTCGCGCGGGAACCTGATATGAGCAGCCACGGCACGCCTTCGAACCCTGGCAGCGAGCCGCTTTACCAGTGGCTGGCGGCCTACGATGCATCGGTTGACGATGCGGCCGAGCTGTGTGGACCGATACTGGACGAGTTGCTGACCGGATCGCTGAAGCAGCCCGCGCCAAGAGCCGAGTTGCTGGACCTGCTCAGATTGCTCGAGGAACTGCTGGCCGATCCGGGGACCATGGCCTGCGCGATGTTGTTTATCGGCGTTCAGCACGGCGAGACCGCACAGGAATGGCGCTCGAAGCTGCCGGGCGAAACCCACCGGCAGCTGCAGGAACTGCTGCGGCTCAAGCAATTCGAGAGCGAAAATCTCGGGGCCGGAACGGAACGCAGCGCCGAGGGCCTGCGCCGCCTGTTGCTGGCGCTGGTCAGGGACGTTCGCGTGGTGCTGATT
>JABDJL010000078.1 GCA_013002505.1 Lysobacterales bacterium | reverse complement strand
TTCAAGCGCAAATTGATCGCCGACGAAATCATGCTGGATCGCGTTGAAAACGCGCTCGAGTGGAACTTCGCCTTGTTGCTTTCGCTGTGCTTTATTGCCATGGCCTTTTTGCCCGGGCGTTCGTCAGAGCACCGGCAATGACAGTCTGACCCAGACCTTAATCAAGTAGAACCCCCCTGAGCTGATGTATCATTTCGGACATGCTGATCGAGTCGTTTTATGAGCCTGATTCAGGCACCTGGACACACCTGCTCGCGGACACCGGGCAGAAGGTAGCGGTGATCATTGACCCGGTGTGGGTTTACGACCCGGTCAGCGGCCAGGCCAGCCGGTCTTTCATCGATAAGGTGCTGGGCCGAGTTACACAACTGGGGTACGGCCTGGAGTGGGTGCTCGAAACCCATGCCCACGCGGATCACCTCAGCGCCGGAGCGCTGATCAGGCGCGAAACCGGGGCAAAGATCGCAATCGGGCAAGGCATTCGGGACGTGCAGAGCAATTTCAAAAAGATTTACGACCTGCCGTCACTGGCCGCCGATGGGCGGCAGTTCGACCGGCTGTTCGCAGATGGCGATGAACTCAGGGTGGGCGGACTGAGCATCAGGGTCATGGAGACACCGGGGCACACCCGCGACAGCATCACGTATTTGGTCGGTAATGCAGCGTTCATCGGTGACACCTTGTTCACGCCCGATTATGGCACCGCGCGTTGCGATTTTCCGGGCGGCGATGCGGGCCTGCTGTACGACAGCATTCAGAAAATTCATGCCCTGCCGGACGACACCACACTGTATCTTTGCCATGACTATCCGCCGGAAAACGGCGAGCCAATTTCGCATATCAGCATTAAGAGATCGAAAGCCGGAAACATTCACATCAACCCAAAAACCAATCGCCAGGCCTACATCGAGATGCGTGAAGCGCGCGATGCCAAGCTGGACTTGCCAAAGCTGATATTTCCGTCCATCCAGGTCAATATTTCTGCAGGTGACCCGCCTCCCGCCGGCAGCAACGGCGCCCATTACCTGAAGATTCCATTCAATACCACCATCGCGAAATTGTTGGCCGCAGATGATTGAAGCCACTGAGTTCACCCCGCTGCAGGCCGCCCTGGGCGGCGCCTTGATCGGCGTGGCCGCGGTCACCCTGATGTGGTCGCTGGGCAAGATCGCCGGTATCAGCGGCCTGCTTCGGTCAGCAGTATTCGGCCCCGACGCTGATCGCGCATGGAAAGGGGTGTTCCTGGCCATGCTGGTGGTTTCTGCATGGCTGGTGTTCCGTTTCGGCGGCTTTGGGTTCGAACTGCGCCAGGGCTTTCCGGCCTGGCAGTTAGTAAGCGGAGGGCTGCTGGTTGGATACGGCACAGCCCTGGGGTCCGGGTGCACCAGCGGCCACGGCGTCTGTGGCATTGCCCGGCTTTCAATGCGGTCCATCTTGGCGACAGCACTTTTTATGGCCAGCGGTATCGTGTCTGCAGTCGTCATTCGCCACGGACTGGTATTGTGAAACGCCTGGTGCTTGCCGCGTTGGCCGGTGCGCTGTTTGGCGCCGGCCTGGTTATTTCCGGGATGAGCAACCCCAACAAGGTGCTTAATTTTCTCGATGTGCTGGGTCCGTGGGATGCCAGCCTGCTGGTCGTGATGATGGTGGCGGTGCCGGTTACGGCGATCGGGTTCAAGCTGGCCTGGCGCCAGTCCGCACCCGTCTGCGGTGGTGCGTTCCAGAACCCACCTGGCCGGCATATCGACGGCCGCCTGTTGGGTGGCGCGGCAATGTTCGGGGTGGGCTGGGGGCTCGCCGGTTATTGTCCCGGGCCCGCCCTGACCGCGTTGGCGATCGCACCGCGCGAGGGCTTGATATTTGTCGGCGCCATGCTGGCAGGCGGGCTGCTCTTCAAAGTCACGCAAAAGTAGCCCGGGCAGGCGCGAACCGGTTGACTTCCGCGTCCGGAAGGCTGACCTTATGAACCCCCAAGGCAAGCAGCGCGGACAGATCAACATGCTCAAACTGAAAGATCAGGGCCTGTTCAGGACAGAAGCATTCATTGACGGCAAATGGATTGGTGCCGGCGACGGAAAAACCTTTGCAGTCAAAAACCCGGCCGACGGATCGGAGCTGGCCCAGGTTCCGGACCTCGATGCCACTGACGCCCGCAGTGCAATTGAAGCCGCCAACCGCGCCTGGCCGCAATGGCGCGATAAAACCGCCAAAGACCGCGCGGCCATCCTGCGGCGCTGGTTTGAACTGATGCTGGAACACAAGGATGACCTGGCACGGCTGATGACTGCCGAACAGGGAAAACCGTTGTCCGAATCAGCAGGGGAGGTCATGTATGGCGCCTCGTTCGTTGAATGGTTCGCCGAAGAAGGCAAGCGTGTCTATGGTGACGTAATTCCCACGCACATGAGCGACCGGCGCATTATCGTCATCAAGCAATCGGTGGGCGTGGTCGCGGCGATTACCCCGTGGAATTTCCCCAACGCAATGATCACGCGCAAGGCCGGCCCCGCGCTGGCGGCCGGCTGCCCGATCGTTATCAAGCCGGCTGGCGAAACGCCGCTCTCGGCGCTTGCATTGGCAGAGCTGGCTGATCGCGCCGGAATACCCGCCGGGGTGTTCAACGTGTTGACGACCACCCGCTCCAAGGAGGTTGGCGTGGAGATGACGGAGAGCCCGCTGGTGCGTAAGTTTTCATTTACCGGTTCGACCGGCGTCGGCAAACAGCTGATCCGCCAGTGCGCATCCACGGTCAAAAAGGTGTCGATGGAACTGGGCGGCAATGCGCCTTTTATCGTGTTTGATGATGCCGATATTGATGCGGCAGTCGAGGGCGCCATTATTTCCAAGTACCGCAATGCCGGCCAGACCTGCGTCTGTGCCAACCGCATTTATGCTCAAGAGGGCATATACGACGAGTTTGTCGAGAAACTTATTGTCGCGACTCGTGACCTGATGGTGGGCCGGGGCGACGAAGCGGGCGTCAATATTGGCCCTTTGATTTCCAGCAGCGCGGTGCAGAAAGTCGAAGAGCTGCTCGAGGATGCGCTTTCAAAAGGCGCCAAGATTGCCGCTGGCGGCGGACGGCACGACCTGGGCGGCCTGTTTTTCGAACCCACCGTGGTGCGCGACGCGACCCAGGACATGGATTTTGCCCGCGAGGAAATTTTTGGCCCGGTAGCGCCGGTGTTTCGCTTCAAGGAAGAACAGGACGTGATCGACATGGCCAACGACACCGAGTTCGGCCTGGCGTCGTATTTCTATGCCCGCGACCTGGGGCGCGTGTTCCGTGTCGCCGAGGCGCTGGAATACGGCATGGTGTGCATCAATGATGGCATCCTGTCGACCGAGGTGGCGCCATTTGGTGGGATGAAAGAGTCCGGCACCGGTCGCGAAGGCTCCAAGTACGGGATCGATGAATTTATCGAGATCAAGTACATCACGCTGGCAGGGCTCAAGGATTAGGGATCAGAAAATAAACAGGGCCAGGGCGTGGCAGCGAGCAGAAGCCGTGGCCCATGGTCGCGATTTAATGGCCGCAGCGCCTGACCGGCCCCGGCAGGACGCCGTCAATACATCCCTGTAGGCTCTGTCGCGACATCCGTGTCGCTCAAGCCTGCCGGCGCCGGGCCAGACACCACGCCCTATGGGAGCTTACCGGTACGCTCAAAAATCAGATGGAAGGACGCAGTTCATGATCGATTTTGATGTGGAGTTTGTCCGCAGCCAGTTTCCAGCCTTCAGCGATCCGTCGTTGCAGGGTTTCATGCACTTCGAAAATGCCGGCGGCTCCTATGCCTGCGGGCAGGTCATTGATCGCCTCGACCGTTATTACCGTCAGACCAAGTTGCAGCCGTACTATGATTTTGCCCCGTCCCGCACGGCCGGCGAACAAATGTCCGAAGCCCAAAGCAGGATGGCAGAATGGCTGAACGTCGGCCGTGACGAGGTACATTTTGGGCCCTCGACGACACAGAACACCTACGTCATTGCGCAGGCGCTTCGTGCTTATCTCGAACCTGGCGATGAACTTATCGTCACCAACCAGGATCACGAGGCCAACATCGGGGCATGGCGGCGTCTCGAGGCGGAAGGCATGGTGGTGCGGGAGTGGCAGGTGGACCCGTCTTCGGGCGAGCTGGATCCGGCAGGGCTCGAAGCCCTGCTCGGTGAGCGCACACGGGTCGTCGCATTTACGCATTGTTCGAACATCGTCGGTTCCGTTAACCCGGTCCGCGCGCTGACCGATCGAATACACGCTGCCGGCGCACTGGCCTTTGTCGATGGCGTGGCTTATTGCCCGCATGGCCTGCCGGACCTCGGCGCGCTCGGTGCCGACCTGTACACTTTTTCGCTGTACAAGGTTTTCGGTCCGCACCTGGGCGTCATGTACCTCGGCGAGGCGCTTAACAGGGCCTTGCCCGCCCAGGGGCATTTTTTCAATGCAAATCACGCAGGCAAGCGGTTCACGCCGGCCGGTCCGGATCATGCGCAGGTTGCCGCGGTCAACGGGGTCATCGACTATTTCGCGGCAGTGCTGGCGCACCATGCGCCGGACACGCCGGGAGAAGAACGATCCGCGCGAATTCACCAACTGTTTTCGGATCGCGAACAAGCATTGCTCAAACCATTACTGCAGTTTCTCGACCAGCACCCAAGGGTGCGGCTGGTGGGCCGCAACACGGTCGAGGGCAGGGCGCCGACCGTATCCTTTACCGTGCCGGGAACGCCCTCTCATGACCTGGCTTCCCGCTTGGGGCGGCGGAATATCGGCGTCGGCGTCGGCAACTGCTACGCCTACCGCCTGATGCAGGCGCTGGATATAGACCCCGAAGACGGTGTTATACGGACTTCATTGGTGCACTACACGCGTGAAAATGAAGTATCGCAGCTGATAGAAGCGCTGGACCAACTGATCTGATCACGGCCGTATTGCCGTCACAGTCCGGTCAGCACCGCGGCATAGATCTCGATCGCGTCCCACAGGTTTTGCAGGCGCAGGTTTTCGTTGGCGCCATGCTGGTTGTTGTCATGGTTGGCCACCGGCAGGATCAATACCGGAACTTGCAGAACCTCGCCGACGATATAGATGGGAAGGCTGCCGCCCATGGTGGGCGTCTGGATCAGCGTACCGCCGGACAGGTCCATCAGGATGTCAGAAATGCGCACAGCCAGCGGCTCGTCAAAGGATGCGCGGTAAGCCGGGTAGCCGCCGGATTTCGACCAACTCAGTTTTGCAATGCGCCCATGCTGTTGGCGCTGCTCCGGTGTGGGGTCCTGGCCGGTGACGAAAAAACCCTGGTCGCGAACATGTTGTTCGATGACCGTCCGCAGGTGTTCGGGCGTCAGGTCCGGAACCAGCCGCAAGCCGATCGAAGCACTGGCCGATGGCTGGATTGCATTGCGCGCACTGGCGCCGACATCACCACCGTAAATACCCCGCAAATTCATGGCCGGTCTTGAAATGGCAATTTCCAGCCGGTCTTCGGTTTCGGGCCGGGCGATCCCCAGCTCACGCATCATCGCCTCGTCCATGCGCGGTGTGCGTGCAATGGCTGCCAGTTCAGCTTCAGACAGCGGCCTGAACTGGTCGTAAAAACCATCCACGTAAACATTGCCATTGGTATCGCGCATGGTGCCGATCAAGTCGCTCAGCAGGGCGATCGGGTTGGGCGCCCAGTTACCGTAATGGCCACTGTGCAGCGGCCGGTTCGGCCCGTAAACAGTCAGGTCGAAACCGTAACTGCCGCGCACGCCGTAAACCAACTGCCAGCGGCGGCTCTGGTGGGCCGGGCCGTCACAAAAAAGCCACAGGTCAGCGGCCAGTACGTCGCGGTGCTTCTCGAGCATGGCCCGCAGGTTCGGCGAACCGGCCTCTTCTTCGCCCTCCATGAACACCTTGATGTTGACGGTCGGCGCGATGCCGGCTTCGTCGAGGGCCATCAGCGCGCTTTGCAGCGCCACGACCGGCGCCTTGTCGTCCCCGGCCGAGCGCGCGAATATGCGCCATTGAGGATCGAAGGGCGCCAACATCGGCACCACCTCGCCGGCCTGTTCAACCATGCCGGTTCGCATGACCGGCACCCAGGGGTTCGATGCCCAGTCGGCCGGGTTGACCGGCTGGCCGTCGTAATGCACGTAGATCAAAACCGTGGTCTGTGCACCGGGAACGAGGCGTTCGCCGTAGACCGCCGGGTTGGCGCCATCGAGCTCCAGCAACTGGGTTTGCATGCCGGCCTCGCCGAGCATTTCCTGGATATGTTTGGCGTTGCGCCGGATATTGACCGTGTCGGCGGCGACATTCGGAATGCGCAACAGGCCGGCGAAGCGGTCGATGATCAGCTGCTCATTCGCCAGGCGCCACTCGCGCGCCGCCCCGGCTGAGCCCTTGATGTCCGCCTGTACCGCCGCGCATTGCAGCAAAATAATCACCCAGAACACGCGTAGGGACATTGGTCGATTCCTGTCGCTAAACCCGGGGTCACCTTAGGCCAGCAACCGAAGCACCGCAAGGACGCGCAACGCAGGTGCAATCCTCACGATAAAACAGGTATCCTTGCGCGAACCATCCAAAGCGGCCGGTCCGGCAATGAGGGCGCATCCAGGCGATGAAACGAACCGACACTTCCAACCCGGATTTCTTTCACAAGGTTGTTGATTGCCAATGGGGTTGTCCGGCCCACACCGACGTTCCCGAATACATTCGCATGATCGCGCAGGGCGACTTCACTGGCGCGTACATGCTGAACCGCGAGAGCAACATTTTCCCGGGCATTCTGGGCCGCGTCTGTGACCGCCCCTGCGAACCTGCCTGCAGACGTGGCCGCACCAATGAAAAGCCGGTCGCCATCTGCCGGTTGAAGCGCGTCGCAGCCGACCACCGTGACGATATCAGCGATCTGATGCCGGTTATTCCGACACAGAAAAACGGCAAAAAAATTGCCCTGGTCGGTGCCGGCTGCGCCTCGCTCGCGGTGGCCAACGACCTGATGCCGATGGGTTACGAGTGCACGATGTTCGAGGCCCTGCAGGTGCCTGGCGGCCTGATGCGATCCAATATCCCGGCCTTTCGGCTACCGGCCGAGGTGTTGGACGAAGAAATTGCGATGATCACTGACATGGGCGTGGACCTGCGCCTCAACAGCCCCATCAAGAGCATGAAAGACTTGCTCAAAGAGGGATATGACGCGGTGTTCGTCGGTACCGGGGCGCCCAAGGGCAAGGAGCTGAAACTTCCGGGACGCGAACAGGGTGGCGACAACATCCACATCGGCATCGCGTGGCTGGAATCGGTGGCCTTTGGGCATATCGACAAAATCGGCAAACAGGTGCTGATTATCGGTGTTGGAAATACCGCCATGGACTGCTGCCGGACCTCGCTGCGGCTCGGCGCCGACAACGTCAAGGTCATAGCGCGCAAGCCGCGCGGGTTTTTCAAGGCCTCGGACTGGGAACTCGAAGACGCCGAAGAAGAAAACGTCGACATCGTCATCAATCACTCGCCGAAGGAGTTCGTGATCGAGGGCGGCAAACTGGTCGGCATGAAGTTCGACGTCATGGAGTACGACATCGAGGGCGGCCGTATCAAGGAGCAGCGCGTAACCGACGAGGTCTTCATCCCCTGTGATGACGTTGTCCTGGCGATCGGCCAGGAAAACGCGTTTCCGTGGATCGAGCGGGACATCGGCATCGAGTTTGACCAGTGGGACGTGCCGGTGGTCGACAAGACGACGTTCGAGTCCACGCTGCAGGGCGTGTACTTCGGGGGCGATGCCGCGTTTGGGCCGGAGAACATCATCTGGGCGGTGGAGCACGGACACCAGGCCGCCATTTCCATTCACCAGCATTGCCATCAACGCCCGTTGACCGAGCGCCTTCCGGTCACGATGAACCTGGGCAGCCGCAAGATGGGTATTCACGAGTGGAGTTACTCGAATAATTTCGACCCGGCCGCACGCCGCAAGATGGAACACGTGCCGCTGGAAACCCGCTTCAAACAACTGACCACCGAGGTCGAGCTGGGTTTTACCTGGGAGCAGGCCAAGCAGGAAGTCGAGCGCTGTCTGAACTGTGACATCCAGACGGTGTTTACCGATGACCTGTGCATCGAATGCGACGCCTGCCTCGATATCTGCCCCACGGATTGCCTGACCATCACCCGCAACGGTGATGAAGAAGACCTGGTCACACGCCTGCTGGCGCCGCGCCTGGAAAAAGATCAACCGCTGTTTGTATCCGGCGAGCTGAAGCAAACACACCGCGTCATGGTCAAGGACGAAAACCTCTGCGTGCACTGCGGCCTGTGTGCCGAGCGCTGCCCGACCGCGGCCTGGGACATGCAAAAGTCGCTGCTGAATTTCCCCCGCGCATCCGACCATGACGGTGGCGCCGCCAAGGCGCGCGAGGGCAAGGCAGCATGACCGGCAGCGTTAACGATTTCGTCATCAAGATCGCAACGGTTAACGGCACCGGTTCGGCGAGCGCCAACGGCTTACTGATGAAAGCCCTGTTCAGGATGGGCGTACCGGTGACCGGCAAGAATTTGTTCCCGTCCAATATCCAGGGTCTGCCGACCTGGTACGAGGTGCGCGCCAACCACAAAGGTTACATGTCGCGCTCGGGACGCGTTGATGTCATGGTGGCGATGAACGCCCAGACCTACGCCAAGGACCTCGCCGAGGTCAGCCCGGGCGGTTTCCTGATTTACGACTCAACCTGGCCGCGCCGCGACATGATGGACCGCGACGACATCACGATACTCGGGGTGCCGCTGGCGGCGATGTGCAACGAGCACTTCTCCGTTGCGCGTATCCGCATCCTGATGAAGAACATTGCCTACGTCGGCGTGTTGTCGGCGCTGATGGGCATTGACCGGAATATTCTCAAAACCCTGCTCGAAGAAACGTTTGCCGCCAAGCCGAAACTGGTGGATGGCAACCTGCAGGCCATCAACCTGGGTTACCAGTACGCCCAGGAACATTTCAGCTGCCCGTTGCCGGCGCGCGCCGAAACCATGGGCGACAACAGCGGACATATCCTGATTGATGGTAATTCCGCTGCTGCGCTGGGCTGCGTTTATGCCGGCGCCACGGTTGGCGCCTGGTATCCGATCACGCCTTCGACGTCGTTGATGGATGCGTTCCAGGGTTACTGCAACCGCTTCCGGAAAGATCCGGAAACCGGAGAAAACCGGTTTTGTATTATCCAGGCCGAGGACGAGCTGGCAGCGGCCGGCATGGTGCTGGGCGCCAGTTGGAGCGGTGCGCGGGCATTCACGCCCACATCCGGGCCGGGCATTTCACTGATGAGCGAGTTTATTGGCTTCGCTTACTACGCAGAAATTCCGTCGGTGTTTTTCGATGTACAGCGTGTCGGCCCTTCCACCGGCATGCCGACGCGAACCCAGCAGTGCGATGTCATGCTGTGCGCGTTTGCGTCACACGGCGACACCCGCCACCCGGTCCTGTTCCCGGCAGACCCGAGTGAGTGTTTCGAAATGGCAGTGCAGGCCTTTGACCTGGCCGAGTGCCTGCAGACACCGGTTTTCGTGCTGTCTGACCTGGACATCGGCATGAATGACTGGATGATTCCGGAACTGCAGTGGGATGAAAATTTTAAACCGGACCGCGGCAAGGTGCTGGACAGCAAAGCACTTCAGGGGATCGAAAAATTCCACCGCTACCTGGACGTGGATGGGGACGGCATTCCGTACCGCACCTATCCTGGAGAGGACCCGAAAGGCGCCTATTTCGTGCGTGGCTCCGGGCACAACCGCTATGGCGGCTACACCGAGGATGCCAACGAATACCAGGACGTGGTCGACCGCCTGCTGGTCAAGTGGGAGACCGCACGTGAGCGCGTGCCGCGCCCGGTATTGCGTAAAGCGGCGAAGAAAACACGCTTTGGCGTTATCGCCTATGGCAGCTCGGACGGCGCGGTCAACGAGGCGCTGGACCGGCTCGCCGAGCAGGACTTTCATGCCGACTACCTGCGAATCCGGGCATTTCCATTCAACACGGACGTACTCGACTTCCTGGACACACATGACACGGTTTTTGTCGTCGAACAGAACCGTGACGCCCAGTTGCGCTCCCTGCTGATCATTGAAACACCGGCCGACGATGAAAACCTGCCGCCGGTTTTGCACTACAACGGCATGCCGATCCCCAGCTCATGTATTGAACAGGCCGTGCTGGCATACCTGGAACAGGAGGCAGCCGCGTGACCTATATCGCCAAGCCCAAAATTGACATGCCCGGTGAGCGCCGCAACGAAATCGGCCTCAGGCAACGGGACTACGAGGGCGCGCTGTCCACGCTGTGCGCCGGCTGTGGCCACGACTCGATCACCGCCGCCATCGTACAGGCATTCTGGGAGCTTGCGATTCCGCCCGAAAAGGTCATCAAGCTGTCCGGTATCGGCTGCTCATCGAAGACCCCGGCATACTTCATTTCCGGTGCACACGGTTTCAACTCGGTGCATGGCCGTATGCCGTCCGTGGCGACCGGCGCACTGGCCGGCAATCGCGACCTGGTGTGCATCGCCGTATCGGGTGACGGCGACTCCCTGTCCATCGGGTTCGGCCAGTTCGGCCACGCCGTGCGGCGCAACATTAACATGCTGTATATCATTGAAAATAATGGTGTATATGGGCTGACCAAGGGTCAGTTCTCGGCCTCGGCGGATCCCGGTAGCAAGGCCAAGTACGGCGAGGTCAACCGCATGAAAGCGATTGATCCCGTGGCCACGACCATCGCCCTGGGCGGCAGCTTCGCGGCGCGCAGTTTCTCTGGCGACCGCGAGCAGCTGGTGCCGCTGATCAAGGCTGGCCTGCGGCACCCGGGCTGTGCGGTGCTGGACGTGGTATCGCCGTGCGTGACGTTCAATGATCATGTCGGTTCGACCAAGAGTTATGCCCACACGCGTGAACACTACTATCCGGCGGTACACACCGACTTCATACCGCCATCGAAAGAGATCAAGGCCAGCTACGACGAAGGCGAAGTCATGCCGGTTGAACTGCATGACGGCTCACGCCTGTTATTGAAAAAAACAGATGCCGACTATGACCCGTCGAGCCGCAGCGCGGCAATGCGCTATCTCGAAGAACACAGCAGCCAGGGCCAGGTGGTCACCGGCCTGCTGTTTATCAGCCCCGACTTACCCGAAATGCACACCATTTCCGGGACGGCCGCCCAGCCACTGGCGCGCACTGCGTACGAAGACCTGAACCCCGGCCAGGCGGCACTCGCCGAGTTGCAAAAAGACCTGAAGTAGCGATCGTGACGACGCGCGCCTTGACGGCGCCCTGATGCGCCGGCTGTACAAGGCCGGCATTGCCGCTCTCAGGCGTTCTCGTCCTTTGTCGGAACCAGCGGCGTCCCTGCTTCCCAGGATTTCATATGCAGGTCCATTTGCGGGAAGGCGATGGTAATGCCGTTTTCCCGGAACAACTCATCAATGCGATAGCGAATGTCGCTGCGGATCATGCGCAGCTCCCGCTCACCGCTTCTCAGGTTGGCCCAGAACAGCGCATCGAAAATCAGCGCACTGTCTCCAAAGTCATTGAACTCGATGATCGGCTCGGGCTCCTGCAGGATCAGGTGGTGTTCTGCCAGCGCCTGCTTGAATAGCCGTTCGACGTCCCGCACCGGCGAACCGTAAGCCACGCCGACCCTGACGGTGGTCCTGATCTGGCGGTCGATCAGTGTCCAGTTGACCAGCACCCGCTCCATCAGCATGCTGTTGGGTACCATGATATGGACGCCGTCCACGCGGCGAATCTGCGTGGACCGGTTTCCGATCACCTCGACCACGCCTTTTGAATCCTCGATCTCGATGAAATCGCCGATCCGCACCGGGCGCTCCGACATCAGTATCCAGCCACTGATGAAGTTATTGATGATGTTTTGCGCACCGAAACCGGCACCGATGGCGATGGCGCCCGACAGGAAAGTAAATGAGGTCAGCGGAACCTTTAGGAAACCCAGCGTCGTCAGCACGGTGATGACCATCAGGAAGATGAAGGTCAGCTTGCGAATGATGACCGCGGTGTCGGGGCTCATGCGGTTGCGGCCCAGGTAACGGGCGATCAAACGGGAAATCCATGCACTGGCCACTAAGCCCACCAGAAAAATGGCAACGGCCGTCAGGATGTGGCCCACGGTCAGCGTGGCGCCATCCTGAAAATTAATTAGAACCTTGTTCCAGGTTTCATCCATGCCGAACTCCGGACTGCCAGACGGGTGCTTTTAACTAGTTTACGAAAAATGCACCAGGGGCGGTGGCATTATCCGCATATGATTCGCGGCCAGGATCAGGGGTTCTTCCCTACCTGTTTTTCTTCCAGGTAGCCGTCACAGGGGTTGCTGGTGCCACCAAGCTGGTCGAGCGCCTTCTTGGCCAGGATGGACAGGCCACCGGAAAGATAGGCGGCACCACCGCTGAGCAAGGTACCCTTCGGGTCAATCTTGAGGCTGGGTTTCGACAGCGTGCCGGATAACTTTACGAAGGGCGAGAAAAGCTCACTGGCGGACAGGTCAATGGTATTTCGGGTCTCCGTGCGCAACCTGGCGTCGAGCGTTTCGTTGGCGAGGTTGATCTTGCCGACCATGAAAATATTGAGTTTTTCCGACTGAACAGCAACCCCCGGCTCCAGGGCGACGACGCCATCCCGGATGTCAGCGGATGTGGCGAAGCAGCTGATCTGAATGTGGTCCTGTCTCGCCGCTGCAGGGCTGATGGTCGAAAGCACCTCTGACAGGAACAATCCCGATGCGCTTCTTGCCTTGACATTCGGGACCCGCCCCCCTTCGCTGCCAATCCTGACTTTTCCATTCATGCTGGCCGCTGACTGCCTGAGCCCCGCGCCTTTTCCGGTCATGGAAATGTCGATGTCAAAGGCCGGCAACTGCTCTTTTTCCTCGCTTGGCTGGTCGGCCAGGTTAAATACCAGGCCATCGCTTTGCAGGCTCGCGGTCAGCCGGCCCTCGCCCGTGGTCAAGGGTTCCAGCTTCAGGGCGGCCGTCAGCCGGCCGCGATAACCGGCCGTCGAAAGCTCAGTGATATCAAGGGCGCCGTTGCGCACAGATCCAAGCATAACCGTGTCACGCAACGTGATGTTTTCCAACTGAAGCTGTCCGGCGCGCACCGCGAGCTTACCCTGGGCCCTGGCCAGTGCCTCGAAAGGAAACCCGAGATCCGGAATGACGAGGTTTTCAGTGTCGGTACCTTTGCTTGCAACACCTGGCGTAGCCGTATCGGTGAGGAACGGCCTGAGGTCCAGGCGGTCGCTGGCCAGTTGCAAATTGAAATCAGGTACTTCCGGTTCAAAATCGATCGTCAGGTCCCCGTTCACCACGCTTTGTCCCAGGCGCATGTCAAAGCGTGACATCGTGAAACGGGTTTGGGTACCGGTAAAGGCGCTTTTCAGGTCCAGGCTTACTGGCTGCCGGCGCTTACCGGAGATCGTACCGAGCGCTGAAAGATCGGGTGAAACCGCATTCATCCTGAGATTGGTTGCGCTCAGGTTGGGCGGCAGATCGAGCGTGCCCGTAAGGCTCAGTGTGCTCGAGCCGGCCTTCGCTTCCGCAAGGTCCAGCTGGATGCGGCCATCCCGCCATTGCCCCTTGGCACGGACCTCCAGCGGGTTTGGATCAAGCTCCAGGCTGCCAATGCGGCTGATCAGTGCGGTGATATCCCGGCTATCAACGGCCAAATCAAACGCACCGTTATCGCCATTTAGCGGCCAGGGAATATCCGCGCTGCCCGTCGCCGAGACGGGCCCGCTGTTGAATACTGAATCGGAAAGGATGATACGGCCCTCTCGCACTTCAACCGACGTGTTCAGCCGATATGGCCCGTCTGGCAGGCGCCAGGCCTGGTCAGCGGGCAAAAAGCGTCCCGCATTCTGACCGCTGGCCTCGATAGCCAGCCGTGTTCCCGCAAGGCCCGCGGTGCTTCCCAGTGTGCCATTGAACTGAAAACGGTCGCCACCCACCGTGGCTTCAAGCTGCTCGAGCAACCAGCCTTGCGGATCGGATGTCACCCGGCCGCTTGCGGTAAATGCCTGGTTGGGAAGCCTCGGTGTTGCCCCGACCAGCGGCTGGAAGTCTGCCAGCCGGGCGCCTTCGAATTCGAACTGGACATCACTGTCACGGCGCAGTGTTTCGCGCCCAAGCTCACCGCTTAGAACGGCTGATATCCCCTTGGTCTCAAAACGCACTTGCTGAAGCCGGTACACCCGGTTGTCCGGAAAGCTGACGGTCGTGTCGAACTGCCAGGGCGCTGCGGGGAGCCCCTCAATGCCTAAGGCCTTTCCGAGCGTGGCGGCGCTGTCCCGCCCGGCAGTGATGTTAAGCCTCGTACCTTCAAACGCTGGACCATTGCCGATGGTGCCCGTGACAGAGCCATTGGCGAGCGTTGTCTGGTACTCGAGGTCAATGTTGGTACTGTCGTCGGCGCTGGACACGCTTCCGGACACGGAAAACGGCCCGCCTGGTGCATCATCGATGGCGAAAACACGGGCGAAGGGTTCCAGCGCGGTGCCGTTGGCGGATAACGACAGTTCGGCGCCGGACAGGGCCGGTAATTCGGGGATGATTCCCTGCAACGATATATCAGCGCCTGCAACGGAAAGATCCAGTTGACGAACTTCGAGACGTGGATACGCCAGCTCAGAATTCAATGTGGTTTCAAAACGGGACTCGGGCCAGTCGGGATAGCCGACCAGGCGCATCAGGCGCCCGAAATTCGGCCCGGACAACTGTCCATCAATGGTTGCCACGCGTAACTGGCTGATCGAGTCTACGAAAGCCGTGCTGTCGATCCGAAGCTGGCCCAGGCTGCCGGTGGCGTCAATTCGGAGCCTGTCTGCCTCCTCGGAACTGGTGATGGTGAGGTCCAGCGGTCCCGCGCCAAGCCCGTGAACACCCAGGGTCGATGCCAGATCCTGGAAATCAGGCCCGTTCAGGCTCAAGCTTAATCGCGGGCGATGTGGCGCCCAAAGCCGGTCGAATGCGGCTTGACCCTGCAAGCGCACCTCGCCGAGCGTCGCGGACAGCTCGAATGCGGCACTGCCGTTACCTACCACGGACGCCCAGGGCCCGCCGGACAATTCGAGCTTGAAAGATTGATTACCCATGGTGCCGTCAATAGCCGTCAGCATGGTGCCGCCCTCTGAAACATCGTGCTCAAGGCGGCCGATGTCCCAGGCCAGCGGTGCATCGAGCTGGGGTGAAATGAAGCTGCCGGAACCCGAGTCAATGCGTAATGAATCGACCAGCAGCGGAGCACCGGAAGATTGTTCTTCGGTGGACGGCAAGGCTTGCCAGTTCCCCCGCATCTGCTCATCGCGGGCCAGGTCCAGGTCGAGGCTTTCAATGTTGACCGAGCGAATGCGCACCGTGTCGGACAGCAGCTCCGTGAGCTTCGCTTGGACCGTCAGTCCTTCGACGAGGGCGACCTGCTGGTTGCCTTCCCAGCCCGGGTTGCTGGCGCTGATTTGCGATGCATTGACCTTGACCTCGCTGCCGAGGCGGATGTCCAGCGGGCCGGAGATTTCCACGGTCAGCCCGGTGGACGCGGAAAGCCGCTGCTCCAGGAAACCCCGCAGGAAACCAAGGTTGAGGGTAAACGCGGCGACAAGCGCGAGGACCAACACGAGCAGCAGCGCTGCCAGAGACTTTTTAAAGGTATTGCTCAACTGATTTTCTACCGTTGCCTCGAACCCTATCAGGCCCGCCAGATGCCGCGAAGTTCCCGATGGTGTCTGTTGTGACCGGCCTTACGGGCTCAAGCTGTCAATTAACTGACAAAAGACATTCAAACACAACGGCTGCCCACGTATCATTAGCGAAAGGATTTCCCTTTCGGGTATGACGAGGCCATTCGATGTGTTCCATATTTGGCGTTCTTGAGATCCGCCAGGATCTTGCTGCCGTACGAAAACTGGCGCTGAAACAGTCGCGCCTGCTGCGCCATCGTGGCCCGGACTGGAGTGGCATCTATGCCCATCCGCGCGCCGTTCTGGCCCATGAGCGCCTGTCGATCGTGGACGTCAACACCGGCGCGCAGCCGCTGTATTCTGAAGACCGCCAACAGGTACTGGCCGTCAATGGAGAAATCTACAACCACCGTGCGCTGCGTAAACAGGTCAGCGAAGATTACGTTTACGCCACGGAGTCCGATTGCGAGGTAATTTTACCCCTGTACCGGGAAAGGGGTCATGCGTTTCTCAATGATCTCAAGGGCATGTTTGCATTCGTGTTGTATGACGAGGAACAGGACAGCTACCTCGTTGCGCGCGATCCGATTGGCATCATTCCGCTGTATTACGGGTTCGATGACTTACACCAACTCTATTTTGCATCTGAAATGAAGGCCTTGACCGAGGTCTGTTCAGAGGTGCACGAGTTTCCGCCGGGCCATTTCTGGGCCAGTGGCAAGGATCAGCCACAGCCCTACTACCAGCGCCCGTGGATGAAGTTCGAAGCCGTTGAGAATGCCTCAACCAACGTGGCGGACATCCGCCGTGCCCTGGAAAAGTCGGTCACAAGCCACCTGATGACGGATGTACCGTATGGCGTTTTGTTGTCCGGTGGGCTGGACTCGTCGATCATTGCGGCCGTCACCCAGCAACACGCGCAGAAACGCGTTGAAGATAACGAGCAGAGCGAAGCCTGGTGGCCGAGGCTGCACTCGTTCGCCGTCGGGCTGGCCGGGTCGCCCGACCTGGCGGCTGCGCGGGTTGCAGCAGACCACATCGGCACCGTGCACCACGGATTCGAATTTACCCTGCAGGAAGGGCTGGACGCGCTGGAAGAGGTGGTTTATCACCTCGAAACCTACGATGTGACGACCATCCGCGCGGCGACGCCGATGTACTTGATGGCGCGCAAGATTCGCGCCATGGGCATCAAGATGGTTTTGTCCGGGGAGGGCGCCGACGAGGTATTCGGGGGCTACCTGTATTTCCACAAGGCGCCAAACGCACAGGCTTTTCACGAGGAAACCGTGCGCAAGCTGGCCCGCCTGCACTGGTACGACTGCCTGCGCGCGAACAAGGCCATGGCCGCCTGGGGTGTCGAGGCCCGTGTACCGTTCCTGGACCGCGAGTTTCTCGACGTGGCCATGTCCATCAACCCGGCGGACAAGATGACCGGCCCCGGCAGAATCGAGAAACACGTGTTGCGCGAAGCATTCGCGGATTTGTTGCCCGGTGAAATCGCCTGGCGCCAGAAAGAACAGTTTTCAGATGGCGTCGGTTATGGCTGGATCGACGGCGTCAAGGACTTTGCCGCCACCCAGGTCAGCGAAGGCCAGCTTGCCCGTGCAGCCAGCCGCTTTCCGCACAACACGCCCGACAGCGCTGAGGCATACTACTTCCGGACCCTGTTCGAAGCGCATTTTCCGTCTCAGTCCGAGGCAAAAACGGTCCCGGGCGGCCGGTCCGTGGCCTGCAGCTCGCCGGAGGCGATCTTGTGGGATGAAAGCCTGCAGCAGATGAATGACCCGAGCGGCCGGGCCGTCAGGGCAGTGCACCAGGACGCATACTGAAAGCAGACCAAGAGTCATGAGGACAATTCGCAGGACATGAGCAATACGTTGACTGTTTACGCACCCGCCTCCACCGGCAACTTGTCGGTTGGTTTTGACGCGCTGGGCCTGGCCCTGGCGCCGGTGGATGGCTCGCTGCTCGGCGACCTGGTCCATTTACGCAACCGCAACAGCCGTGACTGGCAGCTGGATGTGCAGGGACCGTTCAAGGATGCGCTTCCTGAAGACCCTGAATTGAATGTCGTGATGAAATGCTGCCGGCGATTCGAGTCCACGGCGCGCAACTTTGTCGATGGCATTTTTCCGCTCGACGTGACGCTGGAAAAGATGCTGCCGGTGGGCAGTGGGCTCGGTTCCAGCGCCAGCAGCATTGTCGCCACGCTGGTGGCGCTGAACAACTGGTTTGGCCGCCCCCTGAACCGCCCGCAGCTGTTATCACTGATGGCCGAAGCCGAGGGTGGAATCAGTGGAGAAATTCACCTCGACAATATTGCACCGAGCCTGCTCGGGGGCTTGCGCCTGTGCATGTCGGATTCAGCCATCCAGGAGGGCTTGCCGTGGCCGGGGCGGTGGCAGATCGTGATTTGCTGGCCGGGCACGCGTATCGACACGCACGCGGCCCGCATGGTGTTGCCGGAGAAATTCAACCGCTCGCTGCTCGTCGCGCATGGCGCCCAGTTCGCACGCTTTGTGCATGCCCTGCACGTCGGTGATTCAAAGACCGCCGCAGAATGTATCAATGACATGATCGCAGAACCGCACCGGCAACGCCTGCTACCGGGCTTCACCGATGCGCGCAAAGCCCTGACCGACCTCGGCGCGCTGAGTGTCGGGATATCCGGCTCCGGGCCGACCGTTTTTGCCATCGTCAATGACAGTGGCGTGGCGCAAGCCGCCCGGCACTGGCTGCAGGACAACTACTGCCAGTCGGAACGCGCATTCGCGACGATATGCCGCGCCGACCTGGCGGGTGCGCGCCAGGTCTGAGCCTGGCCGGAAAACCACAGTGCCCGTTGTCAACATTCAGCAACCACAGCAAAGGCTTTCATTCAGCGATGCCGTGCGCATGGGCCTGGGTGAAAAACAGGGTCTGTTCATGCCCCAGGCA
>JABDJL010000061.1 GCA_013002505.1 Lysobacterales bacterium | reverse complement strand
GAAATGGGGTCGGATCCAATTATTTGGGATTAGAAGGCCCTGAAATTGGATCCGGCCCCTTGTCAGCCCCTTGCCAGTGACGCCACTGCTTGATTACCGAATTTCCAGTGGCCACGTTGTTGCTACGTAACAGGGCGAAGTCAGAATGAGATTCACGTTTCCGGGCGCCCCTTGACCCTGCACCGTCACACAGGCTCGAGGAGTTCCATTGGTTAATGTGATCGTTGTTGGATCACCTGGATTTTCCAGCGCTGCTGGAGAAGGTCCTACGGCAACTAAGGGGCTCGATCCCTGAACGGAAACCTCAACAGGCATAGGCCTTGTAACCGGCGGTGGAAATGAGCCAAATGCGGCAGAGCCATCGAACTCGACGCAGATTCCAGCCTCCGAATTTTTGTCAAGAAACCTCGCGGACGAAGGTAATGTGACGTGCACGCAAACAGAGCCTTCTGGCACGTTTTGACATGGGGGTTCGCTGGGTTCAGTAGGAGCCGGAATCGAAAATGGAGCGAATTGATCCTCAAATAACGGTAATACCGGTGCATGAAATCTGACCGTGTCATTTTTGGACCTGAATGGCTTCGAGCCTTGCCAGTCGGCGGATACTTCCAACGTCTGTACTGGCCCTGAAGCGGGCAAGTTTCCGCAGTAGCCCCTGGTAGGTGCCTTGAAATTCAATCCATTTCGGTCGGTAAATGATGTCGAGATTCCTCTCCCATCAATGCTTGCGGAAAAACTGTTGGTTCGAGCTTCGGCGTGCAGATTTACTTCCAGTCCGACAGGTTGAAAGCCACTTCGGTAACCTTCCGATGGACTGACAATTTCGACGCTCGATGGCTTGCAAGCCGTTAGTGACAGAAAGAACAGGCAGATAGGAATACAGGCCAAGCTTCTTGGAAGCCCTCCTGCGAATGCGTCGCTGAAAAATGTCTTAGTGAACTTGTTCATAGCCAACTCCCAATTTTGATAAATACGGATCGCAATTTCTGCGGAATTCAAAATTCAGGAATTGAACCGCAGAGTTGCCTTACCACCGACGCGAACACACGCCGGAAGTGATTTTCTCTGCGGCCGAACAAACAACAATGTTTCTTTAAAAGAACTAACGTTTGCTGATTCTTATAAATAAAGTTATAGCACAGACTGAAAAATTCGCTACGAAGCGGGCGTCAAATGGCTGGGTCAAAGTTGTCGGGTAAGAGTAAAAATTCTTGCGCTCGCCTGTTTTGACTCTGACCCTGAATACTTGCCTGGAGTCACTTTCAACCAATTCGGAAGTTGAGGCATCTAAAATCTATAAAGGTTTAACGCCCGCTGACCGGATCAAAAAATATTGAAAAAGCGAATTTTTGTTGGCTTGGCAATTTTGGCCATGATAGGTATTGGCATTATCTTTCATGACCAAATTTTTGATCGTGGGCGGCTCACCACTTCGCCAACATATGACAACCTGCAGCGCGCTGTACGGGGAAACGATATCGAGTCCAGGTTTGATCCGGCTGCCACCGTGTCGTTTTCCGAAGAATTTGAGTACATCGGTGGCCAGAAATTTATTCTCTACGGAGTCGCCGACACCGAGCAATATTTCTTCGTTGAGAAAACTGCCGGCGGCAAGCTGAAAAGTGTCTACTGGGTGCAGTATGAGGCCTACCTGGAGGACAACGATTACACCTACGATTATTCCGGTTCACCTGGGCGTACACGTATCGGAGGCTTTGAATTTTTCGTTGACCAGGAGTTTTTTGTTGCTGATCCGGACGCCAAAAGACGCAAGGGCACTGATGGTGCGATGTATCGTCAGTTTTTAACCGAAAAGGGATTCGAATTACCTGCAAATGCCTACTATGCCCGCTTGGTTCACATGACCGATGACAGCAACCGCAAGGAGTTGATGATTATCTTTATCGAACAGCTGCCCGAGAGTGGTCTGAACGCAGCCGACTACCTGGAGGGCGGAAGCCGGATCGTCGAGGCAGAGCACGTGAAACAACAATTCTTTGACAAGGTTCGCCGCACAATTTCGATGCGGGCGAATCTCCAGAATTCAGGGTCGGGAGCAAAAAGTACGCATTAGCGATAAAGAGCCTCTGCGATGACATCAAGGGTCGGTACCCATTCTCGTTCTTCTTCACATTCTACGCCTCCTGCGGCGCACCAGGAGCAGGCTGGCGGCGACAAGCAAGCCAATACCAATGAAAGGAACCACAGCCATGACCAGGAAGCCGCGTCCGCCTTCGCACTCGAAACAGCGCGTCACCGTCTCAAAGCCTGCCAGGTCGGAAATCGCAAGCACCTCTCCGTTAACAGAAAATGTGTCAACATCGATCGGTGAGATCAGACCCTCGTGTGTGCCACGATTCCAGGTTCGTGCGCGTACGCTTTGATCTGCCCAGCGTTCTGGATCGTCGAAGCGGGGCGAATCAAGAAACCGGATGCGGGACACGTCGTACCATTGTTCGCTCACACGGATGAGCTTGATGCGATTCGCATCGATAAACTGGTCGATCAATTCACCTGTTTCGGTATCAATAAATCGTGTCAGGACGCCTACGCCAGTGAGGGTGTTTCGAATGTAATTGTCTCCCGGGTCGCGCATTCTTTCGAGCGGATACCAGGTCTGCCCGATGCGAACCGCCTGTGGATCGACCTCGGCGACGGTTCCTTCCACGATCGCGTCCTCGACCTCAATCCGATGGGCCTGATGATGAGGGCTGTATTAAGCGAAATAAAGGGGTCGAAACAAAAATAGAAGGGGCCACAGCCATTGTGTGCACATACCCGACACAGCAGAACGGCTGTATAGAGATTCCGCGACCTGCACGGCATGGCCAAAACGCAGTGGGGGTCGCGACTTTTGTAATTGGCCAACTTTCGCTGGCCAGGTAGTGGTTGTCCCGGCTATTGGCTGTTCTCCGGCATTGCGTTTATGCTGATCGGCGCCTGGCTCCCCTGGATCTGCACTCACAAGGCGCGCCAGATGAAGCCATTGAGTATTCAGCCCCGTTCAGCAAACGAAGATGAAAAAGCGCCATAGCCCAAAGGAAACCACCCAACCCGAATGGAGCCTCGCCGGACGGCACCATGATTGACCAGCTACTTCCGTTTCTCATGCTGGGCATTTTCCTGGCCGCTGCCCTGTCCAATCCCCTGGCCAGACAACACTGGGTATCGCTGCCGGCCGCACTGGTTCTGCTTGGGTTTATCAGCTCAGAAATCTGGGTCGGCATGGGTCGCGACACGGGACTGAGATGGCAGATACTCCGTGACCTGGTGTTTTATCTGTTGTTACCCGTACTGGTGTTTGAAGCGGCCGTTAATATTCATGTCAAGGCGCTGCGTCGTGAAGTAGTTCTGATTACTGCGCTGTCCATCCCGCTGTTATTGCTGGCGGTACTGGTG
>JABDJL010000058.1 GCA_013002505.1 Lysobacterales bacterium | reverse complement strand
CGGCACCGCCAGCAGCACGATGATCAGCGGGTTGGCGACGATCACCTGGCCCTGGAAACCAAATAGCAGGATCAACGTCAACAGCAAGGCGCCCAGCGATACCGGGTGCAGCCGCGCCAGCAGCCTGGTGAGCCGCTGCTCGCCCTGTTCAGCGCGCATCAGCCAACGCCGCCACAGCGATGCAATGACGACCGGCAGTACGATATACAAGACCACCGACAGCACCAGTGTTTTCCACGGTACATGGATTGAAGAAATGCCCAGCAGCAAGGCCACGATGGGCGCAAAGGCGAATACCATGATGACGTCATTCAGTGCCACCTGCGACAGCGTGAAGCCCGGATGCCCATCGCTGAGATTGCTCCACACGAACACCATTGCCGTGCATGGCGCAGCGGCCAGCAGTATCAGCCCGGCAATGTAGGCATCGAGCTGATCAGCCGGCAACAGGCCGGCAAACAGGTTGCGAATGAAAATCCAGCCCAACAGGGCCATGGAAAACGGCTTAACAGCCCAGTTAATAAACAGCGTGATGCCCACGCCCTTGATGTGGGTACGCACTTCGCGCAAGGACTGGTAATCAATCTTCAACAGCATCGGCAGGATCATCAGCCAGATCAATACGGCCACCGGCAGGTTGACACTGGCCACTTCCATATCGCCCAGGCTTCGGAAAAGAGGGGGAACCTGCTGACCCAGGATGATGCCGACAACGATGCACAAGGCTACCCACAGACTGAGGTAGCGCTCGAAAAAAGGCATTCGAGGGCTGGCACCTGCATGAACCGGCGTTGCCCCTTGTTGACTCACTGACCAGGCTCCGCTAACGATTGCAACAATGCGGCAACCCGATTCTTAACCTCTTCCCGGGTCGCTCTGAAGGTATCCATGATCTCGTTTTCATCACCGCTGGCCCTGGCCGGATCTTCTAATGGCCAGTGGCGTTTATCAACCCCCGCCGGCAATACCGGACACTGTTCGTCGGCATGACCGCAGACGGTCACGACCACCGTGGCCCGGGCCAGCATCCATGGCGTAACGATGGTCGATTCCTGTTGCGAAATATCAACGCCAGCCTCGGCCATCACGGCAATGGCCCTGGGGTTCTTGCCGTGCGCCTCGATACCGGCCGATGAGACCTCGACCTGGCCGCCGCCGAGTTCGCGCGTCCAGCCTTCGGCGATTTGCGAACGACAGGAATTGCCGGTGCACAGGTACAGGATATGGGGCTTGGGGGCCATGACACTTCCACTTGATAAAACAGCTGCACAGCATACCCAAAAATGGTTTCAATTGAATGTCAGTTTTGGCTCTGGCACCGCCAAATGAGCGCCGAGCAACGCCGCATGGCGCGATTTCAGGCGCGACACTGTCTATGGTGGGACTCGATTCTGGCCCAGGGGCCGGAATCGGTGACCAAATTGCTCCCAGTTGTGACTGAGATCGTGCAAGGCAAGGCGCGAGTAGCGAAGTTTGGCACCGCCAAATGAGCGCCGAGCAACGCCGCATGGCGCGATTTCAGGTGTGACTGGGAGTGATTGGGACACCGATTCCGGCCCCAATAAAAACGGGCCGGCTCCGAGCCGGCCCGCTGCCTTACGCTGTTTCCTCCGGAAAAGGGAGAGTTATTCCTCGGGGAACAGCGTTTCGAGAATGACCATATCACCCTGCAGTATTTCGACGATCTCACCGCGGGGGTCGAAGCCCAGTAGTTCGGAATCCGCAGTTTGCGGGTCACTGAACTTCACTTTCCCCTTGAACTTTTCGTCATTCTCGACGACCTGGATCTGGCTTTTTTCATCTCCCCCTACAAGCAGTGGATACAAGCCTTCGGCGACGCCTGCAATTTCGACTTCGAACTTGAGGTGACCGCCAGCAACATGAAACTTCGCATAGCCTTCGGCATCGGGCGCGACCCCCGTGTTGGCAAAATCAACTTTAATCGGCGGTCCACCCGCAGGTTTATCATGGTGTCCATGGTGTACGGGGGCCAGCACATGATCTCCACTGGTCAGTACGGCGCCTGATTCATCATGCAGCGCGATCTGGCAATTGCGTGGTTCAAAATCAAGATGCAGCTTGCTGTCTATCGGTGGGCTGCGGAACTCCAGCTGCCCTTCTCCACCCAGCACGGTCAAGTCGTCTCCGGTGTCTTCACCGCATACGAACAGGTCATAGTCACGATCCGGAACATTTTCTGCTTCGACCTTGAAGTCAGAACGGTCAGGCCGCTGCCAGAACTGTGCCCTGCCGTGACCGGCAATATCATCCCGCGCGGAAAAGAGGCGGACATCGAGTTTTTCCGGACGCTTATCGGAGGGAGTGTCGTCCGTAATTCCACCGCTGCAACGCGAGCGGAAAAGACTGGTCAGGCGCTTGATTCGAATCGTTCCGGCACCAATCACTTCTTCCGGGGTATCAAAGGTGGCGGTGCCCTGGTTGCAGTTTTGAAATGAAAGGACCAGGGTTCCAACTTCAGACACCATCGGGTCACCCGGAATGTCCGCCTCGAGAAAACCAACCCCGCTGGCGGTAAACAGCGTCATGTGAATTTCATGGCCAACAACGGGGCCATTGGCAATAAACCAGGCAGTATCGAAGTCATTGCCAAACGTAAACCAGTGCGCCACACCGACTTTGCCGCCCTCGGCCACCTCGGCGATGTGAAGCATGATGCCCTGCGATTCGTGGTCGGGTTGCTGCCACGCGCCCGAGAAGTATCGGCTGATCATCAGGTGATCGGCCTGCGCGAACGCGCTGATCAGAAGCCCTGAAATGACAAGCCCTGCGAGCACTGGTTTTAAAATGATGTCAATCCGTCGCATCAACCAATTCCTATGACAAACACGAACGCATCCATGCGTTCGTTCCTTCTCCCCGTAACATATAAATAGCAGTGAACCGAAATGAACTCAAGCACTAGAGACTAAACATTCAATGAAACGCCAGTTCAAACAGTCGCTTTGCAACCGCTTCAGGTGCCTCGAGCTGCGGGTAGTGACCGGTATTTTCCAACGTGTTCAAAGCGATAGTGGGGTTTTGGGTGGCTACGCGATGCGCCATTTCGACGACCGCGATGGGGTCTTCAACGCCCCAGATCAGTTGCGCCGGTCCACGTAACCCGTGTAGCGCGCCCAGCCACCGTTCCCGGCGACGAAGCCTCTCGGGCATGTAAGCCGCAACGGCGGCCAAGGTCCGGCGGCCACGATTGTTCAGCACCAGGGACCATTGCTCGCGATAATGTTCGTCGCTGAATTCCTGCGGTCGGGCGTAAACCTGGGGATACTGGTGCCGGAACAGCCGCCAACTGGCGAATCGCGCCGTCAGGGGCCCCAGGACCGGGGTCCGCAACAGGCGCTGGGTAGGCAGTGGCCTATGCAACTCAGGATAGATGCCGCCATTCAGCAGGTTGTAGCTGAGTGGCTTCAAAGACGTTTCCCCGCGGGCGACCCGGTGCATCAATTCGCAGGCCACGGTCACGCCCATGTCATGGGCCAGCAGGTGGAACTGATCAATTCGGAGCTGCTCCAGCAGCGACTCGGCCGCATCGAACTGCCTGAGCAGCGAATAATCGCGTCCAGGCAGCTTCGCAGAAAGGCCGTAACCGGGGAAATCGAATACCAGTATCCGGAATTGATCCTCGATCAATGGCAAAAGCCGGTGCCAGTCCCAACTGCTGGTCGGAAATCCGTGGAAACACACCAACCACGGCAGTGAGGTTTTTCTTTTTGAGAACTGCCGGTACCAGATTTCGACACCGTCGGCAGGCCGCACCCGGCCGGACGCTCTCCAGCTGTGCAGGCGCCCGCTGAGTTCAGTCATCCGTACCCTGGCGCTTGCCTGCGGCCCGTTGCGCGGCCGCCAGTATGCCCCGCAGTATATTGATCTCGTTCTGATCGGGGCGGGCGCGGTTGAACAGCCGGCGCAGGCGCATCATCAGTTTTTTCGGTTGGCGTGGATTAAGAAATTCGACATCGAGCAAGGCTTGCTCAAGGTGCTCGTAGAACAGCTCCATCTGGCCGGCATCGACCGGTTGCCAGTCCGTGGGTGGTTTCTCGACAGCGCCTGAACCGAGGGCGGCCATGCGCAGTTCGTAGGCCATCAATTGCACCGCCTGCGCGATATTCAGCGAGCCGTACTCAGGGTTGGTTTCAATATGAACCAGGCGATGACAACGCTGGATCTGCTCATTGGTCAGCCCGTGGCGTTCGCGGCCAAAAAGGATTGCAATATCCTGTTGGCCAGGTTCAGTCATCGCCTGTTCTGCCGCCTTGCGCACGTTCAGCTGCGGCATGGACAGGCTGCGCAGTCGCGCCGAGGTGCCCAGCACCAGGGAGCAACCCTGGATGGCCTGTTCCAGCGACTCGTGAACGCGGGCATGCTGCAGCAGGTCATCGGCACCAGAAGCCCGCGCCGTGGCGTCTGCGTGGGGAAATACTTTTGGCGCCACCAGGTGCAACCGTTCCAGTCCCATGACCTTCATTGCACGCGCCGTGGCACCGATATTGCCCGGGTGGGTTGTATCGATCAGTACAATGCGAATTCGCCCAAGGAATGCTGCCACCCGGGAGGTGAGTCTGCTATCCTGTGCCGCCTTTGAATTCATAGAGCTGCTGCCATGTCCCAACCACATCTGAATGTCGCTATCTCCGCCGCTGAAAGGGCCGGCGCAATGATGCGGCGCCAGCTCGAACACGTGGATTCGATACCGGTCACGCGCAAGGCCCGGCATGATTATGTTTCTGACATCGACCGTGCCTGCGAGGCCGAAATTGTACGGGAAATTTCGCGCTTCTACCCTGACCACGCGATTTTGGCCGAAGAAAGCGGCAGCCAGGGAGAGAGTGAGCACCTGTGGATCATTGACCCGCTCGACGGCACCAGCAACTACCTGCATGGCATTCCGCATTTCGCGGTGTCCATTTCCTTGCAGTTTCGCGGCAAAACGGAGCTTGGCGTGGTCTTCGACCCGATGCGCGATGAGTTGTTTACAGCAGTCCGGGGCAAGGGCGCGCACCTGAACAAGAAGCGCATCCGGGTTTCGCAACGAATCAAGCTCGACGAAGCCATCATCGCCACCGCCTTCCCTTTCCGGCAACGCCAGCACATGAAAACCTACCTGAACATCTTTAACCGGCTGTGGGAACAGGCCGAAGACTTCCGGCGCGCCGGCACGGCTTCGCTGGACCTGGCTTACGTGGCTTGCGGCCGCGTGGATGCTTTTTTTGAAATCGGCCTCAAACCGTGGGACGTGTCAGCCGGCGCATTATTGGTGCGCGAGGCGGGCGGCGTGGTGACGGACTTCACGGGTAATGACAAGGTCGAAGAGACCGACAGTGTCATCGCCGCACCCTACAAGATCATGACCGCCATGCGGCGCATCATCGAACCACGCTGGAAAGCGGCCCAGGCACAGCCCTCTTAAAGTACCTGCGCGGTTCCGGTAGGACTCAGTGAAAACGGCCCGCCGGGAAGAATGCTAACCGGGGCGCCGTCACCCAAACCAAAACTGGACCTTCGCACAGGGATGTGCGAACACGAGCGACAGCGAGTGCAGGAGCGGAGCAAAACCACGCTTTTGCGCAGCGACATGAAAGTGAGCCAGGGATGGCTCATCTTTCTCATACATGCAGTGCGAACACGAGCGACAGCGAAGTGCAGGAGCGAAGTAAAACCACGCTTTTGCGAAGCGACATGCAAGTGGGCCAAGGATGGCCCATCTTGCGCATAACTTACGGCATGGTGTCGATCTGCGCGCCTTCCTTTTCCACCACCATCAGGTCGAACTTGCTTACACCCAGCATCAGCAGTGAAACGCTGGCCACGTAGATGGATGAGTAAGTACCGACAATCACGCCAACAATCAGCGTAAACGCAAAGGCATGAATAATCTCGCCTCCGAATATGAACAGGGCGATCAATACCAACAGGGTCGTCAGGGACGTCATCAGGGTGCGTGACAAAGTCTGGTTAACCGAGCGGTTGATGACTTCCCTGGGCGCCAGTTTGCCCAGGCGCGGGAAGTTTTCGCGGATCCGGTCAAACAACACGATGGTGTCATTCAGCGAATAACCGACCACGGCCAGCAGTGCGGCGACCACCGTCAGGTCAAAACTCACCTGCAACAGCGACAATACGCCCATGCTGACCAAAATATCGTGGACCACGGCCATGACCGCACCCACCGAGAAGCGCCATTGGAAGCGGAACAAGACATAGATAAAAATGCCGATCAGCGCGTAAACCACGGCCAGAATGCCTTGCTCGGTCAGCTCTTCGCCGACCTGGGACCCAACGAAACCCGAACCGCGCATACTGACGCCTTCGCCGTATTGCACCTTCAGCGCTTCGATGACCAGGGTGGCCTCATCGTCACTGCCGCTGCCATCTTCACCCGGGGGGATGCGCACCAGCAGCTGGGTAGAAGAGCCAAAGGTTTGCACCACCACGTCGTCCATCCCGGCATCAGCCAGGGCCTGGCGAACCTCATTCACTTCGGGCGGTGCTTCAAACTGCACCTCAACCTCGGTACCGCCGGTGAACTCAAGGCCCAGGTTCAGGCCCTTGAGCGGCAACGTTACCAGTGCGGCGACGATCAGGATCGAGGAAAAAATCAGCGCGATGTTGCGCTTGCCCATGAAGTCTATATTGGTCTTGTCTTTAAGCAGTTTCATGGTGGTGCCTCAGATCGCCAGTTTGCCGATGCGCTTGCGGCGGCCGTAAACCAGGTTCACGATCGCGCGGGTGCCCATAATGGCGGTAAACATTGAAGTGATAATGCCCAGTGAAAGCGTGACGGCGAAGCCCTTGACCGGGCCGGTGCCGAACAGGAACAGCACAAAGGCCGCGATCAGCGTCGTGATATTGGCGTCAGCAATGGTTGAAAAAGCCTTCTCGTAACCCGCCCTGATGCTCGCCTGGGGTGTATTTCCGTTGTTCAACTCTTCGCGTATTCGCTCAAAGATCAAGACATTGGCATCAACCGCCATGCCCACCGTCAACACGATACCGGCGATGCCGGGCATTGTCAGGGTGGCGCCAAGCATGGACAACAGCGAGATCAGCAGTACCAGGTTGGCGAACAGCGCAACGTTGGCTACGAGGCCAAAAGCGCGGTAGTAAATTGCCATGAACGCCAGCACGAGAATGAATCCGATCACCACCGACTTGAACCCGCGTTCGATGTTGTCCCGGCCAAGGCTGGGCCCCACGGTGCGCTGGAATGCAATTTCCATCGGTGCGGCCAGCGCGCCGGCGCGCAACAGCAATGCCAGTTGCGAGGCGTGGCCGATCGAATCCAGTCCGGTGGTCTGGAATCGCTTGCCAAACGGTTCACGAACCACGGCGACGCTGATCACATCCTCGATCTTCTGGCCGCCCGGTTTCTGTTCGATGTAGACCACCGCCATGCCGTTGCCGACATTGTCACGGGTAAAGTCCAGCATGCGCGAGGCGCCGGCACCGTCCAGGGTCACCGATACCATTGGAGAATTAGACTGCGGATCGAAACCGGCAGACGCGCCGATCAACTGGTCGCCAGAAACGATCAGCCTTTTCTTCAGCAGGATGGGCTGGCCGTTGTGGGTGTAAAGACGCGAGTCAGGCGGAATTCTGCCCGAAGCCTGGGCCGCGTAGGGATCATTGACCTCGTCCACCGCCCGGTATTCGAGGGTCGCAGTCGCGCCAATGATCTTCTTGGCTTCGACCATGTCCTGCACACCGGGGAGCTGTACGACAACACGGTCTGCGCCGTGCTGCTGGATGACCGGTTCGGCAACCCCCAGCTCGTTAACCCGGTTACGCAGCGTCGTGATGTTTTGTTTCAGCGCGGTTTGCTGCAGCTCGACCAGCTGCTGCTCCTGCACGGTTGCCGAGATACCGAAGGTCTCGCCGGCCGGCAATTCGCGCAAATTGAGCCCCACCAGGCTCTGGTCGGTACGCAGGATATTCATCGTCCGGTCGCGGTCTTCCGAGGTTCGCAGCAGGGCCAGCAGGCCATTGCCTTCTTGCCTGACCGACACGTAACGGATGCGCTCATCCCGCAGCGCGGTGCGAATATCGTCAACATAGCGGTCCAGTTGCTGGCTCCTGGCCGTATCCATGTCCACCTGCATCAGGAAGTGCACGCCGCCCTGCAAGTCGAGACCCAGCGTCAAGGGCTTGCCGCCCACCGCGCGCAGCCAGTCGGGCGTAGCGTGCGCCAGGTTCAGGGCCACGACGTACTGGTCACCCAGGGTTTCCTGGACCTGGTCAGCAGCCCTGAGCTGCTGGTCCGGGTTGTCGAAGCGGTACAACAGGCGATTTCCGATCTGCTCTGCGCTCTTGTAGCCGATGTCATTGTCGGTCAGCGCATTTTCGATCGTGCTGTCGAGATCCAGCGGGATATCGAAGCCACGCGACGTGGTGACCTGGATGGCGGGATCCTCACCGTAGAGGTTAGGCGCGGCATAAAGCACGCCGACCGCGCAAATAATCAGGATCAGGATGTACTTCCAGGATGGGTACTGGTTCATCTAACGGTTCCGGGTTGGTCTTGTGGGTATGGGTTCAGGCCGAGGCCATCGTGCCCTTGGGCATGACGCTGGCCACCGCGTGCCGCTGCAGCTTGATTTCGACGCTGTCTGCCAACTGCAAGGTGACAAACGAATCATTGATGTCGGTAATTTTGCCGAGCAGTCCGCCATTGGTCACCACTTCGTCACCCTTGGCCAGCTCGGACACCATCTTGCGGTGTTCCTTGGCGCGTTTCATCTGCGGCCTGATCAGCATGAAATAAAAGACCGCGAAGATCAGGATCAGCGGCAGGAAGCTCATCAGCCCGCCCTGCGGCTGGCCACTCTGGGCATAAGCATTGGCAATCAGGAAATCCATTGGAAACCTCGTGAAATCAGTTCTTCGTTCCTATGTAGGGCCCGGCCTGAAACAATTCAAACGGACCCTCGCAAAAAAGCGCCACATTATAACGTATCGCGGCCGTTTGAAACGACTAATCAGGGCCCTGCTCCAGCGCCTCCAAAACGGTACCGGCATATGCATTGAGCTGGTTCTTTTCGATCGCCGAGCGGATACCCCGCATCAGGGCCTGGTAATAGGCCAGGTTGTGGATGGTCGCGAGCATGGGTCCGAGCATTTCTCCACAGCGGTCCAGGTGCTTCAGGTAGGCGCGTGAATAGTGGCGGCAGGTGTAGCAACGGCAATCCGGATCGATTGGCTTCGTATCCTCGCGAAAGCGGGCGTTGCGGATCTTGAGCACGCCACGATGCGTAAAAAAATAACCGTTGCGGGCATTGCGGGTCGGGAGCACGCAATCGAACATGTCCACGCCGCGCTGCACGGCAGCAATGATGTCCTGTGGACGGCCGACGCCCATCAGGTAACGCGGCCTGTCAGGCGGCAGTTCGGGCACCGTGGTATCGAGAACGCGGTCACGCTCCACGGCGGGCTCCCCGACCGACAGCCCGCCAATCGCGTATCCGTCGAAACCCAGGCCGACGAGGCTGGCAGCAGATGCCTTGCGCAGATCCTCGTACATGCCGCCCTGGACGATGCCGAACAGGGCTGAAGGGTTGCCCTGGTGCGCGTCCCTGGAACGCGCCGCCCAGCGCATCGAGAGCTGCATCGACTGGTCAGCCTCGGCATGACTGGCCGGATACGGCGTGCATTCATCAAAACACATGACGATGTCCGAGCCCAGCGCCTTTTGCACCTGCATGGACTCCTCGGGGCCGAGAAAAACCTGCGCGCCGTCTACAGGCGACGCGAAGGTCACCCCTTTTTCCGTGATCTTGCGGCGTTCGGCCAGGCTCCAGACCTGGAAGCCGCCGGAATCTGTCAGGATCGGGCCCGGCCAGTTCATGAAGTCATGCAGGTCGCCGTGCGCGGCAATGACCCCGGTACCGGGACGCAGCATCAGGTGAAAAGTATTACCCAGGATAATCTCGGCGCCCGTTTCGCGGACCGTCTCCGGTTGCACTGCCTTGACCGTACCGTAAGTACCCACCGGCATGAATGCCGGCGTCTCGACACTGCCACGTTCAAAAAGGAGTTGCCCGCGCCGTGCCGGACCATCTGTTGAAATCAGCTTGAATCTCATCGGCTCAGTCTGCCATCCATGTGGTCACATCAACAACATCGCGTCGCCGTAGCTGAAGAACCGGTATTCATGTCGTACAGCATGGCGATAAGCCTCGAGCACCGGCCCGGTACCGGCAAATGCGCATACCAGCATCAGCAGGGTGGATTCCGGTAGGTGGAAATTCGTCACCATGCCGTCAATCACCCTGAATTCGTAGCCGGGGAAGATAAACAGGCGGCTGTCTCCCGACCAGGGTCTCAACTCGCCATTTCTGGCCGCGGTTTCGAGGCTGCGAACGGCGGTGGTGCCTACCGCGATGACCCTGTTTCCCCTTGAACGCGCGGCCCTGACAGCATTGACGCAAGCTTGATCCACCTCGAGGTACTCGGCATGCATCAGGTGATCTTCGATGTGTTCGCTGCGTACCGGCTGGAAGGTGCCGGCGCCCACGTGCAGCGTGACCTCCGCTTTTTCGATACCCCTGGAAGCAAGTTCTGCGAACATGGCTTCGTCGAAATGAAGCCCGGCGGTGGGCGCCGCTACGGCCCCGGAGACGCTCGCATAGACCGTCTGGTAACGCTCACGATCCACGTCGGTATCTTCACGCTTGATATAGGGCGGCAACGGCATGTGGCCCAGCTCGGTCAACAGCCCTGCCAGCGGGGTCGGTGTCGAATCCAGCTCGAAAAAAGATTCCTGCCTGCCCTGCACTTCAAGCACCACATCGTTGTCCAGCACCAGCTTGCTGCCCGGCTTCGGGGTCTTGCTGGCCCTCAGCTGGGCGAGGCAGCGACTGTCTCCCAAAAGCCTTTCAACCAGGATTTCAACCTTGCCGCCAGATTCCTTGTGCGCGAACAGGCGCGCCGGCATCACGCGCGTGTTGTTGACCACCAGCAGGTCGCCGCGATCCAGTTGCGAAGCCAGGTCTGCAAACTGCATGTCCCGGATGGCGCCACTGGCCCTGTCCACGCGCAGTAAGCGGCTGGCGCCTCGCTCAGCTAAAGGCTGTTGCGCGATCAGTCGATCGGGCAATTCATATTTGAAGGTACTGAGTTTCACGATTCGGATTCAGCCCGGCGGCGTTGTTGTTTTCGGGCCGCAAGATTATCCGAAATCACGCGGCGAGGCAGGCATTTTTGCGCCACGTATTCCACGGCACCCCTTTTTATGGCGGCGGGTTTTATAATCGCCCGATGGAATCGATGCTGAAGATTGATATGCACGCGCACATGCTGCCGCCTGACTGGCCCAACCTGGACAGCCAGTTCGGCACCCGCGGCGCACCCTACCTGGAGCGGGACGGTGAGCGCAGGGTCATCATGCGCGATGGAAAGTTTTTTCGTGAAATCTGGTCAAACTGCTGGAGCATGGATTGCCGGATCGCCGAGTACGCTGAATTCGGTATCCAGGTGCAGGTCATTTCGACGGTGCCGGTGATGTTCTGCTACGACCAGCCGGCGGAGCATTGCGCTCACCTGGCGCGTTTTCTGAACGACCATGTTGCCGAACAGCAAGTCACGCATCCGCGCCATGTCATCGGCCTGGGCACGGTCCCGATGCAGGACGCGGATACGGCCATCGCGGAGTTGCGCCGCACCAAGGAAGAGCTCGGATTGCCGGGTATCCAGATTGGTTCGAACGTCAATGACATGAACCTCGACGATCCGGCCCTGTTGCCGATATTCGAGGCGGCCAGTGACCTTGAGCTGGCGATCCTGGTCCATCCCTGGGAAATGATGGGTCGCGAAAAAATGAGCGACTACTGGCTGCCGTGGCTGGTCGGCATGCCGGCCGAGCTGAGCCGCGCGATCTGTTCATTGATCTTTGGCGGTGTCATGGAACAATTGCCTCGGCTGCGTTTTTGTTTTGCCCACGGCGGTGGCTCGTTTCCTTACACCATCGGCCGTATCGAACACGGCTTTAACATGCGCCCAGACCTGGTCGCAACGCGCAACAAGGTCAGTCCGCGGAGCTACCTGGGGCGTTTCTTCGTGGACTCGGTGACACACGATCCCGCGGCACTGCGCTACCTGCTGGACGTGGTCGGCCCGGACAATGTCATGCTCGGCTCAGATTACCCGTTCCCGCTTGGCGAACAACGACCCGGAAGCGCCATCGAGGCCCTGGAACTTGATGAGCCGACACGCGCCGCGCTGTACCACGGCAACACCCTGCGTTGGCTGAACCTCGATGCGGAGCGCTTCGCTTGATTGCCACCATTGACTGGCGCGGAAGGGGGCTTACCGTCCACCTCGACCAGGGCGTCGACCTGTCTGTCACGCTGAATCCGGACGGCCCCCAGCCCTCATTTTTTGCCGGCGCACCGGCCCGTGCTGAACCTCTGAAGGCGCCGGGCTACGTCGGTTCGGTCGCAGGTGGCGGCAGCTGCAACGCCGATGTGCTGAGCTACGTGCCGCACTGCCACGGCACTCACACAGAATGCATCGGCCACCTGCAGGCCAGGCCGGCCATGTTGCTCGACACCATTGATCAGCAGCCGTGCCTGGCGCAGCTGGTCACGCTGCAACCGGTAAGCCCAGGCGCAACGCAAGAGTATTACGTCGAGGAATTACCCGCCGAAGAGCAGCTGATGACACGGGCTGACCTCGAATCACAGATCGGCACCGACGTGCCTTCGGCCGATGCCCTGGTGGTGCGCACCGCGCCCAACCCGATACAAAAGCGCTCAACAGATTACGCCGCAGCGCCGCCCTACCCGGTGTTTAGCCAACAAGCCATGCAGTGGTTGTCTGGCGGCCACTGGAAGCACCTGCTGATTGACCTTCCGTCACTGGACCGTGCACACGACGGCGGCAGGCTCGTCAATCACCGGCTATGGTGGCGAATTGACTCACAGGAACCGAATCCGGCGCACAAACGCAGCGTGACCGAAATGATATACGTGCCGGACGAATTGGCAGACGGGATTTACTGGCTGGAGTTGCAGCTGCAACCGTTGGCCTCGGACGCCGTTTCCAGCCGCCCCATCCTTTACCCGGCAGACGTGTCATGAGCACATTGCTGGACAAGGCCCGCGCACTGGATACGGCAGACCCATTGGCCCGGTTCAGGTCCGAGTTCTGGATTCCGCCGCATGACGGCGGCACCGATCAGCTGTATTTCACCGGCAATTCGCTTGGACTGCAACCACGGCGGCTGCAGGCAGAGATGGACCGGGAACTGGCGCACTGGAAGGCGCACGCCGTCGAGGGGCATTTCAAAGGTGATTTCCCATGGATGCCTTACCATGAGAACCTGCGAGATCCATTAGCGGCTCTGGTTGGCGCAAGGCCTGCCGAAGTCGTGGCGATGAATTCACTGACCGTCAACCTGCACCTGATGATGGTCAGCTTTTTCCGTCCCCAAGGCCGGCGGTGCAAAATTCTCATTGAGCGACAGCCGTTTCCGTCCGACCGTTACGCGGTGGAATCACAGCTTCGTTTTCATGGTCTCGACCCGCTCGAATGCCTGGTTGAACTCGGCTCAGAGGCCAGCGAGCGGCTGATTGAAGAGTCGCTGGTAGAAGACTACCTGTCCCAACACGGCGACGAGGTGGCGCTGGTTTTATGGCCAGGCGTCCACTATGCGAGCGGCCAGCTATTCGACCTGGCTCGCATTACCTGCGCAGCCCATCACAAGGGCGCCAAGGTGGGCTTTGATCTTGCTCACGCGGCCGGTAATGTGCCGCTGTCGCTGCACGAAGACGGCCCCGATTTTGCAGCCTGGTGCAGCTACAAGTACCTGAATTCGGGTCCCGGCGCCGTGGCCGGGTGTTTCGTTCATGAGCGGCACCATGCCAGCGATGCGGCGACGGGCGAATTACCGCGGTTCCATGGCTGGTGGGGCGCCGATCCGCAATCACGCTTCCTGATGGGCCCAGAATTCGTACCGGCTGCCGGTGCCGACGCGTGGCAGCTTTCCAACCCACCGATACTCGCCATGGCGCCGCTGCGGGTGTCGCTGGACCTGTTCCACGAGGCCGGCATGCAAAGCCTGCGTGAAAAATCCATCCGCATGACCGGCTGGCTGGAGAAACAGCTTAAAGATCATTTTCCTGCCCTGCTCGAAATAATCACGCCCGCCGACCCCAACCGCCGCGGCTGCCAGCTCTCCCTGCGGGTGCGGGACGGCCGCGTCCGGGGCCGGAAGCTGTTCCACTTCCTGCAGGAGAACGGCGCCATCACGGACTGGCGTGAACCCGATGTGATCCGCGTTGCGCCGGTACCGCTGTACAACAGCTTCGAAGACTGCGCACGTCTATGCCAACTGTTCGAAGCATTCGGAGAACTGTCTTGAAGGTACGCCAGACACGCAAGATCACGATCGCCGGCGCGGGCCTGGCCGGTTCACTGCTGGCTGTCATGCTGGCACGCAAGGGCTTCCGGGTCGATGTTTTCGAACGCAACCCCGACCCCCGCCTGGCCGGCAGCCTGGGTGGCCGTTCCATCAACCTGGCCCTCGCGGAGCGTGGCCGCCATGCGCTGCGGCGTGCCGGACTGATGGAGGATGTTGATGCTTACACGATACCCATGCGTGGGCGAATGATGCATGCGCTGGACGGCAACCAGACATTTCAACCTTACGGGAAAGACGACAGCGAGGTGATCTGGTCCACCCACAGGGCCCGCCTGAATCTCGGTATGCTGGAGGCAGCGGACCGGCGCGAGCGGGTCAAGCTATATTTCCGTCATCGCCTGCAATCCATCGATTGGGACAAACGCGAGTTGGTTTGCGCCGCCCTGGACGGCGATGAAACGCACAAGCATGGTTTTGACATCCTGATCGGCACCGACGGCGCCGGATCATCGGTGCGCCAGGCCATGTCTGAGGTGACCGACCTTGGCGTCAGCGTGGAGTTGCTCGATCACGGTTACAAGGAACTGAATATTCCACCCGGCACCGATGGCGATTTTCAACTCGACCCTAACGCAC
>JABDJL010000044.1 GCA_013002505.1 Lysobacterales bacterium | reverse complement strand
GGGTGACGGGCGTTGGCACGATTGACGGAAACCAGGTCGTCCTGCACATGGAACTGACCACCGGCGGCATCTTTAATGGTTCTGATCCCATGCCCGTACAGGACGCCAACTACGGCACCATGACGATCGTGTTCAGCGATTGTTCCAACGGGCAGGTAACATTCGACTTTCCGGGGGCCGGGCTGTCGGGTGTATTCGCCATCACCCGCACATTGAATGACAACGTGGCGCTGTGTGAGTCGTTGAGCCCTTAGCGTTCGCCATTCACCAGACCAGGATTGCGCCTGGAAATAAGCGCTAGAACCGGGTCACCGAAACCGCTTCTCAAATATATTCCTGATTGACTTTTCAGGGTAACGCCACGGAGGCTTGGCATTTATGAGTTTATGATATAAACTTGATTGTAATACAGACTTATTTATATGGAGAATTTATCGTGATCGATGCAATTAACCGGCTTGAACGAAAAGCCTTTAAGTCCTTCTGGAATGACGGGTTGCTGGATGTCATGCTTGGAATGATGTTGCTTGTGCTTGGTGTTTCGTGGTGGCAGGACGTTGCAGTACTGGGCGCCGTCTTTCCTGCAGTATGTGTCAGTATGTGGGCGCCATTGCGCAAGAGGCTGATTGAGCCGCGCATGGGGTTTGTCGAGTTCAGCGAAGGGCGGGAGCTCAAGGCTCGTACGTTCAGGTTTGGCCTGGCGGGCTTCTTTGCCGCCACGATGCTGCTGGGAATTCTGGTATTCAGCCTGTGGGGTAGTGACATCATGCCGAAGCCGGCCGAGTGGATTGCCGGTTTCCCGTTGTTGCTGTTGGCGATTCCTGCTGCCCTGTTTTCCGCGTTTACACAATGTCGGCGTTTTGCAGTCTATGCACTGCTCATGTTGCTTGCCGGCATTGAAGTGGTGATCCTGGACTGGCAGCCGCACGTTGGGATGCTGGCTTCAGGCGCGGTAATTTTGTTGTCCGGAAGTGTCATCCTGGCCAGGTTCATGATCAATCATCGTGCGGCTCGGGATGCAAACCCATGAGCGACCCGGCCGCCAGCCCGGATATTGACCGCTTGCTGCACGAGCCGGCGCGCTTGCTGGCGCTGGTTCAGCTTGCACTTGTCAACAAGGCTGATTTCACGTGGCTGTTAAACCAGACGGGAATGACCAGGGGAAATCTCTCGGTTCAGATGAGCAAGCTGGCGGAGGCCGGCATTGTCAAAGTTGACAAGCGCTTCACCAATAATCGTCCGCAGACGCTGTATCAACTCACTACATCCGGGCGCAAGGCGTTGAAGCAGTATAAAAAGGACATGCAATCGATACTCGACTCGTTGCCGGGTTAAACACCCAGAAAACACCAGGCACAAAAAACCCCGGTTGCCCGGGGTTCTTTGCCCAAGCTGATTTTTTAATCAGTCGTAGCGATGCGTATAGGACAACATCAATAACGACAGGTCGTAATTGGCGGAACTCTGACCAAGTAACAGCGCATTGGACGGGCCGTCTATGGGCACGTTATCCAGCGAAAAATCACGGGTGCTGAGGTCCTGTTTCTCGTAGGACAGCCGCAGACCGGACCGCTCGTTGATGTCATAACTTCCGAAGATGGTCCACGACGTCATTTCAGAGACCAGCGTCGGTAGTGGCGTGGCCGTAATTCTAGATGCGCCAAAGACATTGATATCGCTTTCGACTTCTGACTTGGTGTAGTCCATGCCAAATTCCATGCCGCCGCGGCCTGAGTCGCCCGGCTGCTCATAGCGAAAGGCCATGTTCCACGTGGTCACGTCGTCCTCGCTATTGGCGAACCAGTTCCTTTCCGGGTCATCCTCTGATCCGGGTGTCCGTGAGTTCCAGGAGCGGCTGGACTGTTCTGAGTCATACTCTTCCATCGTGTAATAGGCCGTGAAGCTCAGGCCATCGCGGGGATACAAGCCGGCATCCACCGAAAACATGCTGACTTCTGATTTTTGCAGGCCAAACAGGCCGTCGGAGTCGTTGTAGTCGTTATCGGACCAGCTGCTGACAAAGGCCAGGTTAAATCTCGTGGATGGGAAGAAATCGGCCCGGAAGCGGAATTCATCGCGTTCCCTGTCCGTCTGGTTGTACTTGCGCAGCGCCGGCAGGTTCTCAAAATCATCCGGCCCTTCGGCACCAGGAAGGTGAGACAGGATCAGGGTGCGATTTCCCTGGTAACCGTCAATGTCGCGTTCGCTGGTCGAGTAGTCAAATGACAGCGACGCTTTTTCCCAGCGGTTCAGGTTCAGGCTCGCGAACAGGCGAGTTTCGTCGCTGCCCAGGACTTCGGAAAAGGTCCGCGTGATGTCGGACGATTCGATGCCACCGCGAATACGCACGCCACGTTTTGCGCGCCAGGTTGCATTCAGATCCCACTTTTTCTTTTCGTAGGAATAGGGCAGGTTGATACGCGCGTCTTCCGGGTCTTTCTGATTCTGTGAATCGCCACCGATATAAATCCACTCGTCGCGCGCGGTCTTGTTGTCGCGGTCATCCAGCGTGTAGGCCGCCAGCACGCTGACCCGGTCGGTGGGCCGCGCCGTGTAGCGGATATTGGCGAACGTGGTGTCGATCTTGGCGTCCATGGCCGTGCGTGGCAGCGGCACGTCAACGCTCAATGCCGGGTTGACCGAGTAGGGGAACAAAGTATTGTCCTGTTCCATTGAGCCGACTGAAATGTCTGCGCTCAGCCGTGAGCGGTTGTCGAAATTGATGCCGCCGTAGGCTCGGAACTGCATGGCTTCGTTGCTGGGCTCCAGCGAGTAAAGCCCCTGTCCGTCCGGGAATCCAACCCCGTCGGCCCAGCCGGAACGCTGACCATAGGGGTTGTCCCAGGTCACCGACTTCTGGCCGTTGTCAAACCAGGAACTAAAAAGGCTGAATCCGAACTGGTAGCGGGCATTGGCGAAGCTGAAGGTGGCTTCCATGATGTCCGTTTCCCAGTCAATTGGGCGCGGAAGCACGACGGCCCTCGGGTTACCACCAGAATTACCTATCACGCCTCCGAAGGTCCCGACGCCATCTTTTTCTTCGTGGCGCAAGTCGATGTTGAAATCCCAGTCGCGGTTAATGACCTGGCTAAAATTCAGATCCAGGCGTTGGCGTTCCCAGGAACTGCGTACCGGTTTCAGGTTTTGCTGCAATGTCGCAAAGCTGCTGGTCGTGCCATTGGCCGGACCGACCCAGTCTGAGGGCAGGCTCAATACCCCTGAACCGATGCCATTGTATGGCGAAACGCCGTCACTGAAGCGGAAATTGGGAATTTCGCGGTAATCGGCGCTGAAGCTGCGCGTGCCCTGGTTCGCGTAATCGAACTTCAGGCGCATCGAGTCCAGCCCGACCCGCCAGCCCTGGAATTGCCAGGACGTGGTGTCGTCGCTGTCCCAGTCGGGCGCTGACCAGATTTTGAAGTTCAATACCGGCTCCCAGCCGTCATCGGTCAGACCGGTGTACTTTCCAAAGCGGTAAGAGTCTTCACTCAGGTACCATCCGCCAATATCGAATTCACCCTCGACTTCTCCATCGGCTGCATTCGCAGCCATCGGCAGAATCAGCAAACCGCTGCAGAGAGTGTTCAGAATCGTGTGTTTGATCTTCATCGTCATCTCCTTATCTGTTTGCTGCTTAGCGGGTCAGCCTGATGCCGCTGGGGTGATTGGAACCGTGGACCTTGTTATGGCAGTTCATACAGTCCTTGCCGACCACGCGCTGGTCAAAGCTATTGGGCGGTACATCCACGCCGCTGTAAGCACCGCTGGGGTGGAAGGGTGCCGCATGGCACTGCTGGCATAGCCACGGCGTCCTGGCCACGAGCAGATTCGGATAGTTGGAGCCATGCGAGTTGTGGCAGGTCGTGCAGTCTTCCCGGGCAGGCTGGTGCTCCCAAAGAAATGGTCCGCGTTTTTCGGCGTGGCAGTCATAACAGGTCTCATTGACCGTGTTCCGGGTCAGGTTGCTGGGCCCGTCGCTGCCGTGCGTGTTGTGGCAGTCGGTACAAGACAACATGCCGGTGTGCGAATAGGCATTGGAAGAGGTCTGGACCGGGTGGCGTGATTGCCTGAGGAACATCGAACGCTGTTCCTGGTGGCAACCGAAGCAGACCTCGGGCTGAGTCTCGAGGGCCATTACCGGGTCATTGGCGGCATGAACATCGTGGCAATCGATGCATGCCACGCCTTCGAGGTTATGCGTGCTGCCCGGCCAATGAAAACGCCCTTCTTCCTGGTGGCAACCAATACAGGTGCCGTTCTTCTGTTCGACAGTGGTGGACTCATCGAAACGGAAGCCAGGCGGTTCCTTGCCTTGCGCCAGGACGTGGGCCTTGCTGGGGCCGTGGCAGGTTTCGCAGGAATGGTTCTCACCGCCAAACGGCGAATCCGGATCGGCCTTGCGGGCCATCGTCGTCTGCAGCATTTCATGTGCCGGGCGTGCGCTGGTCTCTCCATGGCAATTAAGGCAGACCTGCGGGGCCATTCCGGTATATTCCGCTTCGCTTGTTGCATGCTCATCCGCCAGCACTGGGGCCGGTCCAGCCAGGAGCAAGCAAAATAGAATGAGGAGCAACTTCAGGAATGGTGAGAATGGGGCGCTTGAGTTTGTGTTGCTGTTCATATCCCTGCTCTCTTTTGAAATTAACTGTTCATGATTTGTAAAACGGGCTGTCTAAACTCGCCTTTTTTATGTTGCTTGTGGGTTCTCAAATTCACGGAAATTGGACCACATGGCAGATAATAGGATGACAGTCATACATCAATTCTGATCTGTGTCAGCTTAATCACACGCAAGGCTGCCTATGATGTCGATTCGACCGTGAACGTAATGGCCATGTTGGCACGATTAGCTGGATATCGATCAGCAGATGTGTGATGAGAAAAATGAATAAGAAGCACCTTTCCCTTGCGGCTCGCCCAATACAGAACTATTTCCGCAATCCAGTCAGTGCCGTGCTTCGCAGCGCCTTATGTTTACTGCTGGTCGGTCTTCATTTCTCTGCCGGGGCGCAACCAGACAACCCAGCGCTGAGCAACTCCATGTGCGGTGCTTGCCACAACAACCCCAGCCTGGCGATGCCGGGACCCGATGGAAACATGCGGCAGTTGCATGTGTCTTCAGAGAGGTTTTCTGACAGCGTCCACGGTTCACAAGACTGTGTGGGTTGCCACCAGGACATTCAAAGTATTCCGCACCGTAAGAATGTCGATCGTGGCATCGGGTGTATTCAGTGTCACCGGAGCTTATGGGACGAGGCGCGCCTTGAGGGGACTGCTGCGGAAAACCAACGGCTGGGTGAAGTAGTAGACCATATCGAGGGCTACCTGGGCTCAATCCATGCCCGGCCCAGCATGGCGGATCAGGGCCGAACCAACGCAACCTGTTATGACTGCCATGATGCGCATTACATCGAATCCATCAATGGTGACGAACCTGATCGCGCCAGCCGGCTGAACACGCCGCAAGTTTGTGGCCGCTGTCACCAGGATGCCCTGGCTGATTATGAGCAGTCAGTTCACGGAATGGGGCAGCAAGCTGGAAACATTGAAGCTGCCGTATGTATCGACTGTCACACACCACACAACATCGATGCCACTTCGCTGGACTCGAACAAGCTTGTCATTACTGAAAACTGCGGCAGTTGTCACCAGGATGCCGCGGAATCATATCAGCACACCTACCATGGCCAGGTTAACAAGCTGGGTTACGCCTACACGGCCAAGTGTTTTGACTGTCACGGCTCGCATGACATCAGGCGGCTGGAAGACCCGGCCTCGAGAATGCACATGGACAACCGCCTGGAGTCCTGTCAATCCTGTCACGAAAATGCGACCGCGGGTTATGCCAGTTTTGAGCCTCATGGCACAGCCCATGATTTTGAGCGCTATCCACAAATCTGGATTGCACAGAAATTTATGATTGGCCTGCTGGTCGGTACCTTTGCATTTTTCTGGCTGCATTCTGCCCTTTGGTTTTACCGTGAATATCGTGACCGCAAGGAAGGCAAAAACCGGCCGCATATCAATACCGAGGAACTTCCGGCAGGTGGAAAAACCCATTTCAGGCGCTTTAACAAGTGGTGGCGGCTGGGTCACCTGATCGGCGCCCTGTCAATCATGATACTGGTGTTGACGGGCGTCGCCGTGATGTACGCTGAGAGTGCGTGGGCACCTGGGTTGATGGCCCTGCTGGGCGGACCAAAGTCGGCAGCCATCATCCACCGCATTGCGGCACTGGGCTTTATCGGTGTTTTCTTTATCCACCTGGTGTATTTCGCATTCCGAATCGGACGAAATTTGAAGACCTTTCAATGGTTTGGCCCCAACTCCCTGATACCCAACTGGCAGGATTTCAAGGACATCTACGCGATGTTCAATTGGTTCATCGGCAAGGCGCCGAGACCGGCCCTCGACCGCTGGAGTTATTGGGAAAAGTTTGATTACTGGGCACCATTCTGGGGCATGATGATTATTGGCATCAGCGGCATGATGATGTGGTTCCCGTCAGTGACAGCGACTTACCTGCCGGGCTGGGTTTTCAACGTGGCGACCATAGTTCATGGTGAAGAGGCCTTCCTGGCTGCCGTGTTCCTGTTCACCGTGCATTTCTTTAACAACCACTTTCGGCCTGACAAGTTTCCACAGGACACCACGATGTTCACGGGCGTGGTTCCACTGGACGTTTACATTCACGAACATCGCCGGGACTACGAGCGTCTAAAAGCCTCCGGCGAGCTCGAAAAGTACCTGGTTGAAGCACCTTCATCACCCATGAGACGTGGCTCCAGGATGCTCGGTGCGACGCTGATCATGTTCGGGTTGTTCTTGCTGACCCTGGTTTTGCTTGGATTCCTGGGTATCTAATGATTTTTCATGGTGCTGATACAGGTGACACGAATCAAGGTGCCTTGGGCAAAGCGATGCTTAAATACCGGGATCAGTCACTGGCTTGAGGTGAGCGTCATGATGAAATGGTGTTTCGTGGCAAGTACGCTGATGCTGCTGGCCAGCTGCAGCCGGGAAGCCAACCAGCCTCCGGAGCCGGCGGCTGATATCGGCGCCGGGAAAGCGATTGCTGATACCGAGTGTATTGACTGTCACGGTGCTGACGGGCACGGTGTCGCACCGGGAATACCGCAACTTTCGGCCCAACCAGCCGATTACCTGCTGGCTTCACTGCAGGCCTACCAGTCAGGAGAGCGTACCCACGCAGCCTTGCGTGACCTGACCAACCACATGAATGATGCTGACATGGTTAACGTGTCGGCTTATTACGCTTCATTATCACCACCCGAACAGCCTGCGACCATTCATGACAAAATGACCTCGTATGAGGAAGGTGAGCAAATCGCAAAAGCGTGTGTGAGTTGCCATGGGGAGAGTGGCAACAGTGTGATTGCGGGGATTCCGAGCCTCGCGGGACAACAACCGTTGTATTTCATTGCCGCAACCCAGGCTTATCTGACTGGTATCAGGGATATAGAAACCATGGAGAAATCTTTGCGTGGTTTGTCCAGAACCGACATTGAAAAGCTGGCCTTGTACTACGCCAGCCAGGTGCCGGACGCACATCAGGCGCCGGAAAACGGTGATCCAGAGGCGGGAATGGTATTGAGCGCACAATGTGGAGGTTGCCACGGTGGCGGCGGTGTCAGTCACGATGCGGCAACGCCCAGCCTGGCGGGCCAGGACCCACTTTACCTCGCAAATGCCGCCAAAGCCTATCGTGGCCACGTGCGTCACCACGACGTCATGTTTGCCGATAAAAGTGACGAGGATATTGCCAATATCGCGGCCTACTACGCAATCCAGCAGCCCAGGGCGGCCGAAGACGAACCGATTTCAGCCGCCAAGCTAAGCCGCAGTTGTGACCGCTGCCATGGGCCGGGTATCGACAGTCCAAACCTGGCGACGCCAAGACTGAATGGACAGGATCGCGATTACCTGATCATGGCGCTTCGCGCCTACCGTGATGACAAGCGGCACAGCACCACGATGCACAAGATGAGCCTGCCATACAGCGACACGATGATCGAGAGCCTGGCGACGCTGTACTCGAGCCGCGAAGCTCGCTGAGCTCCAATTGCCGCCGGTTTGGGGCTCTTGGTCCCGATCAGCTCAGGAGTGATTGTCCGGATTCGCCGGGTTCAGGTGATCGGGCAGCTTGTAGATCCACATCTGATACATCGATACGACCCACATCACGGCGAAACTCAGGCCCATCAGGCCACCAGCAATCAAAACGACCCATGCAAAGCCGCTAAACAACTTGGTGAAATACCACGAGCTGACATCGGCAACGATGCAGATGAACGGCAGGCCGACGATCAGGCACTTCAGCCATACCGGCCTGAGGTAGGCGTGGCTGAAAATAAATCCAACGATGAAAAATATAAATGTGAGCCCGAACAGGTGAATATGAGATACACGGACAAGTGTATAAACGTCCGCGCCCGTGTCCAGTTGGATGACTTCCTGAAGGTTTTCGAAACCGTCGAGGTTTGACAGGTGAGGATTGCTGCCGTCATGGCAGTCCAGGCAACTTTGCTCGATGATGGGTTGGATTTGCGATTCGAACACATCCTTGTCTGCCCCGGCGCGCAACCAGCTCATCAACTGGGACATATCACGCTCATTGAGCATCCCGGCCATCGGACCCTGCAAGGCCGATTCCAGTTCGGAGCCTTCGGCATTGCCGCTATAGGCGATCACGATATCCTCGACAGACATCGATGCCGACCCGTCCAACCCCGAATGAGCGTTGTAGACATACAACAAGGCAAACAGGTATCCCATGCCAAAGACCAGCAGCGTGCCAGTAAACAGTACGCGCATGCTGTATGGCAGTTCCTGGAAGTGTCGGTACAGGCGATGGGTCGATCTTGAATTCAAGTCTGCACTCCTGGATGACGGTGATCCTGGTGGCGTATTAGTACGCCGGCGTTCAAGCCGCTTTATGCAAAAAAGCCGCCGGCTTTTTAGGCTTACTCACCGAGGCTCGCATAATAGGCAGCGAGATTCCAGATGTCTTCTTCACTGAGTGGGGCTGAAAACATTTGCATCATGGCGCCTTCTTTCGAACCATCCTTGTAAGCGAACAGCATTTCGGCATGCTCTTTCTTGTCCAGGCCGGCCAATGGCGGGTTGTCGCCCATGCCTTCGCCTGCGGCACCATGACATCCGGCGCAGGCCTCTGCCGCTTTCGCTTCTCCCGCAGCCACGTCTCCGCCAGCGACAGCGGTACCTGTGACCATCATCAGTGAATAAACAGCCAGAATGATCCAGTTTTTCATCATCGTTTTACTCCTTGTAGTGATCTTGAATTCAGCCATGCGTTAGTTTGACTCATCAAGCTCTACGCATGGCAAGTCGAGGTAAATCGCCCGTCTTGGGGTTTGTGCGGCAAAGTATTCAGACAACCTTTGAATGTCGTTGTCACTTAATGGTTCAGACATCGCGTGCATGACCCGGTTGCTTCGGGCGCCATTAGCATACGCTCGCATCGCGCCCATGAGGTACGTTTTATTCTGTCCCGCAAGTGAGGGGTAGCGCGGATCTGGACTATCACCCTTTATCCCATGGCAGCGCTCGCATCGATGCAGCCATTGTGACGTGGTCAGCGGTTTTCGCACGTTTCTGGCCAGTGGTTTCTCGCTGGCGTAGAATGATGCTATATCATTGATAATAATAGTATTAGTTCCGGTCATGGCCTGCTGCATCGGTTCATGAACGCGGTCTCCGTCCAGGTAAGATTTCATCGAAACGACCAGGTATGCGGCATCCTGTCCAGCGAGAGTGGGCATGTCAGCAGAAGTGGCATTTCCGTCAGCACCGTGGCACGAAGCGCAGGGTTCGGCCGCAGTCCGGCCCGCAACCGGGTCTCCGGGCAAGGGTGCCGTGGCTGGAGCCGGTTCCTGGAGGGCATAGAACAGGCCCATTTCGGCAATCTTATCGTCTCCCAGCGTAGCGACCAACATTTGCATCATGCCGTGTTTGCGCTCACCGGCTTTATAGGCGTTCATCGCGGTTATGAAGTAATCCGGGTGCTGCGCTGTCAGGCTTGGCATGCCCGGCACGCTGCTGTTTCCTTCAGCGCCGTGGCAACCCGCACAGCCTGCAGTCGATGCACGCACGGCGCGTAAGGGGTCGTCGCCATTGATCCAGTCCGGCTCGGTAGCTGATTCCTTATTGGGATATCTGAGGCTGGCGTAGTATATGGCGGCCTTGAGCAAGGCTGCGTCGTCGAGATACTGCACATGCCGGTGCATCTCTGATGCTGTGCGGTTGCCATTCCGATATTCCTGTAGTTGACGGTACAGGTAAATCGTGCGCTGGGTGGCAAGGTTCGGTAGCTCGGGGTTTGCTGCAACCCCGTCCATTCCATGGCAGGCGGAACAGTTTGTTTCGGCCAGCGCTTTGCCCTCGTCGATCTTTGCCCGTGTCGGGAACAGCGCAGACTTTTCAATACTGCTGATCGGCCGGCTTGACGGGTCCTGCTGAGCAGGCAACAAGGTTGGCCATACCAGGACTAGAGTGAGGATGGTAAGGAGCGCAAACCCCGAACCTGTTAAACCGCTTACGAAACCAGATGACGGGCGCGCATTCAATTTATCTGGCATTGCCCTAATTGTTCTGGGCACCCTGGTCGATCCAGGCTTTGATGGTTTGTATTTCGGAGGCCGGGACCTCGATGGCGCCACCATGTGGCATCTTGATTGAAGGATCAGCCCGGCCTTCCATCAGGACCAGCAAGTTGCTGCCCATGCTGTCTCCGGCAATAACCATGGGTCCGTTTCGAGTGCCCTTCATGATCCCCTGGTAACTGCTCATGTCGAGGCCGCTGGCTTCAAACCCGGCGCCACCAGGTTGATGGCATTCAAGACAATATTGGTCCAGCACGGGCTTGACATCATTGGCGAAACTGACGGTTTCAGTGGCAGAACACGAGGCGAGGGCAAGCGGAACCATAGCCACCGCAATGGCTTTGACCCGGCAAAATCGTCTAAACATCTTCGTCACCTCTGGGTGCTGCGCGAGCAAT
>JABDJL010000035.1 GCA_013002505.1 Lysobacterales bacterium | reverse complement strand
GGACAACGATGAATGACTCTAAAGGATCCAAGCACACCTCAGCCTGTCTCCAGGACACGCCGTGAATACATCCCTGTAGGCAATCATCATGCTGGGATAGCGGCATGCACCTTGCGGGACACGCCGTGAATACATCCCTGTACGTTCTGCGTCGGCATCCTGCCTCCAAAGGTTCCGCAAAGCACATTCCGCCACCCCATCATTGATGCATAACTCACCCGTTCAAATTTTCTGCAACAGTTGCTGTCGTGGGCGTGGTGGCTGGGTCGGGAACGGCAGGCTTGAGCGACAGGGAAGTCGCGACAGAGCCTACAGGGACGTATTGACGGCGTCCTGCCGGTACCGGCCAGGCACCATGCCTTCATTTAAAGCGCAAGATTTTCTTGGTTTATGCCCTGAGCCATTCCTGTAGCTGGAAGGAGTGGGCGTGCTGCTCATCGGCATCGTGAGTGACTGAACCGGCCAAGGCCCAATTGTCATTGCGCCATTCCGGGAAAAAGGTATCGCCTTCCGGTTCGTAATCCACCACGGTCAGCAGCAGGCGGCTGGCCAGTGGCAGGGCCAGGCGATACAGCTCACCTCCTCCGATCACCATCAGTTCACCACCTTGTCCGATCTCAAGGGCATGTTGTAATGAGGTCGCCACATCGACACCTTCACTGGCGTACTCGGCATTGCGCGTGACCACGATATTCTGGCGACCGGGCAGCACCATGCCGATGGACTCGTGTGTCTTGCGGCCCATGATCACCGGCTTTCCCAGCGTCATTTTCTTGAAGTGGCGCAATTCATCCGGCAGGTGCCACGGCATCTTGCCGCGCAGTCCGATCGCGCGGTTGACGGCCACCGCAGCAATGATCGTGACGTACGGAGAGATCACGCGTCAGGGCTGATCAGCGAGTATGGCTTCACCCTTGGTCAGCCATGAGAAGCCAAAGGCGATAATGGCCAGGGCCTCCAGCCAGAAAACCGGGTCGAGCTGTTTGACCGGCGCCGAGGCGAAATTGCCGACCAGCACGATCAGGGCCAGGCAGGCAATGATGGTCCAGCCGCAAATCCGGTATACGCGGTTGCGTACGATTTTTCTGGGCGTCGGCGGAATGGTCGGATCGCTCTTGGTGAACAACACCAGCGAAAAATAGGCCAGCGTCAGAAAAAACACCGCAGCTGAAATGTAGTGCAGCGTCCCCAACACTTCCTGCGCGGGCGTCGGATTGAGCGGCGCCACTGGAAACAGCGCGACGAAAATGGCGGAAATGCAGGCGATATCGCCGGCGCGGTCGTCAGCCGGCTCGTAACCGCGGTATGACAGCATGAAAATGGCAATCGCAAACAGGATACCCACGAACATGTCGCGCATGACCGTGTGATAGTAGTCGCTGATTGAAGGCTGCACATCCATGCCGCTGATTAGCCACGCGCCGATCGCGAGGACAAATGGCAGCGCGCAGCCCAGCAGGCCGATCAGCTTGCGCAGTAACAGGTAGGAGATAACCAGCGAAGGATGCGCTGTGTGCATGGTGCTCATGGAGCCTCCCCAAAATGTGGCTTAGTTATATTCTAGCGGCAAGCAGAGCGTCGGATAGTCCGAGCTCAGTAGCGCAGAAAACCAAAAAGGCCGATCAGGAGCGCGGCCAGTACCAGGAATGGCGCCAACCCGGCCACCTTCGCAGAGGCCGGTAGTTCGGCATAGTTTTGCAGCGTCATTGCCAGCAGGTACAGCGAAACCAGTAAAGCAGCAAACAGCATTCCCAGCAAAGCCAGCACCGCTGACGCACCGCTGGCGAACCCGCCCTCGGGGTTGGCCACGAAGCGCGGCACGATCAGGGCCGCCACCACCAGCACCCCGCAAACGCCCGCCAGGCGATAGATGCGTTTTTGTTCAGGAATTGGCACCGAATTGAAGCCTAGTCAAACCAGAACTCAATTTCATCGGTCTCCACCTCGAAGCGCGCCGCATGCTCAGCATGCGCCGGCACGTGGTACCAGTCACCGGCTCGATAGCGACGCGTCCGACCGTTCATTGTAAGAATCAGTTCACCACGAGTGATGATGCCGTGGTTGTCGGTGTCGTGGGTGTGCGGTGGAATCGAGGTGCCGGCCGGGTAGGACGCAAACAGCACCTCGCAGTCATCGGCACTGAGCTGGTAGGCGTCAAAGCGGCCCTGGTATTCGGGTAGTGAGCGAATCCGGTCGGGAAAGCTGCGGGGCATGATCTTTGCCTGTCTCAGACCGCGATCGGCGCGCGGATCAGATCGTGGGACTGGTAATTACGCAATTCGAAATCCTCAAACTTAAAATCGAACAGCGATTTCACGTCCGGGTTGATGTGCATGACCGGTAAAGGAAACGGCTCACGCTGAAGCTGGGTATGCACCTGGTCGAGATGATTGAGGTAGATGTGACAATCACCCAGGGTGTGCACGAAATCGCCCGCTTCAAGGTCACAGACCTGCGCGATCATCATCGTCATCAGGGCATAGGAAGCAATGTTGAACGGCACGCCGAGAAAGGCGTCGCCGCTGCGCTGGTAAAGCTGGCAACTGAGCCTGCCATCTGCGACATGAAACTGGAACAGCGTGTGACACGGCGGCAGCGCCTGTTTGCCTGCCGTGGCATTGTCGCGCGGACTGATGGTCTCGTCCGGGAGCACGGCCGGGTTCCAGCCTGAAATAATCAAGCGTCTCGAATCCGGGTTATTGCGGATATCGTGCAGCAGGTTTTCAAGCTGGTCGATGCGGCCGCCATCGGGCTCGGGCCAGTTGCGCCACATGGCGCCGTATATCGGCCCGAGATCTCCGTTATCGTCGGCCCACTGGTCCCAGATACGCACGCCATTTTCGTTCAGATAGGCGATGTTGGTGTCGCCCTTCAGAAACCACAACAATTCGTGAATGATGGACCTGAGGTGCAGTTTCTTGGTCGTGACGGCCGGAAAACCCTGCGCCAGGTCATAGCGCATCTGGTAGCCAAACAGGCTGATCGTGCCGGTGCCCGTGCGGTCGGATTTACGCGAGCCGTTGTGGAGGATGTCGCGAAGAAGCTGCAGGTAGGTTTGCATCGGTAAGACTTATCCCTCGTTAGGCGTGGCCTGACTGCGTGGCACCCACCACATGATGACCAGGCCCGCGACAATCATTGGCAGCGATAACAGCATACCCATTGTAAGCCAGTCCGCTGCCAGGAATCCGAGGTGCTCGTCCGGCTCGCGGAAAAATTCCGCGATGAAGCGGAATGTGCCGTATCCCACCAGGAACAACCCGGCAATGGAACCGCGCGGCCGGGGCCGCGACGAGTAGACCATCAACACGACGAACAACGCCAGTCCCTCAAGGGCCGCCTGGTAAAGCTGGCTGGGGTGGCGCGCAAATGAATCCAGAGCGCCACTCGCCCAGGCTTGCTCCAGAGACTGTCCGCCCAGTGCTGTTCTCGGCAAAGACCCGGGAAATATCATGGCCAGTGACGAGTCGCTGAGCCGGCCCCACAGCTCACCGCCGATGAAGTTTCCGATACGGCCAAACATCAGCCCCAGCGGTACGATCGGGGCGACAAAATCGGCCACCTGCCAGAACGACTGACCAACCTTCCTGCCAAACCACGCCATGGCGACGATCACGCCCAGCAACCCGCCGTGAAATGACATGCCGCCGTCCCAAATCCGGAACAGGTAGAGAGGATCGTCGAGCAGGCTGGGAAAGCTGTAAAAAAATACGTAGCCCAGCCGGCCGCCAATAATGACGCCCAGCATGCCGTAAAACAGCATGTCGCTGACCATCTCTGGGGTCCAGCTCCACCATTCACGCCTGCTTGCGACCCGGCTGCCAATCAGCCAGAACGCAAGGAACGCCAGCAGGTACATGACGCCATACCAGTGAATGCTCAAAGGCCCGAGGGACAGGGCCACGGGATCGAAATTTACCAGGTAGTGGTTGCTTTGCATCAGGACATGGGCCGGGAACAGGGGTCAGGTACAATCATGGCTCTTTCGTCGGGATTGTACCTGACATTACCCACGGAAAATAAACCCGCCACAGAACCCTTCAACGGCACATTGATGAACAGACTCGAAAACAGCGCCAGCCTTTACCTGCGACAGCATGCGAACAACCCGGTTGACTGGCACCCGTGGGACGAAAGTGCCCTGGATCGGGCGCGCGACAGCGGCAGGCCGATCCTGCTGTCCATCGGCTACAGCGCCTGTCACTGGTGCCATGTCATGGCTCATGAATCATTCGAGGATCCTGAAACAGCGGCAGTCATGAATCGCCTGTTCGTCAACATCAAGGTCGACCGCGAAGAACGGCCAGACCTGGACAAGGTATACCAGTTATCGCACCAGTTGCTGACCGGTCGCGGCGGTGGATGGCCGCTGACCCTTTTCCTCGACCCCAAGGACCTTGCACCGTTCTTCGCGGGCACTTATTTCCCACCTTCACCGCGACATGGCTTGCCGGCGTTTGGCGACTTGCTGGAGCGCGTCAGCGATTGGTTTCGTGATAACCGGGATGCGGCGCGCGCACAGAACGAACGGCTCGCACAAGCCATCAGTGAACTGCAGCGCACCCGGCAACAGGACCTGCCCGCTTTACCCGATGTGATTGATCCGGTACACGAACAGTTGGCGGCGCGCTTTGACCGGCACCACGGAGGTTTTGGTGGCGCACCGAAGTTTCCTCAGGCACCGTTGCTTGCAATGGTCTCGGTGCTCGCAAGAAGCCCTGGCGGCGAAAGCGAATCGTCCATGCTCAGGCAGACGCTGGAAGTGATGGCGCTGCGCGGCCTGCGTGATCCGCTGGATGGCGGCTTCTATCGTTACACGGTGGACGGCGACTGGACGATTCCTCATTTCGAAAAAATGCTTTACGACAACGCCCAGCTGCTGCCGCTATATGCCGTGATGGCGGCAACCCAGGAAAACACGCAGGTAGATGCCCTGTTCCGCCAGGCGGCCGAAGGCATTGCCGGCTGGATGCTGCGCGACATGCGCGCTCCGGAGGGCGGTTTGTTCGCCAGCATCGATGCCGATGCAGGCGGCGTCGAGGGCGGTTACCACACCTGGAGCCGGACCGAGGTCAGCCAACTTCTCGGAGCTGATTACGACCGCTTTGCCGCCCAGTTTGGCCTCGACGGCCCACCTAACTTTGAAGGCCAGCATTGGCACCTCGTTCAGGCCGGCCGCAGCGATGAGAATTTTGACGCTTCCCTTCGCACCCTGCGAAAGGCGCGGGCGCAGCGGGTAGCCCCTGGTACCGACGAAAAAATCCTGACCAGTTGGAACGCGCTGTCGATCGCCGGATTGGCGCGCGCCGGGCAGGCGCTTCAACACCCTGATTGGATATCCGCCGCTGGCGAAATCATGGCCGTTATTCAGAAGTCCGCCTGGCACGATCAGCGCCTTTACGCGGTAACCGTGAACGGTGTTCACAGCCACCCGGCCTACCTGGACGACCATGCTTTCCTGCTCGACGCCGGGCTGGCCCTGCTGCAGGCCGCCTGGGACGATGACCTGTATGCCTTCCTGCTGTGCCTGGCCGATACAATGCTGGACCAGTTCGAGGACCAGGAAAACGGTGGCTTCTGGTTTTCCGCCTCCGATCAGCCCGTGCCGATGGCGCGCCTGCGCAGTCTGCAGGACGATGCCACGCCTTCGGGTGGCGCGGTCGCGATCTCTGCGCTTCTGCGCCTGGCTGCATTGAGCTTCGAATCCCGTTACCTCGATTCAGCAATCCGGGCACTGGAGTGCGGTCACGACGACCTGCTGCGCCAACCGCTGGCGCACGCGAGCCTGGTCACGGCGATGCTCGATCACCTGCAGGCGCCACCACAGGTGCTGGTCTGCGGCCCAAACCCGGCGCTGGCCGAACAATGGAAAGCCGCCATTTCAGATATTGATCGGGTAAACTGCTATGTCGTGCCACCCGGCGCGGCGTTGCCAGGCCTTTCCGGAAAGGAAAAGTCTATGGATGAAACCACGGCCCACGTTTGCCATGGAACATCCTGCCTCGCGGCCGCCCGGAGTGCTGATGAGCTCAGGGAACAACTCCAGCAATCTGAAGGCGGACTCGATAACAACGATGCTTGAACTCGCTTTACCCAATGCCCACGCCCTGGCTGTGATGATCCTCATCGCCGTGGCCCTGGTGCTGTTCGCGCGCGATGATATTCCGCTTGAAACCACCAGCCTGGTTGTCATCGTGCTGCTGACGGTCGGGTTCCAGTTGTTCCCGTTCGAAATGGACGGCAGGTCGGTCAACCCGAGCGAGTTTTTCCTTGGCTTTGGTAACCGCGCGCTGATTGCGGTATGCGCCCTGATGATCGTTGGGCAGGGCATGATCAGGACCGGCGCCCTGGAACCGGTTGGCCGCTTGCTGGCCAGGTTATGGCGCCGCGGGCCGGTCATCTCGCTGCTATTAACGCTGTTGATTACCGGCGTACTGAGCGCCTTCATCAACAACACACCGATTGTCGTCCTGATGCTGCCGATCATGATCGGCGTGGCAATGAAAACCGGGATCTCTTCTTCCGGCTCGCTGATACCCATGGGCTTTGCCAGTATCCTGGGCGGAATGGCGACCACCATCGGCACCTCGACCAACCTGCTGGTCGTCAATGTCGCGGCCGACCTCGGCATGGAACGGTTCAACATGTTCGACTTCATGCCGCCGGTATTGATTGCAGGTACCTTCGCATTGCTATACCTGTGGCTGATTGCACCCCGCCTGATCCCTGAGCGGCAGGCGCCGATGAGCCGGGGTGTGTCACGCATATACACGGCGCAGATCAAGCTCAACGAGGACAGTCCGGTGGTTGGGAAGTCGCTTGCAGAGGCCATCACCCGCGCCGGCGACGGCATCAACGTGGAAACCATTGAACGAGGCAAGGGCGTGTTCATCAACCCATTGCCCGACGTGACGCTGCGTGCCGAGGATCGCCTGACGACCAGTGACACGCAGACCAACCTGCGTGAACATGCCCGCATCCTGGGCGGTACGTTGTTTTCCGGTGACCACGAGGTGGATGCCAGCCACCCGCTCAGCACACTCGGCATGCAAATTGCCGAAGTGGCCATTACACCCGCTTCGCGGCTCAATGGCACGCGCATCGGCAACGCGCAGCTATTCTCGCGCTATGGTCTGCGGCTGCTCGCCTTTGCCCGCTTTGAAGGCATGGAAGGACGCGAATCTCCGGGTCTCGATGAAGTCCGGCTGCGCAACGGCGACGTGCTGCTGATCCAATCAAGCCCTGAAAACCTGTCAGCGCTCAAGGAGAGCTCGGACTTCCTGGTGCTGGACGGCAGTATCAGCCTGCCGCGGACCCGCAAGGCGCCGATCGCCCTGCTGACCATTGCAAGCGTCGTGGCGCTGGCAGCATTTCGCATCATGCCGATCGAAATCAGCGCCCTGCTCGGCTCGCTGACACTAATCGTTACGGGCTGCCTGAACTGGAAAGAGGCCATGAATGCGCTCAGCACGCAGGTCATCCTGATCATTGTTTCCTCGCTGGCCATGGGTTCGGCCCTGCTGCAGACCGGAGGCGCCGATTACCTGGCCAATGCATTTGTTTCGATCACGTTCGGCGCGCCGGCGCCGGCCGTAATGATGGGCCTGATGTTGATGATGGGCGTCCTAACAAACGTGGTCTCGAACAATGCAGCGGCGGTGATCGGCACGCCGATCGCGATCGGGATCGCACAAAGGCTGGGCATGCCCCTGGAACCGTTCGTGCTGGCTGTTTTGTTCGGCGCCAACCTGAGTTTCGTCACCCCGATGGCCTACCAGACCAACATCCTGATCATGAACGCCGGAGGTTACAAATTCGGTGATTTCGTGCGCGTCGGCCTGCCTCTGGCGATCATGTTGTGGCTGGTGCTGAGCGGTGTGCTAATTTGGGCCTATGGGCTATGACGGGTGACGGGAGAAGGGTTACCCCTCAAGGGTAAACTACAAAAAACAACAACGAGCATCAGTACTAATGAATTCGAAATCAGCAGAAATCGTCCGTCACGGACCTTACCCGGAGCTAACCACCACCGCTGTGCTGGTGGGCTACTTCCTGGGTGCCGTGATCGCGGTCAGCATCGGCTATGCCGCCCTGATCCTGGGCTTTTCAATTGAGGGGTCCGAGCTTGCGGCCATCCTGGGTTTTGCCATCCTGCGCGGAATGCTGCGGCGTAACAGCATTATCGAGAATAATATCGTGCAAACCGTGGCCAGCGGCGTGAACGGCGCGTCCAGCGGTTTGATGTTTTCGGTGCCGGCCATATTCATTCTCGGTTACGGCTCTGACTTTAACCCGGTCATGCTGACCTTCGGCGCCATCGCGGGTGCATTCCTGGGTATCGGCTTCATTATTCCCTTGCGCAAGCAGATGATCGACTACGAGCGCCTGACTTACCCCGGCGGTGTTGCCGTGGCCACGATTCTCAAGTCGCCCGGTGCGGGCGTCCGCAAGGCCATGTTCCTGCTGATCGCGGCCGTTTTCAGTGGCGGCGCGCATTTCCTGAGCCAGACCACCGGCGTCGAATACTGGGATCTCGGAAGCCAGCTGGGCTGGCCGGATTTCATGAACGGAATCTGGTACCTGTCGCTGTTATCGATTGGCGTCGGGTATATCGCCGGCAAGGGCGGCGTTGCGTTCATCATCGGCGGTTACGTGTGCTACTGGGTGCTGGCGCCATTGCTGAACCAGTTCGGCCTGTTTCCCATCGACCCGGCCACAGGCCAGGTCACTTCCGACCCGAATTCATTGCGCCTGCTGTTGTACCGCCCGGTGGGCATTGGCATGTTGATCGGTGGCGCCGTGGCCGGCGTCATTATGGCGTTTCCGATGATCGTCAGTGCCGTGCGCAGCATGCAGAATGCTGCCAAGGCGGAATCCGCAATGTCGTCCGACGAGATGCCGATCAAACTGCTGTACCTGGCCATTGGTGGCGCCACCATCCTGCTTGCAGTCATGGCCATTCTGTCGACCGAGAAAATGGGTCTCGGCAGAGGCGTGTTAATGGCAGTCGTCGGCACGCTGTGGATATGGATCGCTGGCGTGATCCTGTCAGAAGCCATCGGCCGCACCAACTGGTCACCGCTGTCGGGCATGACGCTGATCGCCGTGACCATACTGATATTCATTTCCAGCGGGCTGGGTGACACCAAGGCTGCCATTGTTTCGGCGGTCATGGTCGGTGCGGCAGCCTGTGTCGCCATGTCGCAGGCCACCGACCTGATGCTCGATCTGAAGACCGGTTACCTGGTCGGCGCCACGCCGCGCCAGCAACAACTGGGGCAATTCCTGGGCGCATGGCTGGGCCCGATACTGATCGTCGGACTGATCTTCGTCCTGCATGAAGCCTATACGCTGGGCAGCGACAAGTTGCCGGCACCGCAGGGCCAGGCCCTGGCGTCGATGGTCAATGGCATCGTCGGCGGAGATGTACCGGTGCAGAAATACCTGGCGGGTGCCGGGCTGGGTGCGCTTTTATCGATTGCACAGCCCGGACTCGGCATTACGGTCGGCCTGGGCTTTTACCTGCCCTTCAGCATCGTGCTGACTTACTCCATCGGAACGCTGTTGCGCGTGGTCAGCGACTGGAAACTGGGTAACGAATTCTCCGAAACAGTCGGTATTCCAATCGCGGCAGGCGTCATTGTTGGTGAGGCCCTGGTCGGGGTCGCCTTTGCCATCAAGATGATCCTGGAGGCGGTATGAACATCAAAGCCTTTTCACTGTTATTGATCATGGCGGCATTTCTTGCCGGCGCATTTATCGCCGTGCTAGACCCCGTCGAGGTCAACTGGGCCTGGATGGGCTCGGTACTGGCGGCCGGCGCAATCGGCCTGGTCATGTTCCGCAGAGCGCATCATTCAGAGGCCAGTTCCGGACACCGGCTGTCGGGCAACATGCAACAGCTCGGAGGCAGCCTGGAATCTATTCTGAAAAACCTGTCAGAACTTTGCGATCGCAAGGAGGAATTACCGGTCTACGAGGCCCGCTTCGAGATTGACCGGCTGTTCCGCGAAGACCTGAATCGCTTCGCCAATGCCCGTGAATCCATGATCCATGTCTTCGGCATGCAAAATTATGCGGACGTCATGAGTGCTTTTGCTGCCGGTGAGCGTTATATTAACCGGGTATGGTCGGCATCCACCGATGGATACATTGATGAAGTCAACCAGTACCTGGTAAAGGCCCGTGACCAGTTCCGCGAGGCCGACGGCCTGTTCCGGAAATTACAGGCCGAAGTGGCCGAGAACCCAGCCGTGTCGCATGCCTGAGACCGGCAAACCGAGAAAAGAGAATCTGTGAGTCTGAGCGAAGCACATTTCGAAGCACACAGTGCGCCGGTAAGCAAGCGCGCACACTGGCCCCTTATCGGGCCCGATGATCCGCCACCCTTCACGGTTTATAACCCGGGTGGTAAGGCGCCGGTGTTATTGGTTTGTGACCATGCCAGCCGCGAATTCCCAGCCGCCATGCAGCAACTGGGTGTTGCGGACTGGGTGCTGGACAAGCACGTGGCCTGCGACATTGGAGCGGCCTCGGTGACGCGTCATCTTGCCGACCGGCTCGATGCCCCTGCCGTGCTGGGCGGATATTCACGCCTGATCGTTGACCTGAACCGCCAGTTGCACGACGACAGTGCATTTATCCAGGTCAGCGACGGTATTGCCATACCCGGTAACCTGGACATCGGTCCGGAAGAAAAACAGGAACGAATAGACTCGTTCTTCAAGCCCTACCATGACGAGATCACGCGTCAGCTCAAGTCTTTCGAAGCGCGCGACATCGTTCCGGCATTCCTTTCGATTCACACCTGCACACCGGTGTTCAATAACGTCGTGCGGCATTGCCATATCGGCGTCATGTGGGATACCGATGAGAGAATTCCGCTACCACTGATGGAGCATTTGGGCCGTAATCCCGAACTCAAGGTCGGTGACAACGAGCCCTACTCGGGCCGCCACCCGCACGATTTCACCATTGATTACCACGCCGAAAGCGAGGGACTGGCCAATGTCGGTATCGAAGTCCGGCAAGACCTCGTGTCAGATTCAGAAGGCGCGCACAAATGGGCAGACATCCTGGCAGATGGATTCGAAGCGGTTTTAAGCAATGAGAATATTTACCGGCGGGCCTGATTAGGTCCATCGCTTGTGTGCGTGACTTAACAATTTCTTTACTTTTGGCGCACTGTTTTCATGGTCAGGCCGGTGCTTTTGCTGCAAATTTACGAAAAGCTGCAAATTGCACTGACAGTGTTTGACCACAAAAGTCGTTGAATATAGAGTGTGCTTTCGCTTTATTTAACGGACTCCACAAATCCAATACCGAGAATCAAGCATGATCAGCAAACCAAATACTCAAAGATTGCGTCTCGTTGCGCTAGGCAGCGCATTGACGACCATCGGATTCGTGGCCGCGGTCAACGCGGCAACCATCCAGGAGATCACTGACGCCGGGGAGGCCAGGACAGATGCAGCGGCCGCAGACCAGAAACGCGTCGAGGCAGTCGCCGACCAGACCGACCAGATCACGGCGGATTTCAAAACGGTTGACAAGGTGGTTGATGGCCTGAAGGTCTACAACAGCCTGTTACAACGCCAGATCGACAACCAGGAAACGGAAAAAACCGCGTTGGCCGAATCCATTGACAACGTGGCGCTGATCGAACGGCAGATCATTCCATTAATGACGCGCATGATTGATTCACTGGAGCAGTTTATCCAGCTGGATACGCCGTTCCTGCTTGACGAGCGCAACGCGAGGCTCAATCGACTGCGCGGAATGATGGAACGGTCTGACGTGACCGCGGCGGAAAAATTGCGCCAGGTCCTTGAAGCGTTCTCGATTGAGACCGATTACGGACGAACCATTGAAGCCTACAAGGGTTCGCTGGAAATTGAAGGCAACATCCGCGAAGTGGACTTTTTGCGCATCGGCCGCGTTTCGCTGTCGGCACAGACCGTGGGCGGCGCCATCACCAAGGGCTGGAACAACAACACCCGCGAGTGGGAAGAGTTGTCACCCGAAACGTACAAGGCACAAGTCGCGCAAGGCCTGAGAATCGCCGACAAGCAGGTGGCGCCTGATTTGATCGTTGTCCCGGTAGCAGCACCGAGGGGGGCAGCACAATGAAAAATTTCAACAAGACAATCATCGCAGCCCTGGCGGCCACCCTGACTTTTGGCGCCACGGCATTCGCGGCAGAAACTGTTGATCTGGACCAGCTGCTTGAACAGGTATCACAAGGCCGGGTCAAGGATGCCGAAGAGGCACAGGCCCGACTGGCTGCGTTTCGCCAGGATCGTGCCAATCAGCAACGCCTGCTGCAGGAGGCGCGCAATGAACAGGCCCGCCAGGAACAACTGTCAGACCAGTTGGAGCAGACCTTCGAAGTCAACGATGAGGAGATCATCGAGCTTGAGCGTGCACTGCAGGAAAGACTGGGCGACCTCAAGGAACTGTTCGGCGTGCTCCAGCAAGGTGCCGGTGATGCCATCGGACAGTTCTCGACTTCGGTCACCCAGGTACAGTTCGGTGATCGTTCACAGTTCCTGACCGAATTCGCGGCCAAGATGGGCCAGAGCAACCGCATGGCTTCGCTGGAAGAAATCGAGCGCCTGTGGTTTGAATTGCAGCGCGAAATGGTGGAATCCGGCAAGGTCGTGAAATTCACTGCTCCGGTGGTCAACGCCAACGGCGAGGAAGAAGCCGCCGAAGTTACGCGCATCGGTGTATTTAACGCAACGGCCAACGGCAAGTACCTGGAATATGTCCCGGAAACCGGCCGATTGGTTGAATTGCAGCGCCAGCCGCAATCACGCTACACCAACCGTATCGAAGACCTGGAGGCAGCCAGTTCGGGCCTGCACGCAGTCGGGCTCGACCCGACCCGTGGGCAGTTGCTTGGCTTGTTGGTTGAATCTCCGAGCCTCGGCGAGCGTATTGCCCAGGGTAAGGAAGTGGGTTACGTGATCATCGCCCTGGGTATTATTGGCGTGGCAATTGCCTTGTGGCGTTTGCTGGCGCTGTCGGCCATTGGCTCCAAGGTCAATGCACAGATCAAGAAGCCTGACCAGCCGGGCGACAACCCACTGGGTCGCGTATTCAAGGTTCATGCAGACAACCCGACCGCAGATGTGGAATCTCTCGAGCTGAAGCTGGGCGAATCCATACTGCGCGAAACCCCGGCACTGAATCGCATGCTGCCGTTGCTGAAAATCATTTCTGTGGTAGCACCGCTGCTAGGTCTGCTGGGTACCGTCACAGGCATGATCGTGACTTTCCAGGCCATCACGCTGTACGGTGCGGGTGATCCGAAGCTGATGGCGGGTGGTATCTCGCAAGCACTGGTCACCACGGTCCTCGGACTGGTCGTGGCGATTCCGACGGTATTCCTGCATACGCTGGTTGCCAGCCGGGCGCGCCGCCTGACCCAGATCCTGCAGGAAGAAGCTGCCGGTATCCTGGCCGAGAGAGCCGAGGGACAGTGAGCTTAAGCAGGAAATAGCATGGACCTGATTTATTATTATCTGCCTGCACTGGAAACCATCCGCAACTTCCTCGAGTTGGGCGGTCCTGTATTGGTCGTAATTGGCGTGCTGACCCTGTTCATGTGGGCCCTGATTATCGAGCGGGTCGTCTACATTCGAGGCGGGCACAGGAGAATTTCAGCCGCTGCTCAACAAGTCTGGGAAAACCGGGCGGATCACACTTCATGGTCAGCGCACCAGATTCGCGCACGCCTGATTTCCGTGGTTTCCAGCCAGATGGAGCAAAACATCGCCCTGATCCAGACCTGTGTGGCGCTGTGTCCTTTGCTGGGGCTGCTGGGTACGGTCTGGGGCATGATCGAAGTGTTCGAGGTCATGGCCATTTCGGGCTCCGGCAATCCACGTTCGATGGCGTCGGGCGTGTCCAAGTCCACCATCCCAACC
>JABDJL010000023.1 GCA_013002505.1 Lysobacterales bacterium | reverse complement strand
CTGTTACAGCGATTGACGGCCACAGCGCGCTAGAAGTACGCGATTTGTATCAACTGCGGCGTCTGGGGGCGCTGCGCGCCATCGCGTGTGCCGTTGAAATCCTGGTCCTCGAGCCGTTCACACCTGCCCAGGGTTGACGACGGCCATCCAGGCTTGAAGTTTTCCACCTCAACAATGACGTTGTGCATACCGTTGTTGCTGCATAATTGACTAGAAAGTGTGACATTAATACTCACTAATAACATTATATATTACTCATAAATACATGATATATAGCGATATAAATGTCTATAAATTCAATTGATAATCCAAATAGCTCACCAGCAAGACTTCGGGCGAATATATGAATAGAAGTTCCATTGTTAACAGCGCTACTCACTATTATTTAACATAATATACATTATACGCACTTATAGGTCTATGGCACTCCAAGTGGGAAACAGGCGCAAAAGTACCCCACTTCGGCTCCAGGGGCGTCCTAGCCGTGGTGAATGTGGGCGTTACCGGTATTGACGGCGATCAGGAAAGACCAGCCAGCCAGCAGAACCAGCCCTGCGCCGATAGACCGGCGAATAACCGGCTCTGTACGTATTTGATGCAATACGCCGGAGAACAGCGTTACACCGAGCATGGAAGGCAGCGTACCTGCCCCGAAAACCGCCATGACCAGGGCCCCGTGTGTGGCCCGACCGGTCGAGGCGGCGGTCAGCAGCATCGTGTACACCAGGCCACATGGCAAAAAGCCCCAGCTCAGGCCGAGCAACAGTTCCCTTACGGGAGGCCGAGCAGAAAAAACACGGCTTGGCCTGAACCTAGCCCACAGGCGCCCCCCGGCGCGTTCAATAAACTGCAGGAGGGCGATATTGAACAGGAACTGCAGGCCGATCAGCAGAATAAGAACGGAACTGGCAATGCGCAGCGCCCTGCCCCAGCCCGGCACCGCAAGCGCGTTTCCGCCACTGCCCAGCACGAATGCTGACAGGGCGCCCAGCAGCACGTAGGAAATGATCCTGGCCAGGTTGAAACGCAAGGCTGACTTGAGCACTTGCATGCGACCTGCGCTGACACCAATACCGCCGGCGCTGCCGGCAATCGCGCCGCACATACCCAGGCAATGCCCGCTGCCCAGTAAACCCGCCATCAGGGCGGTCAGTAGCACCGGTGCCTCATTGATCAAGCGGCGAGTCTCCAGCCCGTGGGTTGCGCGCTTGCGATTCACGTTCGTTGCCTTCCGGCGGTTTACGGTCATCATCCAGGACAACGCTCCAGCCTTCTGATTCCAGGTCATCGAACTGGCGGTTCCTGATCGCCCACAAGAGCGCCGCAACGGCCAGCACGAGCACCATCAAGGCCAACGGAACAAGGATATAAAGCATATTCATGTGATTGATAATACTGGATTTAAAGTGCTGTTTTCACGCCGGGTTCCGACCCGTGCGGCATTCAGTACAACCAACAGGGAACTCAGTGACATCCCCAGCGCAGCCATCCAGGGTTGCAGAAAACCCAGCGCCGCCAGCGGTATCATGCTGAAATTGTAGGCCGCGGCCCAGGCCATGTTCTGGCGCACAATCCGCACAGATCGCAGCGCAGTTTCACGCGCGACCCTTACGCCATCGAGCGAGTAACCGGTCAGGATAAAGTCTGCGGCGCTGTTGGCCAGTTCCGCCCCTCCCTGTACGGCAATGGATGTATCCGCCGCGGCCAGAACGGGGGCGTCATTGACGCCGTCACCGATCATGACGGCCGGACCATGAACCGTTCGCAATTGGTCCAGGCGCGCCAGTTTCTGCTGCGCAGAATGCGAATGATGATGCTCCCCGATTCCCAGGGACTGCGCCAACAGGGCCACCGGTTGTTCCTGGTCTCCGGATACGACGGCGCTGTGAATGCCCTGGTCCTGGAGGTAAGCGAGTAGAGCCGGTGCGCCCTGGCGGACCTCGTCGTCCAGTTCCATGCGCAGCAGCCAGGATTGCTCATCGGCGAGCCAGACCTCGCCCTGCAAGCGGCTTGAACCGTTTGTGTCGCGGGTATTTTTCTTCAAACCGACGAACGATTTACTGCCGATGTGGTAGCGGGTAGTACCATCGGTGGCTGAGATGCCTTGTCCCGCGTGGACCGTTGCTCGGGTAATGGTTGGCAGGGTTTCGATCCCCGCAAAGGCTGCGGCCACAGGATGATTAGAAAATTGTTCGAGGCTGGCAGCGACCCGCAGCAGGTGATCGGGATCAGCATCTGCACGGGCCGGATTGGAGGTGACCGCGCCCAGCCTCGGTGAACCGGTGGTCAGGGTTCCGGTTTTGTCAAACAGCGCCAGCCGGACTGTTGCGAGTGCTTCGAGAGCTGCGGAACGACACAGGATAATGCCGTGCCTCAGCAAGGCCCGACTGGCAGCCGACACCACCGAAGGGCTTGCCAGGGAAAAAGCGCAGGGGCAACTGACCACCAGCACGCTGAGGGTGACGCCAAATGCACGGGATGGATCAAGCCAGGCCCAGGCCAGGCCGGTCATCAGCGCCAGTACCAAAACGGCAACGACGAACCAGCCCGCGTAACGATCGGCGGATATTGATGCGCTGCTGCGGCCGCTGCGCGCTTTCATTATGAGCCGGGCCAGGCCAGAAACGACGGAATCCGGACCGACGGCTTCGAGTTGCACCTCGACCGCCTGGCCCAGGTTGATACTGCCGCCAATCACCGGCTCACCGGCGTGGCGCGCAACGGGCCTCGATTCGCCGGTCAATAATGCTTCATTGATTTCGGCAGCGTCGCTGAGCAGCATGCCGTCGGCCGGAAAAGACTCGCCCGAGCGGACCCGCACATGGTCGCCGGAACGCAACTCGCTGACGGCCACGGTTTCGACCCCTTCGGCCGTCACACGGTCGGCCCATTCCGGCAACAGCCGCGCGAGCATGGCGCCGCTGGCCTGGTTGCGATGGCGCAGGCTCATTTCGACATGACGCGCCACGCCGAGGAAGAATATGAACATCACCACCGAATCGAACCACACCGGCCCGCTGCCTCGAAAAAAATGGACGATGCTGACACTGTATGCACCACCTAGCGCCAGCGCCACGGGCACGTCCATGCTGACTTTTCGCTGCCGCAGGCTGCGCCATGCGTTCTCGAAAAACACCTTTCCGGAATACAGCAGAACGGGGGTCGTCACCAGCAGGCTGACCCATTCCAGGAATCTTTGCGCGGCCAGTGAAATGCCCTGTGCCTCTCCGGCATAGAGCGCTACGGCGTACATCATCACCTGCATCATGCCGAGTCCTGCGACGCCCACCCTTTTGAGTGATGCGGCCCGTTCTTCCCTGCGCGCCCTGGCCTCGGCTTCCGGCAGCGGCAGGTGTGGCTTGTAGCCCAGTTCCAGCAGCGCCAGGGCCATTTCGCTCAGAGCACCCTTTTCGGGTTGCCACAGTATCCGCACGAGTCCGCCGGAGGCATCGACATGGCACTCGCGAACGGCGGATTGGCGCGACAGGTGCGTACGGATCAGCCAGGCGCAAGCGGCACATACGATGCCCTCGGTTTGCAGGATCAATTCATGCAGGCCGGGGCCGACCTGTGGGCCGTACAGGCGTGGATCGTCATCCACAGATTGCCAGGCTGCCTGCAGCCGGTCGCGGTCATCGCCGGCACGGCGTGAAAGCGATTGACGGTAGCGGTAATACCGGTCCAGGCCGTGGTCGAGTATCAGCAAGGCAACCGCCTGGCAACCGGCACAGCAGGTTGCTTGCGGCTGTCCGTTTAATTCAACCGGGAAATGACTGCCTGGTGGAACCGGTTCTCCGCAATGGAAACAACGACTGCGTACAGCGTTATCCATCGTCCTCGCCGGGCGCATCGTCCCCGGCCTGGGCGCGCAGTTCGCTGCGAACCTGCTGGTACTGGCTGTCCTTGATGACCAGCGGGTCGGCATGGGTCAGCGCCAGCCACAGGGTTATGAAGCAAGCCACGACTGCTGCGGCAGGCAGCGCAATCAGCATCCAGGGCCAGAATTGCCGGTACCATGGCTCGGTGTCGGTGATGCGCCTGGTGGGCATGTTCATGGTGGGTCTCCTGGTAACAACAGGCGGGCCTTGGTGGTGCGGCTCAATTCGGGATTATCAACGGCAGTAAAGGTGATATCCAGGCGTTGCACGCCCTGCCCTGCAGACCTCGGCGCGACGAGGCCCAGTGCGAAGGTGCCGACCTCTTCGGGCGCCAGCGCCAGGTCGCGTGAAACACTGGCCCGGACAAACTCGTTGCCTGATACAGTGATATTGAAGCGGTGCGGCGAATCATCCATGTTGATCAGTTTAAGCGTATAGCGGTTTTCGATCAGGTCACCGGGCAATTCCCGGTACAACACGTTGCGATCGCGAATCAGTTCGGCACGCAGGGGTATCCGGTTGGACAGGGACCACGCCACGCCCGTGACCAGCAGCAAAAGGATGGTCGCATAAACCGCGACCCGCGGGCGCAATACACGCGATGGTTTTCCCTGCAGGGCGTTTTCGGTGGTGTACCGAATCAGGCCTTGCGGGTACGCCATCTTATCCATGACCTGGTCGCACACATCAATGCAGGCCGCACAGGCGATGCACTCGTACTGCAGGCCATTGCGAATGTCGATCCCGGTGGGACACACCTGTACACATAGCGTGCAGTCGATACAGTCGCCGAGTGCCAGTTCATCACGGTTCGCGCCCTTGCGCCGTCCGCCGCGCGGGTCACCGCGTTGCGGATCGTAGGAAATGACCAGCGTGTCATGGTCGAACATGGCACTCTGGAACCGGGCGTAGGGGCACATGTACTTGCACACCTGCTCGCGCAGGAATCCGGCGTTACCGTAAGTTGCAAAGCTGTAGAAGACCATCCAGAACGTTTCCCAGGGGCCCAGGCTGAACGACAGGATATTGCTCCAGATTTCCCGGATAGGAGTGAAGAAACCTACGAACGTAAACCCGGTCCAGGCGGCGAAGGTGATCCACATGGCCTGTTTGAAGGCTTTGCGCCTGAATTTTTGCCAGCCCCACGGTGCCTTGTCGAGCTTGATGCGTTGATGGCGCTTGCCTTCGGCCCAGCGTTCCATCAACAGGAAGGCCTCTGTCCACACGGTTTGAGGGCAGGCGAACCCGCACCACAGGCGGCCGGCGAGCGCGGTGAAGAAAAACAACGTCAGGCCGGCGATCACCAATAGCAGCGCCAGGTAGATGAAATCCTGCGGCCACAAGGTCAGCCCGAATATGAAAAACTTGCGCTCTGGCAGGTCGAACAATACCGCCTGCCTGCCATCCCATTGAAGCCACGGCACAAAATAGTAAAGACCCAGCAAGAGCACGACAGCGAGCTTGCGCAGGCGATCGAAGCGCCCGCTGACTTCTCGCGGATGAATCTTGGGTTCTTTGCGGTACAGCGACTCCTGCGCCGCTGCCTGGTCAGTCACTTGAAATCCTCGAGGTCAAGGTCGGGATTGTCGCGCCTGGGATCATGTATATCGGGTGTACCGCGCGCGCCCCGGCCGCGGGCATGGCCACGCCGCGGGCCGCTGCGCACCATGAAAATCGCCAGCCTGCTGGCCAATAAACTGACCAGGAAAAGAAAGCCGAAGCCAATGCCATAGGCGAGTTTGCGGCCAACATCGAATCGCTCCATGAGCGGACTGTGGATTTCATCCGGGTCCAAAACGCCAAACAACACGAACGTGCCGGCGCAGGCGGCCAGAAACGCGACCCAAACCGCAACGCCCAGGTCGCGCTGCCGCCTTGTCCAGCGGCCCGGTAATGATTCTGGAGGTGACTTGCCCATGTTGGTCAGTGGGCCTCCTCAGGGCTGCGAGAGGCTCTGCACATAGGCCGCGAGGATGCGAATCTGCTCGGCGCTGAGGGACTCGGAAAATGCCGGCATCAGGCCTGCCCTGCCCTGCACCAGTGTTTGCGCAATGATTTCTTCGGAGCCACCGTAAAGCCAAATATCATCGCTCAGCCTGGGCGCGCCGAGCGCCTGGTTACCACCGGCATCCGGGCCATGACACGCCGCACAGAACATGCCGTACTTCTGACTGCCGGCATTGACCAGTGCTTCGTCCTGGCCGTTTGCTGAAAGCGACATCACGAAAGCTGTGACTTCACGCACACCTTGCTCTCCGAGGGCGTCTCCCAGCGCGGGCATCATGCCGTTGCGGCCATTCTCCAGCGTCGTCACGATGCTTTGATGATCGCCACCGTACAACCAGTCCTTGTCCGTCAGGTCCGGAAAACCGGGCCCGCCGGCGCCATCGGAACCGTGGCACATGGCGCAGTTGTTTCCAAACAGGCGACGGCCAATGCCCATGGCTTCGGCATCTGCGACCAGGGCTTGGGGCGTCGCGCCGGCAAAGCGCGAAAAAATATCCTGCTGTGCTTCTCCTGCTGCAGCCATCTCTTCCGCGTACTGGCCTTCCTGCGTCCACCCCAGCGTGCCGCCCAGGTTTCCCAGCGACGGGTAAAGGACGAAATAGACCAGCGAGAAAACAATCGTCAGGTGAAACAGGTACAACCACCAGCGTGGCAGCGGGTTATTCAGTTCAACGAGATCTTCATCCCACACGTGGCCGGTGGTGCCGGTTTCTTCGCCCTCGCGGTTTGAAATGCCCTTGGTCCACTGCAGCAGCCACCAGCACCCGGCAATACTGGCCAGGGTCAGCACGATGACGAATATGTTCCAGAAAGTATTCAACATGGTTCAGTTCCTGTCTTCTTCGTGCCCGGGTACCGTGCCGTCGTCCTCTTCGAGTGGCAAGCGGCTGGCATGGTCAAAGGTATCTTTACGCTTGCGGCTCCAGGCCCAGGCCCAGATACCCAAAAATGCGATGAGCATCAGGATCAGCATGACGCCCTGGTATACGGGTGAATTCATATCAGCGCCCGCTCCTGGCCTTGCCCAGGCCTTGCAGGTACGCGATCAGCGCATCCATTTCAGACTTGCCCTCGACCGCCGTTTCGGCCGATTCAATCTGATCGTCCGTGTAAGGGTCTCCGAGTGCCCGCAGTGCGCGCATCCGGGTCCTGATCTCCGCGGCGTCGATCGCCGCACCCTCCAGCCACGGATAACCCGGCATATTGGATGCAGGGACCACGTCACGCGGGTTCAGGAGGTGGATGCGATGCCAGTCATCGCTGTAACGACCACCGACCCGGGCCAGGTCGGGACCGGTGCGCTTTGAGCCCCATTGGTGCGGCCGGTCGTAAACGGATTCGCCGGCCACCGAGTAAGGTCCGTAGCGTACCGTTTCACTGCGAAAAGGCCGGATCATCTGCGAGTGGCAGTTATAGCATCCCTCCCGCACGTAAACGTCCCGTCCCGCCAATTCAAGCGGTGGATAGGGTTCGATGCCTTCGGCCGGCGTTCTCACCTGGTCCTGGAAAATCAGCGGCAGGATCTCGACGAGGCCACCGATACTGACGACAATCACGATAAATACCGCCATCAGGTTGATGTTCTTCTCGAGTTTCTTGTGGCTCATGCTCATGCCGATTCCCCTCCCCAGTATGCCGGTGCAGAGGCCGGGACCGGTTCGTGCTGCTTGTTGCGCATCGTGTGCCAGACGTTCCACGCCATGACGAACATGCCGGACAGGAACAACACGCCGCCCGCCAGCCGCACGACGTAGTAAGGCTTGGTCGCAGCAATCGTCTCGATAAAGGTGTAGGTCAGCGAACCGTCGTCATTGAATGCGCGCCACATCAGGCCCTGCATGACGCCCGCGATCCACATCGAGGAGATGTACAGCACCACGCCGATCGTCGAAATCCAGAAATGCAGGTCAATGGCCCGGATGCTGTGCATTTCCTTCTCGCCGACCAGCCTCGGGATCAGGCAGTACAGGCTGCCGATGGTCATCATGGCGACCCAGCCCAGGGCGCCGGAATGGACGTGGCCGATGGTCCAGTCCGTGTAGTGGCTGAGCGCGTTAACTGTCTTGATTGACATCATCGGGCCCTCAAACGTGGACATGCCGTAAAAACTCAGTGCCACGATCATGAACTTGAGAACCGGGTCCGTACGCAATTTATGCCACGCGCCGGACAGCGTCATCATGCCGTTGATCATGCCGCCCCAGCTTGGTGCCAGCAGGATCAGTGAAAACACCATGCCCAGGGACTGGATCCAGTCGGGTAATGCCGTGTAATGCAGGTGGTGTGGCCCGGCCCACATGTAGATGGCAATCAGCGCCCAGAAGTGCACGATCGAAAGGCGGTATGAATACACCGGCCCTTCCGCCTGCTTGGGCACGAAGTAGTACATCATGGCCAGGAAGCCGGCCGTGAGGAAGAAACCCACCGCATTGTGTCCGTACCACCACTGCACCATCGCATCGACGGCGCCGGAGTAAATAGGATAAGACTTGACCAGGCTGACGGGGATCGCCAGGTTATTGACGATGTGCAGCAAAGCGATGGTCAGGATAAAGGCCGCATAAAACCAGTTAGCGACATAAATATGGCTGACCCGGCGCTTGATGATGGTGCCAAAAAAGACCACCGCGTAAGCCACCCATACGACCGTGATCAGCAGGTCTATGGGCCATTCAAGCTCGGCATACTCCTTGCTCTGGGTGATGCCCAGCGGCAAGGTGATGGCGGCAGCTACGATCACGGTCTGCCAGCCCCAGAATACAAATGAAGCCAGCTTTTCAGCGAACAGGCGCACGTGACAGGTGCGTTGCACGACGTAAAGTGAAGTACCGATCAGGGCAGATCCGCCAAACGCAAAAATCACGGCGTTGGTGTGCAATGGCCTCAGGCGGCCGTAGCTCAGCCACGCCACGTCGAAATTCAGCGCCGGCAGCCACAACTGCGCAGCAATCAGCACGCCAACGGCCATGCCGACGATTCCCCAAACGACCGTCATGACGGCGAATTGCCGCACTACTTTATCGGTGTAAGTCATAGCATTACCTGTTGGTTATTTTGTTTGCCATCGCCGGTCAGGCAACGAACTGGTCCATGATTTCTATCAGGCGGGATTGTGGAAAGGGTTTCTCGAGGAAATCCGCCGCGCCCTGGCGCATCAGGTCTACCGCGTGCTGCACTTCCCTGCCGTGGCCGAGAAAAATGACCGGAATCTCGTGCGCCCTGGCTTCGTTCAATACCGCGTCGGCATTCAGATCCGGAAGCAGGGATTCGCTGATTAGTATAGTCGGTTGGTGCAACTCGATTTCCTCCTCGAGGTGGCCACCGTCGGCATAAGCCCAGACCTGCCAGTCCATATTCTGCAACATGGATGTCAGCGCGCTGCGAACCCCGTCGTCGGGTTCCAGGATCAGAACGGACCGGCCTTGTTCAATCATGGGCAGCAAGCATGCGATTATTACTGAATTGCACAAATGCTACCGCCGGCTGGATTGCCGTGGTATCAGGGAAAATACGTAATCCCGGTGGATTGTGGCTAACTTGAACTCATGCGGATGTTTTCGGCCATTCTGACCAGCTCGGCCACCGATTCAGCGGCGATTTTTTCCATCACCCGTGCACGGTGAATTTCAACGGTTCGGGGGCTGATGGAAAGCGCGGTAGCGACACCCTTGTTGGATTTACCGTCCACGATCAGCTCAAGCACGTCGCGCTCGCGTGGTGTGAGCGACTCAAATCGCCTTCGCAGATCTGCCAGTTCCCGGTCACGCTGCTGTTCCTGGCGGAACTGCTCGATGGCCGAGCCGATGCGCTCGATCAATTCGCCGTCTTCGAATGGCTTGGTCAGGAAATCAGTTGCGCCACGCTGGATTGCGGCGACCGCCAGCGGAATATCGCCGTGCCCGGTAATAAAAATAACCGGAACACGGGACCCCTGCTCCAACATGATCCGGTGCAACTCGGTCCCGTCAGTGCCCGGCATGCGTATGTCCAGCAGGAAAACATCCGTGGAGGGCTTGTCTTCGCTCTCTAGCCAGTCATCTGCGCTTTCAAAAGAGCAGGTATCAAAACCGGCCGAAAACAACAGGATACGCAATGACTCGCGAACGGCCTCATCATCGTCGATGATGCAGACCAGTCCTTTACCACTCTTCACCCATGCCTCCTACCCGATATAGGTCAATGGCAGACTCAGCGTAAACCGCGCGCCGCCCCGTTCGGACCGTTTATAGCGAAGATTGCCGCCGTGGGCTACCGCTATGTTTCGGCAAATGGACAGCCCCAGCCCTACGCCATGGTCCTTGGTGGTAAAAAATGGTTCGAATAAATGCGGCTCGTTCTCAGGATCCACGCCAGGGCCGTTATCTTCAACAATGATGTACAGGTGTTCATCTTCTTCTTCGACGTGTACATGAACCTGTGCAGGCTCGGTCGCGGATTCTGCCAGCGCGTCCAGGCTGTTTTTGATCAGGTTGACGAGTACCTGCTGGATTTGAATTTCATCTACGGGCACGAGCTTGGTGCGGTGATTGAAATGGGTGGCAATAGCGGCATTGGATCGTCGCACTTCGTGATCAAACAACTGAAGGGCACTTTGCACCAGCCGTTGAAGATCATGGCTGCTCTTGCTCAGTTCGCCTTTCTGGCTCAGGCGACGCAGGCGTGCGATCACGTCCCCGGCTCGCCGGGCCTGCTGGGATATGCGCCCACAAATGTTTTTCAGTTCGGTCCGGGCAGCATCATTATCGTTATCGATCAGCCTTGCACCGGCGTCGGAAAACGCAGCGATTGCGGTTAGCGGCTGATTGATTTCGTGCGCCATACCGGCAGTGAGTTCACCCAGTGCGACCAGGCGGTCTGCATGGGCCAGCTGGCTCTCCAGCGTTATCACCGCGGCTTCATATTTTTTCTGTTCACTGAGGTCCCTGAGAATCCCCACGAACCGCTCACGACCACCGCTTTTGATTTCACCGACCGACAAATGAACGGGAACTGTTCTTCCGCTGGCGTGCAGGCCTGTAACCTCGCGGCCAATGCCGATAATGGCGGGTTGGCCGCTGTTGAGGTAGCGTGACATGTACTGGCCATGCTGGTTGCGGTCCGGAGGCGGCATCAGCGTGGTCAGGTTCTGGCCAATGATGTCTGCGGCAGCGTATCCGAACAAGCGTTCCGCAGCGGAATTGAATTGTACGATCGTACCCTCGTCATCGCTGATGATGATGGCGTCAACCGCAGCGTCCAGCAATGCATCGAGGGACGCGCTGCCGTTGTATGGAAGATCATGGGTCATGTTGGTGATTGCAGGTGTCTTCCTTCCAGCCTGATACGGGAAAGAAGCATTTTATATGTTTTGTCGTCCTGCCGGCTTTTGCTGAGCAGGAATCGCCGGGTCCACCCCTGTCCGCGCCCGGCAATGACCGCGTAGCGTTTTGACACCCAGGCGTCATGAATTAACGATCCCTGCTGCCATTCACCCCCAGCGGGGCGCCACCTGATACGGCCATCCTGCAGCAGGATTAATTCAAATTCGGTGATGCGGCGCGGCCACAATTGCGCAAGCAGCGTAATCAGCATTCCGATGAGCAATGGCGGCAGGCGGTCTTGCCAGCTCAATTCGATCGTGAACAAGGCCAGCAGCCCGGTGACTCCGGCGATACCGGGCAGCCACGTCAGAAACACGTCAGGCCCGCCTCGAAGTCTGAGTGGTTCAGACGAATTCACGTCGCATCTGGGCGACCAATTCTGCCCATTCATCACGGGGGGGTGTGCGGCTCAGCTGGAGCCAGTCCCAGAGTTGATCATCCTCGTTGGCCAGAAACGATTCCAGGTCAGGAAATGCGCCCCCGGCAAGCGCTTGCTGGTGTTTTTCGAGAAATGCTTCAAAAAGGACATCCAGTTCCTTCATGCCGCGCCGGCTGAGCCAGCGCAGGCGTGAAAATCTGGTAGATCCGGACATCGTTGTCAGCGTTCTGCGCCGTTCCTCGTCAGCAACATCCTCTTGGTCTCGGCAATCGCCTTGGCCGGATTCAGCCCTTTCGGGCAAGCCGCCGTGCAGTTGAGGATCGTGTGGCAGCGAAACAGTTTGAAGGCATCGTCCAACTGGTCGAGGCGCCCGTCCTGGTCTCCGTCCCGGCTGTCGGCCAGCCAGCGGTAGGCTTGCAGCAGAATAGCGGGACCGAGGTAGCGGTCACCGTTCCACCAGTAACTGGGGCAGGACGTGGAACAACAGGCGCACAGGATACATTCGTACAGGCCGTCGAGCTTGTCGCGATCAGCACGGCTTTGCAGCCGTTCGCTGCCCTCTTCAACGTCAGCACCGTTACGCAACCAGGGCTTAATCGACGCGTACTGCTCATAGAAATGAGACATGTCCGGAACGAGGTCCTTGACGACGGAAAGGTGCGGAAGCGGGTAGATCTTGACCGTACCACTGATATCTTCGATTGGCTTGGTGCAGGCCAGCGTGTTGGTGCCGTCGATATTCATCGAGCATGACCCGCAAATGCCCTCGCGGCACGAACGGCGAAAGGTCAGTGTCGGGTCAATGTCATTCTTGATCTTGATAATGGCGTCAAGCACCATCGGACCACAGTCATCGAGGTCAACTTCGTAACTGTCCAGGCGCGGTGATTGGCCTTCGTCCGGGTCCCAGCGGTATACCTGGAATGTTCGTACCCGGCTTGCGCCTTGTGCAGCCGGGTAATGGTTTCCGGTGACGGGTCTCGAGTCCTTGGGCAATCTCAATTGCAACATCTGAATGTCCTGTCAATAAACTCTTTTCTGGGGTGGAACCACTTCAACATCATCGCTGAGGGTATGCATGTGCACCGGGCGGTAATCGATGTTGACAACACCACTATCATCCATCCACTGAAGCGAATGCTTCATCCAGTTCTCGTCATCCCGGTCCGGGAAATCTTCCCGTGCGTGGGCGCCGCGGCTTTCCTTGCGATGTTCTGCAGCGAACATGGTGGTCATCGAGCAACCCAGCAGGTTTTGCAGCTCAAAAGTCTCGGCCAGGTCTGAATTCCAGATCAGCGAACGGTCGCTGACCGCAACGTCGGTAAACGAATCGTAGACTTCGCGCATTAACTGGCAGCCTTCCTCGAGCACCTCACCGCTGCGGAACACGGCGGCATTGCTTTGCATGACCTGTTGCATGCGGTCGCGGATCTCGGCCGTACTGGTCGAGCCCTTGGCGTAACGCAAATTGTCGAATCGGGACAGCAACTCATCCACACTGCCTGCGGGCACCTGAGGGTGCGGGGTCCCGGGTTTGATGACCTCGGAACAACGCTGTGCGACGGCGCGGCCGAATACGATCAGGTCGAGCAGCGAATTCGAGCCCAGCCGGTTGGCACCGTGTACCGATACGCACGCCGCCTCGCCAATGGAAAACAGTCCTGGTACCACTGTATCCGGGTCGCCATCCTTCAGGTGTACGACTTCGCCGCGATAATTGGTCGGAATGCCGCCCATGTTGTAATGCACTGTCGGTAAAACTGGTATCGGGTCCTTGGTCACGTCCACGCCGCTGAAAATTTCAGCGGTTTCTGCAATTCCCGGCAGCCGCTCTTCGATCACCTCGGAACCGAGGTGCTGCAGGTTCAGGTGAATGTGGTCACTTTTTGGGCCCACGCCCCTGCCCTCGCGGATCTCGATCGTCATTGAGCGGCTCACGACATCGCGCGAAGCGAGGTCCTTGGCATTGGGCGCATAGCGTTCCATGAAGCGTTCACCTTCGGAGTTGGTCAGGAAACCCCCTTCGCCCCGGACGCCTTCGGTAATCAGGCAGCCGGCGCCGTAGACACCGGTCGGATGAAACTGCACAAACTCCATGTCCTGCAACGGCAGGCCTGCACGCAACACCATGCCATTGCCGTCGCCCGTGCAGGTATGCGCCGAGGTGCAGGAAAAATAACTGCGCCCGTATCCGCCTGTGGCCAGGATCACGGCGTGCGAACGGAACAGGTGCAGGGTGCCGTCGGCCAGGTTCCAGGCCAGTACACCGCGGCAGGCGCCGTCATCGTCCATCAGCAGGTCGGTGGCGAAATACTCAATATAAAATTTCGCGTCATGTGCCAGCGACTGCTGGTATAGCGTGTGCAATATTGCGTGCCCGGTGCGGTCCGCCGCGGCGCATGTGCGCTGGGCAGTGCCTTTACCGTAGTGCGTGGTCATGCCGCCAAACGGGCGTTGGTAGATCTTGCCATCCTCCGTGCGCGAGAAAGGAACTCCGAAATGCTCGAGTTCGATGACCGAGGGCATGGCTTCGCGGCACATGTATTCAATGGCGTCCTGGTCGCCGAGCCAGTCAGAACCCTTGATCGTGTCATACATGTGCCAGCGCCAGTCGTCTTCGCCCATGTTGCCGAGTGCGGCGGACATACCGCCCTGGGCGGCAACGGTGTGGCTGCGGGTCGGAAACAGCTTGGAGATGCAGGCAGTGGACAGCCCGGTCGCAGCCATGCCCATCGTCGCTCGGAGCCCGGCGCCGCCGGCGCCAACCACGACCACGTCGTATTCGTGCTCAATCAGTTTATAGGCCTTGCTCATGCAGGCGCTCCCGTGCTCATGGCGATCATTGCCCAGGCGATCAGGGCGAAGCCGGCCAGGCAGGCGATTCGTGTCAGCCATATCAGGATGGCCTGCCATGGGGGTGGAATATAGTCTTCACAGATGACCTGGATGCCGGTCTGGGCGTGATAGGCCACCAATGCCGTCATGACAATAGCAATCCATGCCTGCAGGGGCTGACTGAAGAAATCCCGTGCTTGTACATAATTGGCCGATGAGAGGTGAACGATCACGGACAGCAACCAGGCCGTGAAGGGAATCAACAACAACGAGCTGGCCCTTTGCCATTTCCAGTGGCCCAGTCCGCCGTGCGAGGTACTGCCCTGCTCTGCGCTGCTCATGATGCCAACCACCAGACCAGCACGAACAAGGCGACCGAGGTGGCCAGCATGATGTAACCGGAAAGGTAAACGCTTTCCAGTTCCAGCATGGCGCCGGTGTCCCAGATCAGGTGGCGTATGCCGTTTGCCAGGTGATAGCAAAGGCTGAACAGGCTGGCCAGCCAGATGGCCTTGCCAATCATTCCGCCGAGCAGCGACTGCAACTGGCCAAAAGTCTCAGGCCCGGCAGCCAGCGCCAGGACCCAGAGCAAAACCAGTGGCGTGGAAACCACGGTCAGGAACACGCCTGTCAGACGGCTGAGTATGGACAGCATCGATGTCAGCTGAGGTTTGTAATATGGGCCAATCATGTACGGGGACATGGGCCTGGTGTCAGGTTTCATAGTCACAGTTCGCGTGTAAATTTATGCCCTTATTCCGCTTGCGCGGCATGGCGGGTTGGAAGGCTGAAAGCCTACTGAGTCAGACCCATTTTATCAAGAAACCGGGGTCGTGAGCGGACCAATCCGATACAATCACGCTCGTGACTCCCCGGATTATCCGTCATTCGCTCTATAAGATATGTTCAGCATCACTAATCTTTCAATTATCGAGTTCGCAGGCCATGACGCGCGTCAATTTCTGCATAATCAGTTGAGCGCCGATGTGCTTGGAATCGCCGACCAGGAAAGCGGGTTTGCCTGCTGCTGTAATCCCGCGGGCCGGGTTATTGGCCTGCTGCTTTTGTGCCGGCAAGGCGACAACATGTTGGCCATCTGCAGCGCATCGCTGGCCGAAGAGCTCGAGGGCTGGCTGAAACGCTTTGTTTTTCGCGACAAGGTTACCATCCGCTTGCGCGACGACCTGTGCGTCGCCGGCGGTAAAGGCGATATGCCCCATTCAGTCGAATGGGAGACGTGCGTAGGCATTGCTTACCCTGTGCTCGCGGCCGACCCCGCGATTGCTGCCGCCAGCGACAAGCAGCTGGCGCGGTTGAAATCGGCGGAGCTCACGCGCGGTATTTGCTGGCTGGCGCCGCAAACCAGTGCCCAGTTCCTTCCGCAGATGCTGGCATTTGAAAAGATCGGCGCGCTGAGTTTCAGCAAGGGCTGTTATCCGGGCCAGGAGGTCATTGCACGGACGCGTTATCTCGGCAAGCTCAAGCGTCGTGCGATGCTGCTACGCGCCGACGCGACGGTCGAACCGCCGTTGATGGGCAAATTAAACCTCACTGCGGGTGATGAACAATGGAGTGCCGTGATCGTTGACTTTGCGGCGCTCGAGGATGATTCGACGATGGTACTGGCGGTGGCACGCAAGGGGGACGATACCGAACCCCGGTGGCTGGAACTGGAAGGAAACAGGATTCCCCTGCTGGCGGATTAGCCCGGTTTTTTCACGAGTGTTTTTGCGCCACCACGTAACAAACCCAGCCGGGATCCGCATCGCCCCTGGTGGAAGCTGTGTAGATGCCATCACCCTCACCGCTTTCCTCGTCGGTGCCTTCCCAGTAAACATCCACTTTACCGAAGCCTGCCTCGGTGAGCAGTTCCGTGATCTCGGGCAATGACCACAAGCGCCAGTGGTAGACAAAGGCCTTGTCGATCCGTGATTTGTCTGGAAACTCGAAATGGATATAACAATTCATTGTCGAGTCAATCGGGTTGAAATCCGCCTGTTCCCAAATGTAGGTATGGCCTTCGCACTCGCGGGGCTCAGTGACATTCATATGGGATTCATAACCGCCATAAGCGTCGACAAAGAAGATGCCGTCATCCTCGAGGCCGACCAGGACATTGGTGAAGTAAGCACGCAGGCGTTCGCGCGTGGTAAACAGGTAGTAGCTGAAGTTCATGGCCAGGACGATATCCGCGGCGCCGGGGTCGGTGGACGTCACATCCTCGCAGATCAGTTCAATGCGCTCCTGCTGGCTGGCATCGAGTGCTGCGACATTGTTGGCCAGGCCCCAGTCCAGCACGTCCTGGTCCAGGTCAATGCCCACTGCGACATGGTCACCATGGCGTCGAACCCACTCGCATGCGGTGGCCGCGGTGCCGCAGAAGTCTTCCCGAAGATACACCGCATCACGCTTGCGCAGCGCCTCCCAGGTTTCGATGACAAAATCAATCTCGGCTTCGGTGTCCTGCACCGAGTCCTGGTAAAGAATATGCCGGTCGGATGACTCGGCCTGGGTCGGTTTTGGCACGGTGGCCTCAGTCCTGCGAGCCGCGGTCGCTGCCAATTGCCGGGTAGTGATCCGCCACGTAATTCTCGATCAGATCGAGGAATTCGTGGGTCAGCTTATCGCCGCGCAGGGTTAGCGCCTTTTTGCCGTCAATAAACACGGGCGCGACCGGGGCTTCCCCGGTGCCGGGCAGGCTGATGCCAATGTCGGCGTGACGGCTTTCCCCGGGCCCGTTGACCACGCAGCCCATGACCGCCAGGCTCATGTCTTCGACGCCTCGGCGTTGCTGCTTCCATTCCGGCATCCGTTGGCGGACATAAGCGGTCACCTCACTGGCCAGCGACTGGAAAAATGTGCTGGTCGTGCGGCCGCAGCCCGGGCAGGCCGTCACCATCGGTGTGAATGCCCTGAGGCCCATGGTCTGCAGAATTTCCTGCGCCACGATCACTTCGTCGGTCCTCGGCTGGTCGGGCTCGGGTGTCAGCGAGACGCGGATGGTGTCGCCGATACCTTCCTGCAGCAGCACGGACATGGCCGCCGTGGACGACACGATCCCCTTGCTGCCCATGCCGGCCTCGGTGAGGCCCAGGTGCAGGGGGTAATCACAGCGCCCGGCCAACGAGCGGTATACGCTGATCAGGTCCTGCACCGCGCTGACCTTGCACGAAAGAATGATACGGTCATGCGCCAGGCCGAGCTTCTCTGCCTGCTCGGCGTTTTCCAGGGCGGATACGACCAGCGCTTCGCGCATGACCACGTCGGCGGCCTGTGGCTCGTCGAGCCTGGCATTGTCGTCCATCAGCCTTGCCAGCAAAGCCTGGTCGAGGCTTCCCCAGTTAACCCCGATACGCACCGGCTTTTCGTACCTGATCGCCAGTTCGATAATGCTGGAAAACTGGTCATCGCGCTTTTTGCCAAAGCCGACATTTCCGGGATTGATACGGTACTTGGCCAGCAGGCGTGCGCACTCAGGGTACAGCTCAAGCAGGCGATGGCCGTTGTAATGGAAATCACCAATCAGCGGAACCCGGCAGGCCATTTGTTCGAGCCGTTCACAGATATCCGGCACGGCTGCGGCTGCGGCCTCCGTATTGACGGTGATGCGCACCAGTTCAGAGCCCGCTCGCGACAATGCCGCTACCTGTCGCGCCGTGGCGGCGGCATCTTCAGTATCGGTGTTGGTCATCGATTGCACGACGATCGGATGACAGGAACCGACCGGGACCTTGCCAACCCGGACAGTTGGAGTGGCGCGGCGCTCTGCACTTCGGTGCACTGTCATCGCTCAGGAATCCTGCCCGTCGCTCCGGGAGTTGCTGCTCATGACGGGCCATGCCGAGTGCAGGTACACCCACATGGACCACAGGGTCAGTGCTGCGGCAATGTACAACAGGATCTGGCCGATAAACGAAATCGGAATGGTCCCGATATCATCCTGGTAGAGCAGGAACGATATTGATGTCATCTGGAAAATGGTCTTGGCCTTGCCGACCTTGGAAACCTTGACGCGCCCTTTTTCGCCCAGTTCAGCCATCCATTCACGCAATGCGGATATCGTGATCTCGCGGCCGATAATGATGGCCGCAGACAGCGCAAACACCACGCGGGGGTTCTGCTGAACCAGCAGAACCAGCGCCGTTGCAACCATCAGCTTATCGGCCACGGGGTCAAGAAAGGCGCCGAAACGGGTTAACTGGTCCATTTTCCGTGCCACGAAACCGTCCAACCAATCGGTCACGGCGGCCGACACGAAGATGATCACCGTTGCCAGGCTGGCCCACTTGTAGGGCAGGTAAAAGCAAACCACCAGCACGGGCACCAGGGCGATGCGCAACAAGGTCAGTATTAATGGTGCAGTCAAGGGCATCTGGGAGGTGTCGGTTACAAGACAGCGGGCATTATCTCAGACTGCGGGCAGTTCACGCCAGAAAGGATTCCCGCAGGCTGCCATATTGACCAATTTCAATAATGCGCCGTTCCTTGAGCGCGACTTTTTCAAACAGTGGGCGGTCATAAGCTTTCTGCCACGGGCCATGCCTTGACGTGTTGCTGGCGCTTCGTCGCAGGTCATCAGCGAGGCTGCCGGGGATGGAAATCCCGTTGCTGTGCAGAAAGGCCAGAACGTCCTCTCGCAGGTGTTCGAGGCGCCCGTAATGAACATCGTGGTCGGGACAGTCGAGGTCGAGGATGTGATAACGGTGCATTTCGAGCAGGCCAATGTCCTCACGCGCCATGTAGTCATTGACATGAGGGTCACTGTGATTGGGCGCCAACAGCCGGTCAATGCAGTCCCTGAACGCACCGGGTCCCGGCGTGTAATTGCGCCTGAACTCCTCGTTGTGATCATTCGCAAGACAATAACTGAACCACGACACATACCAGGCCCAGGGGTTGCGCAGCACGGCGAATACCGGTTTTCCACGATGTTGGGGTGCCAGGAGTTCAATCGAATGGTGGCTGTGGTCGCCAGCCTGTTCCTGAACCACCGGAAAGTGTTTGCTGAGAATATCCTGCAGGAACGTTCCGCCGGTTTTCGGAATATGGGCAAATACGAATTCGTCGCTGACAATCATGGTCAGTGCAAGGCTTTGAAAATTCGGGTAGCGAGCGAACGGCTGATGCCCGGTACGCTGGACAGTTCCTCGACACCGGCCTTGCGCACGCCCTTGAGGCCGCCGAAGTGCGTCAGCAGGGCGCGACGGCGGTTCGCTCCTATTCCGGCAATTTCTTCAAGCGTGGAACGCACGGCCTGCTTCTGCCTGCGGCCGCGGTGCGCAGTGATGGCAAAGCGGTGCGCTTCGTCCCTAATGGCCTGCACGAGGTGAGAAGCGGGCAGCTCTGGCCCCGGGTAGAGCGATGGCCGCGGCGACGGCAGAACCCATTCTTCGTGTCCTGCCCGCCTTGAGCGCCCCTTGGCCACACCCAATACGGGGATATGGCCGAGTCCGTAATCTGCCAATACCGCCATCGCCACACCGAGCTGGCCCTTGCCGCCATCAATCAGAATGAGGCCAGGTTCACTGCCGCCTTCCCCGCTGGCCAATCGCCGGTAACGTCGTTCCAGCACCTGCTTGAGCGCCGCGTAATCATCGCCAGGGGTAACGTCCCTGAGTGCATAGCGTCGGTACAGCGACTTGACCGGACCGGTGGCGTTAAACACCACGCAAGCGCCCATGGTTTCGCTTCCGGAGGTATGCGAAATATCGAAACACTCGACGGTTTCGGGTGGCTCGGACAGGTCGAGGAATTTTTGCAGGGATTCAAACTGCCTGGCGACCCTGGACCCGCCGCTGAGGTTCATCTGCAGCGCTCTTTGTGCGTTGTTCAGTGCCATGTCGCGCCACTGGCGGCGCGCCCCCCGGGGATGCGCCTGCAACTTGATTGCGCGTCCGGCACGCTCGCTAAAAGCCCGTTCCAGTAGTTCCTGGTCCTCAACCGGGTGAGACAACACCAACTGCGGCGGTGGTTTGCGGTCGCGGTAATATTGGGCGAGAAATGCGCTCAGCACGGAACATTCGTCATGCTGTGAAGTATGAACCGGATAAAAACTTTTCTGGCCAATGTTTCGTCCGCCCCGAAAAGTGACCACCTGCACGCATGCCCTGCCCTCGCTGACAACGGCCGCAATAATGTCGATATCGCTGCTGCCGCCTGACACGAACTGTTGTGCCTGCATTCCCTTCAGCGCGTTGATCTGGTCGCGCACCATGGCCGCACCTTCGTAATCCCGGGACCGGGCTCGGCTTTCCATATCTTCGATCAGGCTCTTGATGACTTTGTGGCTCTGGCCACGCAGAAACAGCAGTGCGTTCTGAACCTGTGCGGCGTAGGCTTCGCGGCTGACCAGGTCGACACAAGGCGCGGTGCAGCGCTTGATCTGGTATTGCAGGCACGGGCGGCTGCGGTTTGAAAAGTAACTGTCTTCACAATTGCGCACGCGGAATATCTTCTGGATCAGGTTGATGCTCTCGCGCACCGAGCCGGCCGAAGGGTACGGGCCGAGATAGGTCTTCTTGTTATCCCGTGCTCCACGGTGAAAGGCAATGCGCGGAAAGTCGTGGTCGGTGGTCAGCAGCAGCCATGGGTAGCTTTTGTCGTCGCGGAGCAGGATGTTGTAGCGTGGCTTGTGAGACTTGATCCACTGGTTTTCGAGTAGCAGGGCCTCACCCTCAGTGCGGGTCAGGCTGAACTCGATATCCGCGACGCGTGCAACCATGCGCATAATACGGTCAACCTTGGGCCGTGCGTCGAAATAACTCGAAACACGCTTGCGCAGATTGCCTGCCTTGCCGACGTATAGAACCGTCCCTTCGGCGTCGCGCATCAGGTATACACCGGGCCCGGTGGGCATGCGCCGCGCGCGGGCTTTACCGTCAAAAGCCTTGCTGGGTGATGCTTCGCTCATCGAAACCCGCTTTTCAGGCTAGCTCACCGGCCAAGCTGGCAGTGGCATCATCAAGTAGCGTGCACATCAGGCTGAAGTCGGACTGATCTCCGTAATACGGATCGGGTACCTCGTGGTATCCATGGCCGGGCGCCCACGCCATCATCAGGGCCGTGCGGCACGCTGAGCCGGCGGGTTTCATGTCATTGATCAGGGACAGGTTGTGTTCATCCATGCCGATGACGAGGTCAAATTCATCGAAATCTCCGGGCACCAGTTTTCGCGCCCTCAGTTTCGAGATATCGACGCCAAATCGCGCCGCCTCGCTGATCGCGCGCGGATCCGGCGCATGGCCAATGTGATAGCTATGGGTGCCGGCTGAATCGATCGTGAATCGATCCGATTTTCCGGACAAGGCCAGGTGATGCCTAAAAAAGCCTTCCGCGGATGGCGATCGGCAAATATTTCCCATGCAAACAAAAAGTATATTATTCATGAAGATATTATATTTATCTCGAATTTATGTTAGAAAATCGCTGAGCTTGTCCAGGTCATCTTTCGTGTCAACTCCGGGTGGAATTGGCAGGCACGCCGGTTCCAGCACGATACTGCCACCGTTTTCAAGGTAGCGGAGTTGTTCCAGGGATTCCGCGCTTTCGAGGTGGCTGGCCGGCGATGCGGCGAATTGCTTCAAACTGCCAGCGCGGTAGGCATACAGGCCGATGTGCCGCTTCCAGCCGGCGGCCGCGGGCCAGTGTCCACCACGGTAATACGGGATGGGCGAGCGGCTGAATAGCAATGCCCTGCCCTGCGCGTCGGTCACCACCTTGACAATATTCGGGTCGTTGGCCTGTTGCAGGTCGTCCAGCGGGCAATAGAGCGTCGCGGCATCTGCCGCGGGAAACCGGCCGGCCAGTGTTGCGACCTGGTCGAGGCAAGCTGCCGGCATCATTGGCTCATCGCCCTGCAGGTTGACGACAATTCTCGAATCATCCCAACCCTGCTGCCTGGCGACCTGTGCAATCCGGTCACTGCCGCTGCGGTGAGCCTGGTCGGTCATTACAGCCGCCGCCCCGAAAGATTCGCAGGCTGACAGGATGCGTTCGTCATCGGTTGCGACAATTACTTCGGCTGCCGCACTTTCCCGGGCCCGTTCCCACACGTGCTGCAGCATGGTTTTGCCCCCGATTTCGATCAGGACTTTGCCCGGAAGGCGCTGTGAATCGTAGCGAGCCGGTATGACAATCACGTAGTCCTGTTCAGGGCTCATGTCAGCTTCATATTTGCGGCTTTTGACATCTTGTGCAGCGCGCTCCTCAATTTTTCCTCGAGCGGTTCGGAAAACTTTGCCGATACCGGCAGAAACCAGGCATTGAATAGTGCCAGGCGGCTACATTTTACCGCGTCTTTCTCGGTCATCACGACTATTTCCGCGGCAGGAAACCCACTGAAATCCCGCATTCTGAACACATGGTGGTCAGGAAACGGGTGTGCTTCGAATTCCAGCCCCAGTTCAGCCAGGGTCTTCCAGAATCGCTGCGGATCGGCTATGCCGGCGATCGCATGAATCTTGCCGCCTTGTGAACGCAGCCCTTCAGCGGTGCAACTGTCGTCGCCATGCAGACGGGTAAAACGGCCAGGCTGGAGCTGCATCAACGAAGCTTCCGCCTCGTCGGGCAATACTCCGGGACCGCAGTGCTCGACGACAATCTCGATATCGCCGAGCCGCGACAAGGGTTCGCGTAATGGACCTGCGGGCAGCAAGTGCCCGTTCCCGGCGCCTTTCTGGCGGTCCACAACGCAGATTTCAAGTTGCCTCGGAAGCCGGGATCTCTGCAGGCCATCATCGGCGATAACGAGATTCACACCCTGGCCAAACAACAAGCGCACCGCTTGTTCACGCTCCGAATCCACCTGCACCGGGCAACGCGCACGGCGCGCGATCAGCACGGGCTCATCACCGCATTCGGCCGGGTCGCTGTCGGCATGCACGCTGACCGGTTCATTGGTCAACCTTCCATGACCGCGGCTGACCACGCCGGGCGTGAAACCGGCCTCTCGCGCCAGCTCGACCAGGCGTATCACGAAAGGTGTTTTGCCGGTGCCACCGGCGGTCAGGTTGCCAACCACGATGATCGCGCTGTGTTCCAGGTCCGTGGCGCGCCGCGCAAGCTGATAGCGCTGATGTATGCGGAAACCGAGGTAGTAAACTTTTTCAAGGAATTTTAACAAGGCGCCTGGCCTGGCCGAGCCGTACCAGGTCTGTTCAAGCTTTCGCGCCAGTCGAGCGCGCATCTTCAGTCCTTGTCCCCGTTACCGCTAAACTGGGTCCGGTAGAGCAAGGCATAAGCGCCGCCGCTGGCCAGGAGTTCATCATGCGTGCCGCTTTCCAGAATGCGGCCGCGATCGAGGACGATAACCTGGTCGGCGTTCTCGATGGTAGAGAGGCGATGGGCGATGACCAGCGTGGTACGCGATTTCATCACTTCTTCCAGTGCCTGCTGAATGGCCTTTTCCGAGGTGCTGTCGAGGGCTGAAGTGGCTTCGTCCAGAATCAGGACCGGGGCATCCTTGAGCAGCGCCCTGGCAATGGCCAGTCGTTGGCGTTGCCCGCCGGACAACAGCGTACCGTTTTCACCCACCTCGGTGTCCAGCCCATCCGGCAACTGTTCGATAAACTCCATGGCATGTGCCGCCCGTGCCGCGGCGGTGATCTGGTCCCGTGTGGCGCCCGCAAGTGCACCGTAAGCAATATTCCCTGCCACCGTGTCGTTGAACAGCACGACATCCTGGCTGACCAGGGCGATCTGCCGGCGAAGGTCCTCGAGCCGGTAGTCGGAAAGCTCCTGTCCGTCCAGCAGGATACTGCCCTCGCTGTACTGGTAAAACCGTGGCAACAAGCCTGCGAGCGTGGTTTTACCGCTGCCTGAATGGCCGACCAGGGCGGTGGTGCTTCCGACCGGGATATGGAAGCTCACCTGGCGCAGTACTTCCTGGCCACTTGATTCGTAGCGAAAAGAAACATCGCGAAATTCAATGTGTCCATTGACTCGGTCCACCGAAATTTCACCGCTGTCCTGCTCGAAGTCAGAGTCCATGATGCGGAACAGGCTCTCGGCCGCTGCGATGCCTTTTTGCATCTGTGTCTGGACTGTCGTCAGCCTTTTCAGGGGCGGAATGGTCGCGACCATCGCGAAAAACAGCGAGGTGAACGTCCCCGCCGTGATCACTTCAAGCATGCCCGGCCGCGTGGCGATGACCATCAGGGCAACCAGCGCCAAGCCGGCCGAAACCTGCACCAGCGAGGAACTCAGCAAGTGGGTGGCGATCAGCCGCATGTGCAAGCGGCGGGTGGTTTCATTGACCCGGCCGAAACGTTCGCTTTCGGATTTCTGGCCCTGGAAAACCTTGACCACCCGGTGGCCGGCCACGGCTTCCTCGGTAACGTGTGATACGTCACCCATTGAGTCCTGGATACGGCGGCTGATTTTGCGAAACTTTCGGCTGACGATGGTCACGACCAGGGCCACGGCGGGCACCAGCATCAACATGATCGCGGTCAGCTTTGCATTCAGGCTCAGCATGACGATCAGCAGGTAAAAGACGAGCATGATGTCGCGAATCGCAGACACGATGGCGTTGGTCACCGCCTGCGCGACCTGTTCACTGTTGTAAGCCAGCTTGGATATCAACTGGCCGGGGCTGTGCCGGTCGAAAAATCGCGCGGGCAATTGCAGGTAGGCATCGAACAACTGCTTGCGAAGATCGGCCACAACCCTGCGCCCGGTCCATTCCATGCCGTAAATGCCCGCGAAATGACCGATCACGCGCAACAGGATGACGACCAGCACGCCGCCAGCGAGGATCATGCCGAAAGCGGCGTCTTTTTCGACAAACACGCGGTCAATCAGGGGTTCAATGAACTTGATGAACACGGCCTGCATGGCGGCATCCAGGCTGACACCGACAATGCCCAGCAGGAACATCCAGAAATACTTGCGGGTATAAGTCCACAGGCGTGCGTAGACACCTCGCGGCGTGTAATCAACGGCAGGCATTATTCCGGGCTGCCTTCGTTGACCTGTTCTGTTGCAATGGACAGGCGTGTGAAGCCCAATTCACCGGTAACATCCATCGCCGTGACGACAAAGTGGTGCGGTGTCAGTGCGTCGGCTCGCAACAGTACCGGTAATGATCGCTGGTCGCCGGCCGCTTCTTCGAAAGCTGCCCTGATCGTTGCGGGGCGTGAATCGGTCAGCATCCGGTCATTGAGATACATGCGGCCATCGCTGTCTATGATCAGTTCGAGTCGCTCATCCCGGGATGGCTGGGTCTCAGCCTGCACGCTGGCTTCCGGCAGATCGATCCTGAGCGCCGCCTGGCGCTCGAAAGTAGTGCTGACCATGAAGAAAATCAGTAACAGGAAAACCACGTCTATCAGGGACGTCAGGTTGATTTCAGGCTCCTGGTCGCTTTGAACGCGGAGTTTCAAGAGGATTCACCATTGCGAACGCGCCGCGCATGCGCGATGTTGCCGCGCTCGATCGCTTCGATCAGGTTGATGGCCTGCTCTTCCATGGAAATGACGTATTCAGCAACCATGCCCCGAAAGTATCGATAGAAAAAATAACTCGGAATGGCGACTGTCAGGCCTGCCGCTGTGGTGATCAGTGCCTCTGATATGCCCCCCGCCAGTTCATTGGCATTGCCAACCCCGTGAATCATGATTGCGGAGAAAACCCGGATCATGCCGATTACGGTGCCCAGCAATCCCAGCAGGGGTGCAATTCCGGCAATCGTACCGAGCGTGTTCAGGAATCTTTCGAGTTCGTGAACGACGTGGCGGCCAGTATCTTCGACGGCCTCCTTGATCAGGTCGCGAGACCGGTGACGGTTGGTCAGTGCCGCAGCCAGGACGCGGCCCAGGCCTGACTTCGATCGGAGCTCGTTCAGGTGCTTGAGGTCGAGTTCGTGGCGTGCGGCCCAGCCTTCGACCATTTCGCCGACGCCGTCCGGCACGACATTTGAGCGCCTCAATGACCAGAAGCGCTCAATGATGATGGCCACGGACAACGTGGAACACAGCAGGATCGGCGCCATTAGCCAACCACCGGCAAGGATGATTTCCAACATGCGGGTTCGACTCCAATTAGAACGCTCCGCCAGTGTTCATGATAACCCAAGCACTCCTCGCTGTTCAGGGGCATGACGGTCCGGCGGGCCAGCGCCACGGCGCCCTGCGCAGTCGCCGTGCGGAACTGAGTCGCCATGAACCTGTTTCTGCAATGTCCAGGCGCATACCGCCACATTCGGAAGTCGAAAAGAATTGCGCGCCAATGGCTGCGAATCGGGACGCCACGTCCGCGTGCGGCAATCCATAGCGATTGTGACTGGCGGCGGAAACCAGTGCGACTGAAGGACCAACGGTGTGAATGAATTCCTTGATCGAGGAGCTTTTGCTGCCATGGTGAGCGACGAACAGGAAGTCGTGTTGTGACAGCCCTTCCTGCACCAGTCTTTGCTCTATGGTGCGGGTGATATCACCGGTAAACAAGATTCGGAGCCCGTGAATTTCAACGCTGGCAACACAGGAACTGTCATTGCCCAGGTATGGAAGACCGGGGCTCGGATGCAGGAACTTCACGTTGGCCTGTCCCGTGTTCCAGCCTAGTCCTTCGAGGCAGTTGGCGATGCGTGGCCGCCTGTTGGAAAAGGCGCCGTAAAACAGTGCCCGGGGATAAAGGCGCAACAATTCATGCAGGCCGCCGGAGTGATCCAGGTCACCATGGCTGATAACGATCCTGCCGGGATCGCCGCGCGCGGACTTTACGGCGGGACCGACCACCGACGGTACGATGCTCCAGGTTTGACCATCACCCGGGCCGCTGTCGTACACCAGCAGGTCCTTCCCGGAACGCAGCGTTGCGGCAAAGCCCTGGCCGCTGTCCAGCAGGTCAAGCCGGGCCTGCTGGGGCTTCAATCCCGGCCTGACCAATAGCGGAACCATCAGGACCAGCGCACATGACCTGCGCATCAAGCCAGGTGGCAAAAGCATGATTGCAGCACCCGCAAGGGCAATGGTCATCACCCACATGCTGGGTACAAATGTGTGCAGCAGTTCGAACCCCGGGTTTTCAGCCATGCCGTCCAGCGCAAGGGTCAACAAGCGCATATTCTCTGCGGCCAGGATCAGTACAGACGCACTGGGCCCGGGAAACAGTGGTTCGAGAACCGTTCCGAGCACGGCAAATGGCACCACCAGAACCGAGGCCCAGGGAATGGCCAGCAGGTTGGCCAGGAATGCCCCTGGGCTGGCACGCTGAAACAACAGCATGCCGAGCGGCAGGTTAAATAGCATGATTGCGCCCTGGGCGCGCAGCAAAACCCGCCACCAGGGCTGACCGCCAGGTCGTCCATTGAATGCCCAGGTTAACGCCGCTACCGCGCCAAATGACAGGTAGAGGCCTGCCGAAAGCGGCGCCAGCGGATCTAGCAGCAAGACAATCGCGAGTGCACAAGCCAGTGTTCTCCACGGCCTCGGCGTGCGCCCGCTGGTTTTCACCAGGGCGATGCAGGTCAACATCACCAGCGCGCGGACGGTCGAAGCCGGAAATCCCGACAGCGATGCATAGGTGAATGCCGTGGCTAAGCTGCAGAACCAGCATGCCAATTCCGACCATCGAAGCGAGAATGCGGTCGGCATCAACCACGAAAAGAGTCTTCCAATCCACCATCCCAGAGCAGCTGCAATGCCAATGTGCAGGCCGGAAATGGCCAGCAGGTGAGCTGTTCCAGTACTGTTGAATCGTTTCCAGGCGGCTTGATCCAGGTAGCGGCGATCGGCCACGGCCAGCGTCGCGATGACCGGGTACGCGCTGTGACCATCCAGCACTTTTCCGATGGCCATACTGAGCCTTTCCCGCTGCGACAGCAGGTCAAACTGACCGGGCTCGGCGACCCGCAATGAAGGGCTGCTGTCGACGTGGCCCAGTGCCGCTATTCGCGCGGCGAAGAACCAGGGTTCCCGGCCGTTGCCGGAAAAGTTGACCCTTGAGCGCGCTGGTTTGAGCCGCAACTGCAGCAGCCAGGTTTGTCCGGCCCGCACTTCGGGCCAGTTGCGATACCAGCGCACCAGGAACCGCACGCCATTGAGTCTTGCATCCCGGTCATCAGCGACCAACTGAAATTCGAGATACTCGCCCCTATTGACAGGGAGGCTGGCGACGCGGCCCTGAACAGTTCGGGTTTGGGGGGATTCAAAACTTTTCCAATTGCTGCGCTGATCTTCAATGTGCCAGGTGGACCATGCGCAGGCGGTCAGCAGGATGACCAGCCCTGGAGAAGTTCTCAGCGCTGGCAGGGTGAGCAGGCTTGCGAGCAAGATTATGGTCACGCTGAACGGTGGCAGCATGACGACGAAAAACGGTAGCAGCAGGCCGGCAATCAGCCAGCTCAGGCCCATCGGTCCCCTTCCCCCCCTGAATACCCCTCAGTTAACGGTCGTGAGCATTCCTTTTCGCAATTCAAGCTGGTGATCCATTCGTGCAGCCAGGGCCGGATCATGCGTGACCAGCACCAGGCTGGTACCCAGTTCACGGTTGAGCTCCAGCATCTGCTGATATACCGATTCAGCCGTGGTTTCATCGAGGTTACCGGTGGGCTCGTCTCCGAGTATCAACGCCGGTGAGCCGACCAGCGCCCGCGCGACGGCCGCACGCTGGCGTTCACCGCCCGACAATTCGCCGGGTTTGTGGTCAAGGCGTTCACCGAGCCCTACCCGGTTAAGCAATTCCGTGGCTTTTTGCCTTGCCCGCGCCGCAGCAAGGCCCCGGATCATCAACGGCATCGCGACATTCTCCTCGGCGGTAAATTCCGGCAACAAGTGGTGAAACTGGTAAACGAAACCCATGTTTTCATTACGCAGCCGGCCACGGGCAGTTTCCCCGAGCGACCACAATGACTGGCCCCTGACCTTCACTTCCCCGGCATCAGGCCGGTCCAGCCCACCCAGGATATGCAACAAGGTGCTCTTGCCGGCCCCAGAGGCGCCCACGATGGCCAGCGATTCACCAGCCCTGAGTTGCAGGTCAATTCCTCGCAACACGTCGATGCGGCGCGGTCCCTGCTGAAAATGCCGTTCGATGCCTTTCGCCTCGAGTACGTATGGGTTCGTGTCATTCATAGCGCAAGGCTTCCGCCGGGTGGGTGCGGGATGCGCGCCATGCCGGGTAGAGCGTGGAAAGCAGTGACATGCCCAGGGACATCAGTGCGAACTTGACGACGTCGCTGCTTTGCAGGTCCGAGGGCAGGTCCGTGATGTAATAGATGTCAGCCGGGAAAAGGCTGAAGCCGAACAGGCTTTCCAGAACCGGTACGACCGCAGAAATGTTCTGTGCAAGCAGGATTCCCCCAACCACGCCCAATGCCGTGCCAATGACACCAATAAGGCTGCCCTGGACAATAAAAATCCGCATGATGGTGCCTGCCCTGGCGCCCATGGTCTTGAGGATGGCGATATCGGATTGCTTGTCCGTGACGACCATGACCAGCATCGAAATAATGTTGAAAGCAGCCACCGCGATAATCAATGAAAGGATGACCCACATGACCGTTTTCTCGGTTTTAACAGCCTGGAACAGGTTGCCCCGCTCCTGGGTCCAGTCGCGAACCCGGTAGCGTCCTTCGAGGCGATCACCGAGCTCCTGGGCGACAATCCATGCCCGGTCCATGTCCTGCAACTTCAAGCGGATTCCACCGACCGTTCCTGCCGGCATTCGCAGCAGCTTTGCCGCATCGGCCATGTGGACCAGGGCCAGCGCTGAGTCCGCCTCGAACTCGCCCAGCTCGAATACGCCGACCAGGGTAAAGCGGCGCATCTGTGGGTTGGCGCCAAATGGGCTGGCTTTCAGCTTGGGTGCGATTACGGTGATCTTGTCGCCCGGAGAAACGCGCAATCGGCTGGCCAGGCTGACGCCCAGGATAATGCCGTACTCACCTTCAACCAGGTCCGTGATGCGCCCTGCCAGCATGCGCTCTGAAAATTCCGACACCTTGGGCTCGAGTGCCGGGTCAACGCCGCGCAGGAAAGCGCCGTTAGATCCCCGGGCCTGCAGCCAGACGCCCTCCTCGGTGAACGGGGCTGCCGCGATAACCTGGGGGTCGGCTTCGAGTTCTTCGATTACATCGCCCCAGTCAGAAAGTGGCGCATCTACCGCGCTGACCGTGGCATGGGATATGGAACCCAGTATTCTGGCTCGCAATTCCTTCTCGAAACCATTCATGACCGATATCACCGTGATCAGCGTCGTGATGCCCAGCGCGATGCCCAACATTGAGATCAGGGAAATAAATGAGATGAAATGGTTCTGGCGTTTGGCGCGCAGATACCTCAACCCGATGAATGCTTCGAGGGGGTGATACATGCGCGAATTAGATCATACTGCCAGCGGGCTCACCACCACAGCACGCGGCAGGCAACGTAGGAAAACTGCCAGGGCGATATGTCACGCGGCCAGCCTGTCGAGGAATGACCGCAGATCGTCGGGCAGCGGTATGCCAAATTGCTGGGTTTCTCCGGGCGGGTGCTCGAAGCCCAAGGCATGAGCGTGCAGGAAAAGCCGGCGCAAGCCAAGTTTCCTGGCGCGGCGACACTGCGCATTGCTTGCGTATTTACTGTCCCCGGCCAGGGGCAAACCCAGGTGGGCGGCATGCACACGGATCTGGTGTGTACGACCCGTAAGTGGCATGGCCTCGACGTAGCTGTAGTCGCCATAATGTCCGAGCAGGGAAAACGTGGTTTGTGCGGGCTTGCCCTGTTCACCGACTGCCATCATTCGCTCGCCACCCCGCTCGATTGCCTCCAGGGGTTCGTTGACAACCCACTTGTCCTCGCGGAAACGCCCGTCGAGCAGGCACAGGTAACGCTTGTCAACGCTATGCTTTGCGAACTGCCTGCGAAGCTCACGCAGGGTCTTGAGGTTTCTGGCCACCAGCAGGCAGCCGCTGGTTTCCCGGTCGAGGCGATGGACCAGTTCAGGAGACTCTTCGGGGTAGCATTTCCGCAAGGCATCAATCAGGCCCCACGCAAGACCGCTGCCGCCATGCACGGCCATGCCTGATTCCTTGTTGATGACAAGGTAATCATCATGCTCGGCGACAATGGCCTTGCGCACTGACTGGAGCGCCGCATCGGGTACGTCACCGGGCTTTGAATCCGACACGTGGGCCGGAGGAACGCGGACCTGGTCGCCACGGCATAAACGTACCGCCGGCTTTGCCCTGCCGCCGTTAATCCTGACCTGGCCTGTGCGTATCAGTCGGTAAACCAGCGACCGGGGAATTCCGGGAAGCTCCGAGGCTATGAAATTGTCTAGCCTTTGTCCGTCGTGATTTTCATCCACGCCCACGGTGCGTGCGCCTCGTTTATTTTTCCCCTGGCTATTTTTCATCGTGTCTGTGTTCGCCAACTCATTGATAGAAAATGGAAAGGGTGATATATTCCGGAGCCTCGGATTTTACCTTCCGGTTCAGTTCCAGCCCGGCCAATTTCATTTCCAGGCTGTTTCCCGATCGCCACCCTGTCAAAACGAGGACAGGGGGCCAGAATCTCAGGAATAGTGGTTAATCCGAAGCGCTCCATCGCTGTTCGGGCCAAAGCGTCCGGCCAGCCATTTTAGCGGCACTTGGCTTTCGATGCAGAAGCGACAGTCCCATGAGAGCGCAATTGAAATTTCGTCCGGCAGGCCAGGTGGCCTCCGGCAGGTAGCAGACAGACAATCTGTTACGAAACCAGACAAGGCAACCCCGGCGCAAAACATCAGAAGATGCCGGGAACATGGCAGCAGGCGCCCCCCTGGCGGGTTGGGCAGTCCTGTTTTGACAATGCCCGGGTTGCCCGAGGACATTTACAATGCAAAGAATGCTGATCAACGCGACTCAGCCAGAAGAGTTGCGTGTCGCAATAGCGGACGGGCAACACCTGCTCGACCTGGATATCGAAGTTCCTTCCCAGGAACAAAAGAAGTCTAACGTTTACAAGGGGCGTATTACCCGCGTAGAACCCTCGCTGGAAGCCTGCTTCGTGGATTTCGGTTCGGAGCGCCACGGCTTTCTGCCGCTCAAGGAAATCTCCCGCGAGTATTACAGGGGTGATACCGGCAAGACCGAGGGTAAGGTATCGATCCGCGACGCGGTCCGTGAAGGACAGGAACTGATCGTACAGGTCGAGAAAGAAGAGCGCGGCAACAAGGGCGCTGCCCTGACTACCTATATTTCCCTTGCCGGCCGTTACCTGGTGCTGATGCCAACCAATCCGTCCGCGGGCGGCGTGTCGCGCAGAATCGTCGGCGACGAGCGCCAGGAGTTGTTCGAACAGCTCAAGAACGTCACATCCCCGGACAATGTCGGCATCATCGTTCGCACGGCAGGCATCGGTCGCGAAGCGGCCGAACTGCAGTGGGACCTGGATTACCTGCTGCAGCTTTGGACCGCTATTGAACAGGCCGCCAAGGCACGCAAGGCGCCCTTCCTGGTTTACCAGGAAAGCAACCTGTTTATCCGAGCACTGCGGGATCACCTGCGTAATGACATCGGTGAAATCCTGATTGACGACGAGAAAGTCTTCAATGATGCGCGCGAGTTTATTCAGCAGGTAATGCCGCATAACCTGCGGAAACTGAAGCTCTACACCGACCAGGTTCCGCTGTTTAATCGTTACCAGATTGAAAGCCAGATCGAATCGGCATTCGCGCGCGTTGTTCATCTGCCTTCCGGCGGTTCCCTGGTGGTTGATCACACTGAAGCCATGCTCGCCATTGATATCAACTCTGCGCGCGCGACCAAGGGCGCGGATATCGAGGAAACCGCTTTTCACACCAACCTCGAGGCGGCGGATGAAATTGCACGCCAGTTGCGATTGCGTGACCTCGGTGGACTGATCGTCATTGATTTCATCGACATGATGAGCCGCAAGCACCAGCGCGAAGTGGAAGAGCGTTTCCGGCATGCGCTGCAAATGGACAAGGCGCGTGTACAGACCGGCCGAATATCGCGCTTCGGCCTGCTCGAGATGTCGCGTCAGCGCCTTCGCCCCTCGCTGGGTGAATCCAGCCAGGAGACCTGCCCGCGTTGCAGCGGCCAGGGCCAGATCCGCAGTGTCGAGTCACTCGCGCTGTCGATATTGCGCCTGGTTGAAGAAGAATCCATGAAGGAGTTTACCGGCCAGATTGTCGTGCAGGCGCCGACCATGGTGGCCAACTTCCTGCTCAATGAGAAGCGCCAGGCATTGCATGACATCCAGAAACGCCACGAAGTCCCACTGGTCGTGCTCGGTAACGAGCACATGGATACGCCCCGTTTCGAGATTCACCGCGTTCGCAAATCGGAAGTGACCGACGACGTCAGCTACGAGCGCGTCACTGGTCCGGACAGGGAATTGGTTGCCAGCGAGATTACCCAGGCCAGCGGCATAGGCGCGCCGGCTGTCGCCCGCATCAACCCCAGCAGCCCTGCCCCGCAACCGACTGCCAAGAAGAGCGGTGGGCTGTTTTCACGGCTCGGCAAGATTTTGTTCTCCGGTGGAACTGAAGGTGCTGAAGGGGGTGAAAAACCCGGCAAAACAGCTCGCAAGACCAGGCGCGCCAGCGCCGAAGACCGGGACGGCAACCGCGGCACTTCTTCGGGACGACCCAATCCCCGAAAACGTGGTGGCAAGAAACAGCCGCGCAAAAAGCAGCAACGAAAAAAGCAACAGCGCAAGAAAACCAGCCAGAAGCAAGGGCAGGATAAGCAGCCGGGTAATGAGCATCAGCACAAGAAAACCGGAAAGAAAAAGACATCCAAGCGCCGCCGCCGCAAGTCGGCCGGCAAAAAGGTCGAACCACAACAGGCAAAGGCGGATACGCCAGAGTCAGGAGATTCCAAACCGGAGTCTTCCGAACAGAACAGCGCGCCACGCAAGAAAACCGGAAGAAGGCGCCGTTCGCCGTACAAGACCGGCGGAAACAAGCCACGAAATACGGAAAATACGTCGAAAACACAGTCCGGTGACAGCAATGCGGACAAGCCAAATCAACGCCCTGAAACGTCCGCATCGAACGCCCAGAACCAGGGGCAGCCTGAACGCCAGGCAGCGCCCCGAACCGTTACTGAACAAAGCCAGGACAAGTCTGGCCAGGCACAGGACAAGCCAGCCGGCAAGCCAGTTGGGGCCGAGCGAAAACCCGAGTCATCGAGCGACTCCGGTCGCGGAAAACAACCCGACAGTTCGAAGCAGGCTGGCGAGTCATTGCCAGCCAACGTCAAGCCTGCCGGTGAAACACGTGGCCTCTACACGCTGTCGGGAGACAAAAAGACCGACAAAGGGTCTGCCTAGGCTGCCATCAGCGCGGAGCCGCCTGAATTCAGGCGGCTTCGAGCAGACCGTAACGCATCGCCATCTTGACCAGGTCTACTTCACTGCGCGTTCCCAGTTTGTCGTAAATCCGATATTTATAGGTTGCCACCGTCTTTGGGCTGAGGCACATCAGCGATGCGATGTCGGGTATCCGGTTGCCCTCGGTGAGCTTCAGCATGACTTCCATTTCACGCGCGGATAAATCGTCAAAAGGCGATTCAGCCGTGCCCGGTAAAATGGAAAGCGCGAGTTGCTTGGCAGCTTCGGAGCCGATAAAGCGGCCGCCATTGGCCAATGTCTTCACGGCCTCCAGCAATTCCGAAGGTGCGCAGTCCTTGGTCAGGTAGCCGCTGGCGCCGGCGTCCAGAATCCGGTTTGGATAAGGCGACTTGGCGTGAGTAGCCAAAACCAGGATAGCGCCTGCCGGATAAGCGCGACGCAACCTGCGGGTGCTTTCAAATGCCGATAGCCCCGGCAGACTGATGTCCAGGATGATGACGTCAGGTTTCAGGCGCTGTGCCATCCTGACGGCATTCTCGCCGCTGGATGCCTCCCCGCATACCTCCAGGTTTCCGGTACTTTCGATGATCAGGCGCAAACCAGCACGGACGATCTCCTGATCATCCACGATCAATAACTTATTCATGACTCCCCCTTAATTGAACAACCGCTGTTCTTAATCTCCCCTTTTACAGCGGTATGAACTGAATATAGACCTGCGTGACCGTCCTGTCGAGCGGCGTATGGCCGCCAACACCGAGCCAGTCCATTTTCCTACGCGAGCGGTTAAGAATTGATGATTGGAACTTAAAGGCCACCGGCATGTGGCGCCCGAACGGCGCACGGACCCGGACTTTTAATGGCACTTTCAAGTTTCAAGGAAAAGGGAGATGATATGGTGAATATTGCAATTGAAGCGCCGCACTATGCCGGCAAACCGGATGATATTGGTTGAACAGGACGATTACCGATGACAATGGAATACTCAATGAAACACAAGCTCGGAGTGGCGGTGATGCTTTGTGCATTGTTGGCCACGCCGGCACTGGGGGCCGTGCGGTTTATTTCGGATACTTTTAGCGGGGACGAGCCGGTCCTTGGTCCTAACCCCGCCAGTTGCAGTGACGTTCCCAAGCCATATGTTGAAGTAGGTACGTTCCAGGTCTCACTAAACGAGGAGTACCTGGTTGCAGACGGCGGTAACAATGCGTTTACCATCACCGACGCACCCGTGGCGGACGTGGTGATACTTCTGTATGACGGCGCCTTCGACAGTGGCAACCCGGAACTCAACCGCATTGCCGTGATAGACGAGTTGGCCGGTGTCAACCTTGAAACCGGGAAATCATATGTGCTGGTCGTACAGTACTGGTGTGACCGTGAAGAATATGGGCAGGCGCCATTTGCCATCGTCATTGACGGCGAAGGCTTGGTTAGTGGACTGGGTTTCGATGCCCCTTCCTACGCCATCGGGGAATTTGATGGTAATTCGCCCACCGCGTTTTTCACGGAACTGGGCGGCGACCACGCCTATTTTGCCAGTGCTCCCATCAACGTGCCGCGTACAGGAAATTACTTCTTTGCGGACGTGGTCGGTCAACTGGGTTCTGAAGTACAACTGTGGGTCTACGAGGATTCATTCAACCCGGACTTCACGAGCGTCAATTTCGTGGGCCGCGCAGTCTTTGCCCAATCCATTTTTCTCGAAGCCGGAAAAACCTATGTATTCGTCGCCATCGACCAGTTTGACTTCCTCGATTTCTGGCGATTTGTGTTGTTTCCGCCCGCAGACCCGGTATTCAACCCGGGATACAACGGTGCGTGGGTGATAGACGGAATCGGGGGACAGGGAATCCTGGCGGAAATACTGCCCAATAACGGCATCATGTTTTTTGCCTGGTTTACTTACATTGATTCACCGCCCGTGGTCGCCAGCGTCCGGTCGCAGGTCCAGGCCCAGGACGCAGGTGGCGGCACGCAACCCGAAACGCACCTGGGGTCAACGGATCAGCGCTGGCTGACCGGGTTCGGATTCTTGCCGGCGTCGGGCAATACGATGAATATCAATTTCGAAAACTCGACCGGCGGCAGTTTCGACTCCACCGTTTTCAACCCGACAACAGATTCTGATTACGGGATTGGTACCGTTCAATTGCTGGATTGCAACAGCTTGAATCTGAGTTACAACCTGCCTGGCGGGCTGGCGGATACGGTTCTTTTCGAGCGTATTCTCCCGGATGGTGCAAGTCGCTGTTACGACTTGACTCCCAATGCTCCCCTGCAGCCCGCAATCCAGTGAGGTATCGCGCCATGAAAATTGAATTCGATACAGCCAAAGCCTTTGTCATTTTCCTCGTTCTTGCCCTGCACAGCCCGATGCTGGCGGCAGACAACCGAACCATCTCGGGCGCATTCAGCGGCGATGAAGCGGCGATGGCCGCGAGTCCGAGTTCCTGTGATGACGACGCAAAGAAGTTTCTCGAGGCAGGCACCATCCAGGTGTCTGCCAGTGATACCTATACGGTGGTTGACGCCGGAAATGATTTCCAGTTTTTCGGTCCCGAGTCGAGTATCGCCGATATCGTGGTGATTCTTTACGAGGGAAGTTTCGACAGCGATAACCCGGCGACGAATCGCGTCGCTGTTGTGGACGTGGGAGCAGGCGTGGCGCTGAACACGGGCACCGATTACGTGGTCGTGGTGCAACACTGGTGTGAAGAAATTGTCGGTGCGTGGGCGGCAGTGATAGATGGGCCCGGATCGGTTTCCGGAGCCGGCTTCGCGAGCCTGGCGTACACTCAGGGTGAATTCCTCGAAGCTGGTGACACGGCTGCGTTCGGTGAATTGGGTGTACACCGTTACGAGGCCACCGATCCGGTGATTTTGCCCAGGGGTGGAAATTTCTTCTTCGCCGACGTGGGGCCACAGCTCAATGGTTCCTTTATCAACCTGTGGGTTTACCAGAATTCGTTCGACCCGGATAACCCGCAAAACAACCTCGTTATGCAATCGCCTCTTGCGCCGGCCGGCATGATCACGCTTGAGGCCGGTACGTACATATTCGTGGCAATAGATTTTGCGGATTTTGTCAATCGCTGGCAGTTCGTGCTGTTCCCGCCTGGAAACCTGACATTCAACGCCGGGCTGAGCGGAGCATGGGGAACACTGGGCGTTGACGCCGCAGGAATCCTGATGGAAGTATTTCCTGAGACCGGCCTGGCCTTTTTCGCCTGGTTCACCTACCCCGATCAGCCACTGGTTGTATCAGCGCAAGAATCCTCCACCGAGGCATCCGGAGGCGGAAAAACGAAGCCCGAAGCCCACCTGGGGAGCGATGATCAGCGTTGGTTAACGGCATTCGGAATTCTGCCGGATGACGGGAACTTTATGAATATCGCGTATGAGAACGCCACCGGGGGCTTGTTCAACCAGGCCATGCCCGTCGCCACCATTGATTCAGATTATGGAACAGGGTGGATTGAGCTGTTCGATTGCAGTTTTTTCGCGCTCAATTACAACCTGCCAGACGGCCTCGTGCGGACCACGGAAATGCGCAGGCTGGTCAATGACGGGCTGGCCTATTGCCGCAGCTTCATCAAGGCAGCGCCACCGTCTCCACCGTTCTGATACGGGTTCGATAAAAAGGTATCGCGGTCGCAAACTGCGACCGCGATGTTTTTATCAATCCTGGTCGCAGACTTCAGTCTTCCTCGAAATCGCAACCGCCTTCCACGAAGCGGAACTTGCTGAACGGGTACAGGATGAATTGGTACGGCGAACGGGACATCACCTTGTCCCTGACTTCATTGAGGCAAACCTCGCCCTCTTCGCTAAAAGTCGCATTGTCATCTGCCCCGATCGCGCCGACCTCGATCTTGGCCGGGGTGTTGTCGGGCAAGGCCGCAAGGTAGTCTTCAGGCACGCTCACCTCCAACAGTTCGGCGTCGCCGGGAATGCGCACGGTAAACTTTTTGCCGCTTAACGGGCTTTCATCTTCAACGTCGGGTTCAAGCACCACTTCCCAGGCGTAGACCCCGACGTCTTCGGGATGAACAGGCAACATGGCGGGTACCAGTGCATCCAGCGCTTCGGCATCCGCGCATTCACCCAGGTCTTCGCCAGGACTCCAGGAAATGACGCCGTCATCGTATTCGAGGTCTTCGGGCGCTGCCGGCAGTTCAAATGTCAGCAACGAGGCGCCTTCCGAAACCTCGTCTTCATCGCTGAGGCCCGAAAACGTGTAAACACCCGGTGTCCAGCGCGACAGAAATTCTTCGATCGTCACGAAATGTTCGTCATCGTTTTCATCGTCGTCATCGAGCGCCGGGTCAAAGCAAAGAGGTTCGGCGCTCTCGGCAAAGGTTTCTGTCAGTTTCTGGTCCAGCAAGGGGCCGTCGACCATGTAGGCGAATATGACCTCATCATCTGGATCTATCAACATGGCGGAATTCAGGTCGTTACCGTCCATCAGGAAGTGAAAACCGATGTCGCCATCGGATGAATTGATTTCGACCAGCGCTTTGCATTCTCCAAAATCACCACATGGCTTGGTGGCCAGCGCGGTAACAGGCAAAGCCAGTGAAAGAATCAAAGAAATGCCCAAAAGTCGGGAATCGTAATGTTGACCAAGAAATTTCATATGCCACGCTCCTGTTTCGATCACCCTGAACCGGGTACACCTTTAGACGTGGCATGGATGCATTTTCAATCGGGAGCAGTGTCGGCCGCCCATTTTCGGTAATCTTGCGCACCTTGGAGAGGGTGCTGCGAGGCAGTATCCTGGTAAATTATCCAGTCTCGAAGCGACCCCGATTTACGAAACAAAAAGGCCCGCTTTCGCGGGCCATTTTGTTTGGCGGAGAGGGTGGGATTCGAACCCACGATGGGCTATTAACCCATGCCGGTTTTCAAGACCGGTGCATTCAACCGCTCTGCCACCTCTCCACGTCGGTTGCCGAATCGCCCAAGGGCGAATTCGAGGCGCGCAAGAATAACGAAATTCTTCAACGCAAGCCAGTACCAATTGCATACAAACACCCTGCCAATTGGCATATGACGCCCGGAACCCAGCAGGCTAATCTCTGGTCCAATCGTGCGAACCGGCCGATTCCGGAATGTGGCAGCGATGTTACAATAGTCCGGAATTGAAAATTGTGATCACTGGAGCCATATCCTGACCATGAACGAAACCATTTACAGAAACACATCCGTACCCGCGATCAGTGCCGAGCGCATGAACAGCGTCCTGCGCAACACCTACCTGTTGCTCTCGATGACCCTGTTGTTTTCCGCCGCCATGGCGGGGCTCGCCATCGTCTTCAATTGGCCATATCCCGGTCCGTTTATCGTCCTGGCAGGCTACTTCGGGCTGCTGTTTGCGACCGCCAAGCTGCGTAACAGCGGCTGGGGCCTGCTGTCTGTATTTGCCCTGACAGGGTTCATGGGCGCGACGCTGGGGCCGATTATCAACATGTACCTGTACGCCTATGCGAATGGCTCTGAACTGGTGATGATGGCCATGGGCGGCACAGGTGTCATATTCCTGGCCATGTCCGGAATTGCCCTGACATCCAAGCGCGATTTCAGCTGGATGGGTAAATTCCTGCTGGTGGGTATCCTGGTTGCATTCCTGGCCGCCGTGGGCAACCTGTTCTTCCAGTTCCAGCCGCTGGCGCTGGCTGTTTCGAGCATGTTCGTGTTCCTGATGGCAGGCCTGATCCTGTTCCAGACACAACAAATCGTGCGTGGCGGTGAAACGAACTACATCATGGCTACCGTGACGCTGTTCGTTTCCTTGTTCAACCTGTTCTCCAGCCTGCTGCACCTGTTGGGTTTTGCCTTCGGCGAAGACTGAACAGCAAGCCAAAATACTGGATGCATCAAAAAAGGCCCGCGACAGCGGGCCTTTTTTTATGGCTGGATGACCGTTGTACCGCCCATGTAGGGCTGAAGGGCATCGGGTACCCGAATCGAACCATCAGCTTGTTGGTAGTTTTCCATGACGGCGATCAGGGTCCTTCCCACGGCAAGGCCGGAACCGTTGAGGGTATGGACCAGTTGTGGTTTTCCGCCATCGGCGCCCCGGAATCGCGCCTGCATTCGCCGCGCCTGAAAATCCCCGCAGTTGCTGCACGAGGATATTTCCCGGTAAGCGCCCTGCCCTGGCAGCCAAACCTCGATGTCGTGTGTTTTGCAGGCCGCGAAGCCCATGTCTCCGGTGCACAGTACGACCGTGCGATAAGGCAGTTCGAGACGCTGCAGGATGGTCTCTGCGTGGCCCGTCAGCTCGTCCAGGGCCTGCATTGAATGTTCCGGTTGAACAATTTGCACCAGCTCGACCTTCTCAAACTGGTGCTGGCGGATCATGCCGCGCGTGTCTTTGCCGTGGGAACCGGCTTCGCGGCGGAAACAGGGTGTCTGTGATGTCATTTTGAGCGGCAACGCGCCGGCTTCGAATATCGTGTCGCCGGCCAGGTTGGTCATCGGCACCTCCGCGGTCGGGACGAGGTAGCGCGGTGGGTCATCGGTGGTCGCGAACGCATCGTCGCCAAACTTGGGTAACTGGCCGGTTCCGGTCATGGCCTCGGCATTGACCAGGTATGGGAGGTACACCTCGGTATAGCCATGTTCGCGGGTATGGGTGTCGAGCATGAACTGCGCGAGGGCGCGGTGCATTTGCGCCAGGCCGGAGCGCAACACGGTAAATCTCGCGCCGGCAAGGCGCGCTGCCGATTCGGGGTCCATCAGTCCTGACGCCTGGCCGAGTTCGAGGTGATCCTTGGCTTCAAAATCAAATACCGCCGCGTCCCCCCATCTGCGGACCTCCAGGTTGTCATTCTCATCCTTACCGACAGGAACACCTGGGGCCGCGATATTAGGCATTTCCAACAGCCAGTCAGTTTGACGCGACTGGACTTCCCTGAACTGCGCTTCGGCCTCGTCCAATTGTGTGCCCAGTGCACTGACTTCATCCAGCAGCGGCTGAATATCCTCGCCACGCGCTTTCGCCTGCCCTATGGATTTGGCGCTCGTATTGCGGCGGTTCTGAAGATCCTGGAGGGACAGTTGCAGCTTTTTGCGACGTGATTCCAGTGATTGGTATTCGGCAATATCGAGTTCATAGCCTCGCGGCGCCAGCGATTCGGCGACCGATTGCAGTTCGGTTCTGAGCAGGTGGGGATCAAGCATGTTTTTTTACTTTTACGCGAAACGGTGCATTGTACCGCCACCGGACTGGGCCTTCCTAGGGGTGAACATGGCGACCGAAGACGAACCCTGCCCACACGGCCAGGAAACAAAGCAGCAAGGTCAGGACGACATTCAGGCCAGCCTTGGTCAGGTGGCCGTCCTGGATTAGCTGCAGGGTTTCAATCGAGAAAGCGCTGTAAGTCGTGAATCCACCCAGGACACCGGTGATTATCAGCAGGCGCAACAGGGGGATGGATTTTTCCGAGTCGGGTAACAGGACCAACAGGTAGCCGATGATCAGTGAGCCCATCACGTTGACCATCAACGTTCCATAAGGAAAATCCTTACCCATGATGGTATGCGTCATGGCGGCCGCGATGTACCGCAGACTGGCGCCAATTGCCCCGCCGGCGGCGACCGCCGCGAGCTTCATGGCGGCCATTTTCAAGGGCTCGATGCCAACTCGGCCTCGCCGACTACATCCGCGCCTTCGGGGGGCACGAAAAGGAACAGGCCGGGATCCAATCCGGGGTTGCGTTCAATTGCCTCAAAGCGCAACTCGGTGCGCATACCGAAAGCGTCTTCCAGCCCCATCAGTACAAGTTGGCCGGACTCGAATCCCAACAGTACCCGTTCAAACTCGCTTTCCGCCGACCGCGACTCCAGTGCCATCATGTCCGCACCCTGGTAGTCGCCGATTTCCGTGATCGTGAATTTTTCATCCAGCGCTTCCAGGTCGGTCAGCAACAACAGCGGAGAATCACCTGCTTCATCGGACTGGGGTTTGACCGTGACCTGTTCCAGTGACTCGTCATACAGCCAGACATTTTTTCCGTCGGCAACGATCAGTTCGGGAAACTCCCCGGTATACGTCCACCGGAAGCGGTCCGGGCTCGACATCCACACCTCTCCCCGGCCCTCGCTCTCAATGCCGCCATCAGCGTTGACAACCACCTGGCTGAAACGCGCATGCAATCCTTTCAGTTCCTGTGTGAATTGCTCCAGGCCCTGTCGCGCAGGGCCGGCTTCTCCGGCCGCGACAAGGCCGGTGACAAGCAACAGGCTCAAAAAATACTTTTGCAAAGTTCGCTCCTTCGGAAAGCAGGTGCGGGGAATTCAGTCCCGCGGTGGCGCAGGGGCCAGGACCTCGCGCTGTCCATTGTGTTCCGGCGCGCTGACCACGCCCGCCAGTTCCATTTCTTCAATCAGGCGTGCCGCCCGGTTATAGCCAACCCTGAACTGCCGCTGGACGCTGGAAATCGAAGCGCGGCGCGACTCGGTCACCCATGCAACTGCCTGGTCGTAAATGGGATCCTGCTCTGCATCGGTGGATTCAGGCAGGCCCATGGCGTTGATTGACATGCCATCAGAAGTTAACTGCGTATCTCCCAAGACATCATCCATGTAGTCAGGTTCCCCGGTTCGCTTCAGGTACTCAACCACGGTATGCACCTCGTGATCATCGACGAAAGCGCCATGCACACGTTCGGCGATGGCTGTGCCGGGCGGCATATAGAGCATGTCACCATGGCCGAGCAATTGCTCGGCGCCCATCTGGTCGAGTATGGTTCTTGAATCGACCCTTGAAGAAACCTGGAATGCAATGCGGGTTGGAATATTGGCCTTGATCAGGCCGGTAATGACGTCCACCGACGGCCGCTGGGTCGCCAGGATCAGGTGGATGCCCGACGCCCGTGCTTTCTGCGCAAGGCGCGCGATCAATTCGTCGACTTTCTTACCGACAATCATCATCATGTCGGCCAGTTCGTCGATCACCACCACGATGTACGGGAATGGCTCCAATTCCGGCGCTTCGGCATCGTCATTTTCGTCGGCGACAAACAGCGGATCCAGCAGGGGTTTGCCCTTATTGAACGAGTCCCTGATCTTGCGGTTGTAGCCTGACAGGTTGCGCACGCCAAGGGCCGACATCAGGCGGTAACGGCGTTCCATTTCGGCGACGCACCAGCGCAGCGCATTGGCCGCCTCCTTCATGTCCGTCACGACCGGCGCCAGCAAGTGCGGAATACCTTCGTAGACTGACAATTCGAGCATTTTAGGGTCAACCAGAACCAGCCTTACCTGTTCAGGGGGAGACTTGTAAAGCAAGCTCAGGATCATCGCATTGAGCGCCACCGACTTACCCGATCCGGTGGTGCCGGCCACCAGCAGGTGAGGCATGCGCGCGAGATCCGCCACGGTGGGTTTACCCGAAATGGACTTACCCAGCGCCAGCGTCAGCGGCGAGCTGGATTTGTCGTAAACCTCGGAGCGCAGGATCTCGGAAAGAAACACCGTGTGCCGGATCGTGTTGGGAATTTCAAGGCCAATCGTGGACTTGCCCGGAATGACCTCAACGACCCTCACCGAGACGACGCTCAAGCCGCGCGCCAGGTCCTTGGCCAGGTTCGATATTTGTGAAGACTTGACTCCTGCTGCCGGCTGCAGCTCAAATCGCGTAATCACCGGCCCCGGGTGCACGGCAACGACATCCACCTGGACACCAAAATCAGCCAGCTTGATCTCAACCTGCCGTGACAAAGCCTCGAGTGCGTCCTTGCTGTAACCGGGCTGTTGATCACCGGGTTCGTCGAGCAATTTGAGTGGCGGCAGTTGATCAACCGGCATGTTGGCGAACAGGTTTTGTTGTTTTTCACGCGCCACGCGCTTACTTTGACGCGTCGCGGACGGAGCCAATTGTGGTTCGATACGCGGCTTTGGCTTGGATTTCCGGCGCTCCGTGTCGGCCTTGCGAACCTCTTCCCGTTGCGCCTTGGCGCGCCGGCCTGCAAACCAGTCACGAAGGTCAGAAACTTTCTTGTGTATCCAGCCCAGCGCGGTCAGCGTGGCCTTTCCGACCAGGTCCATGACATGGAACCAGGACAACCCGGTAAACAGCGTGACCCCAACCAGCATCAGGGCGAGCAGAAACAGCGTAGAACCCAGGTCTCCTGTCATCTGGGTTAGCGGCACTGCCACCCGCTCACCAAAAACCCCGCCACCATTGGCAGGCATGTTGCCGGCTGCCGGCTGCAGGTGCATGTGACTGAGCCCCGTGGCAGAAAGAACGAACAGGACCAGGCCGCTGAAACGGGCCACCACTTCGACCCAGGCCGGGTGTTGCAGTGCCGGGTTGCTGTCCTTGTCACCCCGCGAATAGATCGCATAACCGGAAAAAACCACGATCAGGGGTGCCAGGTAAGCCACGTAGCCGCCGAGGAACAACAGGAAATTGGCCAGCCATGCGCCCAACACCCGGCCTATGTTATTGACATGATCAGAGGCGGTGGCATTGAACGGTCCCGGGTCAAGCGGATCGTAGGTAAAAATGCAGGCCGCGATGTAAAACGCCAGCAATACCGAAAGCAAAAAAGCGCTTTCCTGGAGGCGACGGGTCATGTGCTGGGTCGTGGCGGGTGCCTTCCTGGCTTTTTTACGCGCTTGCGGCAATCTTATAATTCCTGAAAGGTAATTAATGCAATACTTTGATAAATATTATTATTTCTATTACCAACTTTGCAATACCGGCCCATAGTCCCGCGCTTAGGCGGCGCGATTCGAGCGACGTGGGGAATTCAGTCTGATTCGGTTAGAATCCACTCTTGAAACTGTCCTGCCTGCCTCAAACTGATTTAAATCCGGCCGCCTGATTTCAGGCCTGTTTCACGATCGATAAAACTGGAGCGATTATACATGAGCGATACCCAACACCACCGGCTTTTGATCGTCGGGTCCGGCCCGGCCGGCTACACTGCGGCGATCTATGCCGCCAGGGCCAATCTGAAACCCTCAGTCATAACCGGCCTGCAACAGGGCGGTCAATTGACCATCACCACCGATGTGGACAACTGGCCGGGCGATGTGGAAGGGCTGCAGGGGCCGGATCTGATGGTACGCATGCAGGCCCACGCGGAACGCTTCGACACGCAGCTCATATTCGACCATATACACACCGCAGACTTGTCCCGGAGACCTTTTGAACTCGAAGGTGACAGTGGCAAGTACAGCTGTGACGCAATGATCATCGCCACCGGGGCCAGCGCCAAGTACCTGGGTCTGCCCTCCGAGGAAGCGTTCATGGGCAAAGGCGTATCCGCCTGCGCGACCTGCGACGGGTTTTTCTACCGTGACAAGGTCGTGGCGGTCATCGGTGGCGGCAACACCGCTGTCGAAGAATCGATGTACCTGTCCAATCTTTGTTCGCAGGTTATTCTCGTGCACCGGCGTGACGAGCTGCGCGCTGAAAAGATCATGCAGGACCGGCTGTTCGAACGGGAGCGCTCCGGGAATATCAGCATCATGTGGGATCACGTGGTGGATGAAATTCTTGGCGACGAAAGCGGCGTGACCGGTCTGAGGGTAAAAAACGTCAAGGATGAAGGCACCACGGAACTGGAGCTCAGCGGCGTGTTCATGGCGATTGGCCATACCCCCAACACCGGAATCTTCGATGGCCAGCTGAACATGCAGGATGGCTACATCAGGGTGCACAGCGGCCTGGAAGGTATGGCCACGCAAACCAGCGTTCCCGGCGTGTTCGCGGCCGGGGACGTGGCTGACCACGTCTATCGCCAGGCCGTGACTTCGGCCGGGTTCGGATGCATGGCGGCACTGGACGCAGAAAAGTACCTGGACGAGCAGTCCGGGTGAATCGCAAACCAGGGTCGGTACAGCATGGAGCAACGTCCTTCCCTGATGATCCCCCAATTGGGCGCAGACCCCGCTTCGGACTTTCCTGATCCCGGCGAAGCGCTGGCTGATCCGGACGGACTGTTGGCCTGGGGCGGAGATCTCGATCCGGTCCGGCTGATCCACGCATACCACCATGGCATTTTCCCCTGGTTCTCGGATGATCAGCCGATACTTTGGTGGAGCCCGGCCCGGCGCTGTGTGCTTGACCCGGCCGCCATACGTGTGACGAGGCGCCTGCAACGCACGATGGCCAGGGGCGGATACCGGATCACCGCCGACAGTGCTTTTGCGGACGTCGTGCTTGGTTGTGCAAAGCCCCGCGACGGCCAGCCCGGAACCTGGATAACAACCTCTATGATGGAGGCCTACGGTCGCCTGCATCGCATGGGGCTCGCACATTCCATCGAAATCTGGAAAGCCGGTCGCTTGGTGGGTGGTCTGTACGGGCTGTCCCTGGGGCGGGTTTTTTTTGGTGAATCGATGTACAGCGATATGCGCGATGCAAGCAAAATCATACTGGTTCACCTGTGCAGGCAGCTGGCACAGTGGCATTTTCCAATATTGGATTGCCAGGTCAGTAATCCCCACCTGGAAAGCATGGGCGCGTGCACCATTGACCGCGACGAATTCATCCAGTTGCTGCAACGGCACGTGGCCAGGCCGGCTCCGGACCAATCATTCAAAGCCGCACTGGAGACAGGTACTTGAATTCCGGAGGCCATGCGGTAAGGCAGGATTCAATCTCGGCCATTACCTTCATGTTGCTGGCCATCTTCCTGCTCGCCACGATGGATGTTTCGATCAAGCGGCTGGTTGAATCCTATCCGAGCATTCAGGTAGTTTTCCTGCGTTGCCTGTTTTCTGCTCCGTGGTTTGCGGCCTGGATATTGTTGCGTAACCGGAAACTGTTCCGCCCCGCGCGCTTGCGCCATCACCTGCTCAGGGCCTTGATCGGCATCGTGATGCTTTATGCCGTTGCGGAGTGCTTTCGGGAATTGCCATTGGCCGATGCTTATGCCATTTTTTTCGCAGCGCCGCTGCTGATAACCGTGCTGAGCGGCGTCATCATGAAAGAGCCCGCCGGCACGGTGCGGCTGGTGGCTGCAATGATCGGCTTCGGGGGCGTACTGGTGGTTCTGAAACCGGGGGCGTCGTCCCTGCTCTCTTATGGCTCGGTCATGGCGCTGGTGGCCGTGGTCAGTTACACCTTCGTGGTATTACTGCTGCGCAGCCTGGGCCGCAATGAACACAGCATGACGATCGCATTCTGGTACACCGGGCTGATCGGATTGGGTACAGCTTTTTTTGCGTGGCAGGCGTGGGTTGACCTGCGCTGGGAGCACTGGCCGTGGTTCGTGGTCCTGGCGGTCAGTGGCACACTCGGCCAGTTGGTTTTGACGGCCGCTTTTCGCAGGGCTTCAGCGGCCGTAATCGCGCCATTCGAATACCTGCACATGTTTTGGGCTGTCTTGTACGGCTGGTGGTTTTGGGGCGAATTGCCCACGCTGAGGACCTGGCTGGGCAGTGCCGTCATCATTGCCTGTGGTTTGTATATCCTGTTCCGGGAACGCAAGCTTGCGATCGGTGATCCCGCAGCGGCGCCCGTAGCGCCGGACTAGTTGCCCGTCAGTCTCCGACCAGGAAATAAATGTGCGTCACCAGGTCTTGCGCCGGGGTACTACCCGGATCGCTGATGTAGTGCTCCCAGGATACTTCCCCCGCCTCGATTCGATGGGCCGCCATCCATGCGCTGAGTTCGTCGTAAGCATCCCGCATTTGGTCGTACGGCCCGGTATGGACGAGACGCACCGCCCTGCCCTGAGGAGACATTCCTGCCATGACACGGCCATTGGTGCTTTCAGGAAGCCGTGACACCGGAAGTGCCGCCTCGAAGAAATACCGGTCATCATCCCATTGACGCGTGATGGCCATGGGCTGCCCGGCCAGTTCGATTTCCTGTTCGGCTAGAAACCGGATGACTTCCCCAAACGCACTGGCCAGCGCCTGCGCCACTTCGTCGGGGTCATGCCCGCTTTGGCCTTCGACATACAGAATCTCGCGCGCCTCGGCTTCGACCAGCTTGATATCGGCAGCAGCGAAGTCTGTTCCCGGAAAGGTTTCTGCGTACTGTTTGAATGCCGCGAGCCCCTGCTCGTAGTCATCGCCAATCCATTTTTCCAGGAACAGCCCGAAATACCTGCCGAGCACGCGGCCGAGGTAACCCTTCCCTTCGGTTACATCGGTCCTGAACTGCCACTGCAATGCCGTGCCGCCTTGCACTTCATCGATGAGAAAGCTGCTGTTGGCCGTTCCCTGTTCTCCAAAATCCAGCTGCATGTCAATGCGCCGGTGCGGCTCGCTGAAGGTAATGCGCTGCCAGCCGGTGCCAACAATGCGTGGATCGCCTTGCCAGTCCAGCCGCGCGCCGGTGCCATAATCCGGTCCCGAAGCGCTGTAGCGGGCTGATGCATCCCTGGCCGCCCATGGCGACCACTCATTGAAATGGCTGTATCCGTTCAACAGTGTAAAAACCAGCGACGCCGGTTGTTCAACAAAGATGCCGCGCTGTACACGGTGCTCGCGGGGCAGAAACTGCGCGACCACCAGGAACGCAAGCAGGCTGATAACGAGCATCCAGGCGACCTTTTTCAACATGGGTTTTCAGTTCCTGTTCGGCCCGTCACTGTTCCCGGGGTGGTCATCCTGTTCCTCGCTTTCCTGGTTGGGTTCTGGAAACCACTCCGGTACCGTATCATCATCTTCCCACTCGTAGCGTTTGATCGGCACCCGGTCCCATTTGCGATAGACCAGCGCCATGGCGACACCGAGGATGGCGCCGGTCAGGTGCATTTCCCATGACATCTGGGGTCTGATTGGAAGCAGGCCCCAAATCATCGAACCATAAAGAAACCAGACCAGCATCGAGACGGCGATGGATCGCATGTCCTGTCTAATCATGCCACTGACAAACACGTAAGCCAGCAGGCCGTAAACAAAACCACTGGCGCCGATATGGATGTTGGGCCGGCCGATAAACCAGGCGAGCAGGCCCGATCCCAACCAGATCATCGGAATAACCCGTACCGAGGAATTGGGATACAGGTAAAGAATGGTCGTGATACTGACGATAAGAGGTGCGGTGTTCGAAAACATGTGCTCCGGACCACCATGCAACATCGGCGCCGTCAATACCCCCCACAGCCCGAACACATCGCGGGGCCTGAGCCCGAAGCGCCCCAGGTTCAGATCAAGGTACTCATTGGTAATGGTGATAAACCACAATACTCCGGCAGCCCACAAGCCAACCTGCAACGCGGTCATGAAATTTCGCTGCGACTTGCGTGATGACGTGAAACTCGGATCAGGTTTTTGTAGTTGCATTGCCGGCGGTTTCCGCATGGGGTAATGCAGATGCTATGGAGTCGCGGGTGCGTTTCATCAAGTCATTGAGTGATCTCGCGTCGTCCGGCACCGGCTCGATCATCGGGTGAACAACGATTTTTGCGCGGCCAGGAAACAATTTCATGGTCTTGGCTGGAAGCACCTTCTCCGTGCCCAGCACGGTGACGGGCAGCACCGGCAGTCCCTGGTTCACCGCGATTCGGAATGCGCCCTTTTTGAATGGCAACAGGCGACCGTCCAGGCTGCGGGTTCCTTCAGCGAAAAACAGGATACCGATGCCGTCCTTGATACGCCCCAAGGCATCATTTACCGCACTGCGTGCTTGCTCGGGGTTTCTGCGATCGATAAATATATGACCGGCTTTGCGGCAGCCGATACCAATACCGGGAAGCTTTTCCAGTTCCTTCTTGATGACCCACTTCAGATCCAGGTCCAGCCATCCGTATAGTGCGAGAATATCGAACTGGCTGACGTGATTGGCAACTACCACGCAGGAGCGGGAATCATCAACGTGTTGCGCACCTTCGATGGTGACCGGCATCGGTGTCAGCAATGCGAGCAATTTCGCCCATCGCCGCGCAATGTGCCTGGAAGCCCAGCGCGGTGAAACCAGCCATGACAGGATGACCACCAGCCATCCGGCAATGATGGTGATGATGGACGCCACCGGAAAGAAAAACAGCCAGGCGTAAAGCTGGTAGGGCCAAAACAGGATTTTTCGCACGACCGCCGTTGACGCTGGAAACAACCTGCAGACTAAATCAGCGCTCCAGAGCGTGCAAGGCCTGCGAAATCAGGGCTTGTCGTTATCGTCGAAACCCTCGAGGCGGCGATATAGCAGCAGCGAATACACGGTCGGAATCAGTGCCACCAATATCGCCGTGGCGACGAACCATTCCACGCCCAGACCCAGCAGGCCGGTCAGGATAATCACCGCGCCCCCGGCCATGAATACATATCCTCCCAAGCGGTGCGTGCGATTCCAGACCTCATCACTGGCCAGCGTCCAGGGTGTGCGAATGCCAACGAAAAAGTTTTTCTGAAATTTACCCAGGTAGTTGCCCAGGACGAGAAAAAGCATGCCGATCGCGACCGGCACAAATTGCATGAGTTCCTGGCCCCCGGAAACCGCTGACCTGAATGAAAACACTTCCGTCAGCGCCATGAAGCAAACGACGACGAAAATGACGACGTCATATGCCTTACGCGACTGTTCGAGGCGAAAGCCCTTCGGTGAAATGACAGGCAGCACCAACAACACGACAAACGTGGCCATCGAAATGACCGGTAATAACCACACCCCCCAGGGTTTCGGCGTCCAACCGTCCACTTCACCAGCCGCATTCCAGTGCGTGGGTACCGGGTCCGGCAACTGCGGCATGTACCAGGCTGCGATTGCAAACATGGTCACCAGCACCATGCCGGTCATCCAGTTGAGTCGGCTTAGTTTCATTGCTCGTGCTCCTTTTCCGATTTCAGCAGGCCGGCAATCAGCAGCAATGCTTCTTCCACGACCGACACGTTCAGCGCATAGATGCGTTGTTGTCCGGCACGACGTGTCCTGACAAGGTTGGCAGCTTTCAGTTTTGCCAGGTGATGCGAGACAGTGGCCGGCGCAAGTTCCAGGGCGCTGGCAATGTCACCTGCGGCCAACTCACCGCGACGCAGCATTTCCAGGATCTTGCGCCGCTGGCGATCCGCCAGGGCCTTGAAAAGATTTTCGCCGTGTTCACTCATATTTAGATATTTTTATATATATCGAAATAAAGGTCAAGAAAGAAGGCGCCCGAAGGCGCCTTCCCTGGTTTGCGTTTCAGGCGGCTTTTTCGGCCTTATCAGCGTCAAGTAAGCGGCCCTGGGAGGAGGAAATTTCAATCTTGCGCGGTTTCATCGCCTCGGGCAATTCACGCTCGAGGAAAATGTTCAACAGTCCATTTTCCAGCTTGGCGCCGGTTACCTGAACATGGTCTGCGAGGTTGAAAACGCGCTTGAACGAGCGATTGGCGATACCGCGGTACAGGTATTCGGATGTTTCTGCATCCTCCTGCTCGCGCTCACCAGTCACCGTCAGGGTGTTTTGTTCGTAGGTGATGGAGAGGTCTTCATCTGAAAACCCAGCCACGGCCATCGTGATCTGGTAGCGATTCTCCGCTTCAGACCGGATGTTGTAGGGCGGATAACTGTTGCCCTGCTCCAAGCGCGTCGCGGCGGCGAGCAGATTGGCGAGGCGGTCGAAACCGACCGATGTTCTGTATAGCGGTTTAAAGTCAAATGTATTCATTACCGTATTCTCCTTTGAAGCAATTCGGTTTGTTGAGTGACTTCCCCAATCAAGCGGGAAGCGATGTGTAGCCCCTTGCGGCGGCTACGGTTTAAAAAATGGGAATGAATCGCGAAATTTCAAGGGTAGAAAATAAAAATTTCACGCTTGGCCAGGGTTTTCAATTTCGTATGTGATTTCAAGCACTTCCAGTTCCCGGGTTGCTTGTGGAAGCGCGACCTTGACCTGGTCACCGATGGCGGCGCCCAACAGGCTTCGTGCAACAGGTGAGTCAATCGAAATCCAGCCCTCCCTGGCACGCGTCTCATCGGCGCCGACGATACGGTAGGAGAATTGTTTGCCGTCCGCCGAGCGCAGGGTGACCCACGCGCCAAAACGGATTTTTGACGGATCTGCCGGCGCCTGGTCAACGATCCTGATGATTTCGAGGCGTTTCCCCAGGTACCGAATACGGCGGTCTATTTCGCCGAGTTGCTTCTTGCGGTAAATGTACTCAGCATTTTCTGAACGGTCACCCTCCGCGGCAGCGGCAGATAACGCCCGAACCACTTCCGGTCGCTTCTTGCCCCAAAGTTCTTTCAGTTCGCGTTTCAGGGCCTCGGCGCCCGGCGCAGTGATGTACGGGCTCGAAGCGGGTGCTGGCGGTCTCCACCTGGGCATGGTCATCTGTCCGTTTCGCAATACGCCAATTTTAGCCCGCCTGGCCTGTCATTTTGCGATCGGGCGCCGTTATCATGATCGCTCAACCGCTGCATTACGGTACCTGAAAAATTCAATGCAAATACTGCGACCTTTTCCTGCAAACCACCGTCTTAACCAATGATGGCTGAATCCGGTTTCGATATTGCACTCGATGAACTGGTCCTGGCGGGTGCTCGCCGGGGCGACCTGGATGCCTGTGAAAAGATTTACAGGAAGTATCAAAGACCGGCTTTCAATACTGCAATTCGCATTTGCCGCTGCCCGGAAATGGCCAACGACATTTGCCAGGAGGCGTTTATCACGGTGTTCAGGAAAATCCGGCAATTTCGCGGCGACGCGCCCTTCTGGGGCTGGCTTCGCCGGGTGGTGGTCAATCATGCCATTTCGGCGATCCGGCGACAGCCTTCTGCGGAACATATCGAGTTTGAGGATTACCAGGCCAGCGACAGCGGTCAGCAGGAGCAGATGGGGGTTGCAATGGACCTGGAATCGGCCCTCGACCAACTCAGCAGCACGGACAGGGCCATCGTCTGGTTGCACGATGTCGAAGGCTATCGACACCGGGAAATCGCTGGCCTGTTTTCCAAGACGGAGAGCTTCTCCAAGACCCGCCTGGCCCGCGCCCGCGCACGTTTACGCGAGGTGATGGCATTGGCCGAAAAATCACAGAACATTTGCGCATCATGAATGAATTGAATGAAAAGTTTGACCAAGCGCGCGACCCTCTCGGTTTGCGCCACCTTGACTGGATAGAGCCGCAGCAGGATGGCTGGCCCGGGATTCGTGCTGCACTCGAGGAGCGCAGCCGTAACCGGAAACGCGTCACGTGGCTGGCTTTGGCGGCCAGCCTGGTCATGGCTTTTGGCCTGACGCTGAGGCTGGCCAGTGAGAATATTCCTGGTGCCGGACCGGCATCGCTGCCCGTAACGGAACAACTTGCCGATGGCGGTGACGACAGCCTGGAATCGCTGATTGCGCTGTCGCAGACCCTCGAACAGCAATTGCGCGGTATGCGGCAAGGCAGCGGGTCCATGCCGGCTGATTCAGCGGTGTATATCGCTGAATTACAGGACCTGGTGGCCCAGGTTGACCATGAACTCAGCTATTCACCGGATTCGGTCAATTTGTGGGGGCAAAGAGTCAACCTGCTGCTCGACCTGGCACAGATATACCAACACCAGTGGGAACTGGATTACGGAAAGATGGCTTCACTTTGAGATTCACGGAGACCTGAAATTATGAACCCTTATTTTAAGAGGCTGCCGGCGGCAGCCCTGGCCATGTTGATCAGCGCCCCTGTCGTGGCCCAGGATAATCAAGGCCAAGCGCAATCCGATGCACAGGCCGCTGTCCGCGAGACGATTGAGCAAGCCCGGGCCGAAGAACAGCAGGCTCAGGCGTCGGTCGAACGCGCACGCGCGGACCTCGCCCGGGTGCAGGCCGAATCACGCGCCAGGTCCGCTGAGCAATCACGGGCGGCCGCGGAAATCAGTGAAGCGGAACGCCTGCAGCTTGACGCCATGCGCGAAGAATTGAGTCGTGTACATGAAAACCTCCGGCGGGCTTCTCGCGAAGTGGCCCGCGTGCACCGGGAAATTGACCGTACCCATGCGCGCAGACATGCGCCCTTTGGAGGTTTTGTAAACGTTGGCGACAAGGCCATCATTGGCGTGGTGCTGGGCGATTCTGGCGACGACGGTGTGCCGGTACTCGGCGTATCACCCGATGGCCCGGCAGAACGGGCGGGCATCAAGCAAGGTGATGTCATCGTTTCGATGATGGAGAAGCCGTTGGTGGACAATGACGATGCCGATGCACGGCAGGTGCTGTCCGAAGTCATGGAAGGCGTAAAGGTTGGTGATGAGCTGCTGATCAGTGTGCAGCGCGGTGACGAGGTGCTGGATTTCAAGGTCACGGCAGACAAGCGGGAACCCTTTGCGTGGCAGAGCATTGTGCGGCTGCCCTCGGCTCCGTCAGCGCCGACAGCCCCGGTGGCGCCCGATGCACCCGGCGTAACGCGTATTGAACGTCACATCAGGATTCCCGAGGTAGCGACGGCGGAACTCCAGGAAAAACTTGACCGGATCCGCTCAGAACTGGGCAATATCGATATCACTATCAATGCTGACGGGCATGCGCCGCTCAGTGACGGCATGGAAGAAACCTGGGAATACCGGTTTGAAACCCTTTCCGACCTGGGTGGTGACGTGCTCACTGAAACCAACGTCTGGTTCGGCCTGCCCGCCACCCGCGGGCTCAAGATGGCCGAGGTCAACGAGGGGCTGGGCGAGTATTTCGATGTCGCGCAAGGGGTGCTGATTCTGTCCGCGATGGATGACAATGACCTGCAGTTGCAGTCCGGTGACGTGGTGTTACAGGTCGGTGACCGATTGGTCAGCAAGCCATCCGATGTGATCCGCGCACTGCGCGACTGGGAGCCGGGCGCCAGCATCGAATTGCAGATCAAGCGAAATCGCCGAAACGAGACATTGGAAGTCGTACTGCCGGAACGCTCATTCGGTTTCAACTTTGCGCCACTGGCAGACGATCATTACTTTCACGTGGTCGCGGAAGAACAAGACAAGTAACGATTGCGGGGCCCGGCAGGGTTCCGAAGCATTGACCAAGCTTGAAGGGCGCATGCGCGCTTGAGCGTCCCGCCCTCAAGTCCCATAATGCCAGCCCAATTTAACAACAAGGCTTTGGCAGCGCTATGTCCGGTTCCCCTAATTCAATGCGTTCCATCCTGTTCGCGCTGGGTGCAAATTTTTCCATATTCATCGCCAAGGGATTTGCTGCGCTGTACACCGGCTCGGGCGCAATGCTCGCGGAGGCGGTTCACTCCCTGGCTGATGCCGGAAACCAGCTGCTGCTGATTCTGGGCCTCAAACAATCCACGCGCCCGCCCACGCCTGATTATCCACTCGGTTTTGGCAAGAGTATTTTTTTCTGGTCATTCCTGGTGGCAGTCGTGTTGTTCACCATGGGCGGCATGTTTTCAGTTTACGAAGGTATCCATAAATTTCAGCATCCCGAACCCCTGAACAGCCCGATGATTGCAATCGGAGTGTTGGTGTTCGCCATATTGGCTGAGGCGGTCTCCCTGTGGGGCTGTGTCCGGGAAGTGAACAAGGAGCGATTCGGCAGGTCGTACTGGAAGTGGTTCCGGCAAAGCCGCAGCAGTGCACTCGTGGTGGTGTTCGGTGAAGACATTGCCGCCCTGCTCGGCCTCGTCGCGGCATTGGTGGCTGTCAGCTTGACCATGATTACCGGGAACCCGGTGTATGACGCGCTGGGCACCATATTCATCGGTATTCTGCTGTTGGTGATCGCCTTGTTTATCGCACGCGAGGTCAAGGCCCTGCTGATTGGCCAGGGCGTCGATCCCCGCGTGCTGAGCGAAATGAAGCATTTTCTTTCAAAGCAAGCCGAGGTTGAAAAGGTCTATAACGTGCTCACCCTGCACATGGGCGACGATGTCATGGTGGCGGTCAAGGCGCGCATGGTCAGCACGGGCAGTGAAACCGGCCTGCTACAGGCAGTCAACAGGGTCGAAACCGGTTTCCGGACAGCATTTCCGCAAATCGTATGGCTGTTTTTTGAGCCAGATTCCACCGATGAAAACTGAGCGCTCCGCATGACTGCCGGCCAACGGCCGCCACGCGTCGGCATGGTCAGTCTGGGCTGCCCCAAGGCACTGGTGGATTCCGAGCGGATCGTCACCCAGCTGAGGACTGACGGTTATGATCTTTCGCCTGACTATGATGGCGCAGACGTGGTGATCGTCAATACCTGTGGTTTTATAGACAGTGCGCGGGCCGAGTCCCTCGAAGCAATTGGTGAGGCCCTGCGCGAAAACGGCCGGGTCATCGTCACCGGCTGCATGGGCAAGCGGGAGTCAGACATTCTTGACGTGCACCCTTCAGTGTTGTCGGTTTCCGGGCCCCACCAGTACGAACAGGTCATGGAAGCGGTGCATGAACATGCGCCTTATGACGCGAGTCACGACCCCAGGTTTGACCTCGTGCCTCCACAGGGGATCAAGCTGACGCCGCGCCATTACGCTTACCTTAAAATTTCTGAAGGCTGTAACCACAAGTGCCGTTTTTGCATTATCCCGTCGATGCGCGGAAAGCTGGTCAGCCGGCCTGCCGGAGAGGTGCTGCGCGAGGCGGAGCGGCTGGTGCGCTCCGGCGTCCGGGAATTGCTGGTCATTTCACAGGATACTTCCGCCTATGGCGCGGACCTGCGTTACCGGCCCGACACCTGGCACGGTGAATCGATACCGTCCCGCCTGACAGAACTGAGTTCAGCGCTGGGCCAGCTCGGCGCATGGGTAAGGCTGCATTACGTCTACCCGTACCCGCATGTTTCCGGTTTGATCCCGTTGATGGCCGATGGGCTGGTGCTGCCGTACCTGGATATTCCGCTGCAGCATGGTAGCCCGGAAATCCTGCGTTTGATGCGACGGCCGGCGGCCGCAGAAAACACGCTTGAACGCTTGCGGCAGTGGCGTGAGGTTTGTCCCCAGCTGGTCATTCGCAGTACTTTTATCGTTGGCTTCCCGGGCGAAACCGAAGCGCATTTTGAAACCCTGCTCCAGTTTATCGAGGAGGCGCAGTTGGACCGGGTGGGTTGTTTCCGTTATTCGGCGGTCCAGGGTGCAGCGGCCAATGACTTGCCCGGCGCAGTACCCGAGGAGGTCAAGCTGGAACGGGAGCGCGTCTTCATGGCGGCACAGGCCCGGATCAGCCGCGCCAAGCTCCGCCGCCGGGTGGGAACGGTTATGGAGTGCCTGGTAGACGAGATCAATGACGGGATCGCCCTGGCGCGCAGCTACGCTGACGCGCCGGAGATTGACGGCCAGGTACGCATCCTGGACGGGCAAGATTTATCCGCCGGGCAGCAGGTCGAAGCGACCATTCAGGATGCGGACGATCATGACCTGGAGGCCGTGCTGTCGCCGTGAACCCCGTCGGCCGTCTTCTGCAGCGTAACCAGGAAATATTGGCCCGCGGCGCCAGAACGCTGTGGATCAACTTGCCCGAAGGCTATTCGCCCGGCGCCGACCTCACCTCAAACTCGGAATATTTTTTCCAGGACTATTCGGCCTTTGTAAACGCAGGCGGCGCATCGGAGCGGCGCACCTTTGGTGACTTTCCGGCCAGCGCGGCGTTTGAATACCTGGTATTGAATTTGCCCAAGAGCAAGGCGCGGCTGGCAATGATGGTCGAGTGCCTGGCTTCCGGGATGGCTCAACAAGGAAGACTTTGGCTGGCCGGTGAAAACCGTGCAGGCATTCGTTCTGCGGCGCGCGTTCTGGAATCGAAATTTGAACAGGTGGAGATACTGGACAAAGCGCGTCATTGTGCGCTGTTCGAAGCCCGCCGGGCCAAGGTGAATGGCGAATTTGAGCCTGGTGATTTTCTCACGCGCTGGTCACCGGACCTGGGCGGATTCAAGCTTGAAGTCCACTCGCTGCCGGGCGTCTTTGCTCACGGCCGGCTCGATGAAGGGACAGCCCTGCTGATTGAGTCGCTGGAAACATTGCCCGCGCCAGGCAGAATCCTGGATATTGCTTGTGGTTGCGGCATCCTGGGTGCAGTGTTGAAGGTGCTGAATCCGGATTCCGAGCTGGTACTGACCGATACTGACGCCCTGGCCCTGTCCTCGGCACGAGAAACGCTGGTTGCAAACCAGCTCAGGGCGGTAGTCGTGGGTTCCGACGGATTCAGTGAAGTCAGCGGACACTTTGACCTGATCGTCAGCAATCCGCCATTTCACCAGGGCTTCGCGACGAAACACAGCCATGGTATTAATATGTTGAACCCGGTACGGAACTTTCTACGTCCCGGTGGTCAATTGCTGTTGGTGGTCAATCGTCATTTGCCGTACCAGAAATGGCTCGACCAGGCTTTTGGCAGCCATGAAATTCTGGCTGAAAACCCAAGGTACCAGGTATTGCAGGCTTGCAAGCCCAGGACCGCGAATCGCCCGGCACGCTGAAGGGCACATATATGCAGGAAACCATGATGAAATTATTGCCAAGTATGACGTGCTTTGTGTTTCTGTCGATGGCCGCATCGGCCAGTGCCCAGACCGCCACAGAAGATTCGGACGATGCCAGCCAGGCTGAGCCGGAAGTGGCCGCCAGCGCTGAACAGCACAACACGGAAGACAGCGTCGAAGCATCTGCCGCGGTGGAAGAGGCCACGCCAGGCACTGAAGACGAGCCGGTGGCGTTACTAGACCAGCCACTGGACGGCAGCTCAGTTGAAACGTTCCAGGCAGGCCTGGACCGGGTTGAAAAGGAAGCCGGTGAAGAGGAATACCGCCAGTTGATGTCGAGTATCAGTTTCCTGTTGTTCTATGATCTTGGCGCAAAACGCGACAAGGCAACACTTTACTCGCGCCTCGATGGTAAAAGCCCGAACGAAATCATCGCCAAGGTGCAAAATCACCGTGCAGGAAAACGCTAAAGCGCATTGCGGCCGAACATCGCAAATGGCGTACGGAACAGAATCTGCAAGTCCAGCCACAGCGACCAGTTCTGGATGTACCACAGGTCGTGCTCGATGCGCAGGATCATCTTTTCATCAGTGTCGGTCATACCTCTGAAGCCATTGACCTGCGCCCAGCCGGTAATGCCCGGCTTGGCCTTGTGACGCAGCATGTATCGGGGGATGCGTTCAAGGTAATAGTGATTCAACTCAACAGGGTGCGGCCGCGGGCCCACCAGTGACATTTCGCCGCGCAGCACGTTCAGGAGCTGCGGTAACTCGTCGAGGCTGCTGCGGCGCAGCAGGCGCCCGATCCAGGTCACACGGTGATCACCGGGACTTGCCTGCGTGAATTGGCCATCAGGCTCCTGGTGAACCTTCATGGTCCGAAACTTGTAAATCTTGATAGGCTCGCCGCCGATTCCGTGGCGCAGTTGCCTGAATATAACCGGCCCGGGACTGGACGCCCTGACCAGGACCGACAAGCCCAGCAACAGCGGCATGGCGACCGCGAGTAGTATGCCTGCCCCCAGCCGGTCCAGTGCCGCCTTGAGCCGCCACTCAGAGCCTGTCATGGGCGTGCCGCTCAGCGAGATGACCGGCAGTCCCTGCCACTCGGAAACATTTTGATTGAGCAAACGGTACTGGTGCAGGTCAGGCACCACGTAAACATCCACCAGGCTGTCGCGCAGCGCGGCCAGTGCGCTGTCCAGCAAGGGCTGATTTTCCAGTTCGACAGCCACCCATACCTCGTCCACCTGGTGTTCGGCCAGGTAGTCGCCCAGGTCTGTTATCGGTAGGGTGGATTGCTCTGCCCAGCGTTCGCCAAAGCGGGCCATCACATCGAAATTGCGGGTCTTGTCGTTAGCCAGCCTGCGTTCAACGCGACCAGCCGCAGCGCCGCTTCCGACCAGCACCATGCGCCGCTTGTCAGAACGCCCGGACATGCGTGTCCAGGCATACTGCAATAGCGAGAGGGTTATGAGGCCGGCCAGGGAAATAAGCACCCAGGAACCGAACCAGATTCGCGAGTAATTTGCGCTCACCTTGAGCAAGGCGCCGGCGGCTATCAACATCATGACGACCAATGCCCAGCCCGCGACGATTCGACGCAACTTTCGCATCGGGTCCCAGCGAAACTCATCACGATAGGCGCCGGTCGCAGGCAATACGACCGATGACAGCAACAATCCGCTTAACAGCGCCAACAGGTAAGCATTGCTAAGCACTGCCGTGTCGAAACGGATGAAATACGCCAACACACAAGACACCAGGATGACCAGCAACGAAGCAAGGTTTCCCATCAGCGCGCCCTATTCCCTGTCATGATGAACTGTCCGAACGGCCCAGTAGATGGAACACATACTGCTTATAAAACGGCCAATAATCCAGCCCGTAGCGCTTCAGGTAATAACCGGGGCGCCTGGCCAGGTTCCCGAGAAAGCGGACATTCAACCTTTTGCTCCATTCCGGATAGTCCAGACCGGGATCCGCAAGGCGGTCGAGAAACGCGCCGACGCAAATACCGCGCCCGCGCCATCCCTTTTCGCGAAGGTGCAGCAGAAATGGTTCCTGGAGGCCCATTCCCATGCCTGCCAGGACCACGGCGGGTTGATTGGCCAGGATATATTGCGTGGCAGATTCAGGCCCGTCACCGTATCCGGGGAAAGCACCTGAAATTTCCAGGCCGGGGAAGGCTTCGCGTAAGCTGCGCGACGCCGTACGCACGGTTTCAAGCTGGCCGCCAACCAGGCAAACGTCGAGCGTGTTTTGCCTGAAAAACTGCAGGTACTCACGGGCGATTCCGGAATAATCCAAAGAGATGATTGGGGTCTGCTGTCCGTGCAAGCGCCTGAGCGCCCTCTGGATGGCAACGCCATCGCAGGTGACAACATCGAGCGCGGAGAGCTGTGAAGCGAACCGGGCCTGATTCCCGGACACGGCCCAGGCAAATGGATTGAGGTATCCGATCAATAGCGGTCCCGTTGCCAGCGCAGCGACGACATCGCTGCCCGTCAAACCGATATTCACAGGCATGCCGAGTAATTCGACCCGTTTCATGTCGTATTTACCTGGTGCATGGCTTCGGTCCTTTGCCCGGCAAACATGAATTTAGTAGCGCCAAAGTGACACATCAATTGTTGGTTCTGCGTATCATCAGCAATTATGCTCTGCCTGGCCATGTGATCGTCAGCCCCAAATTGACCAGATTCATTCATCAATCCAATCAGCCCGAGAGGCACATTACGTGAAAATCGTAATGTGCCACGAATACTATCAGCGCCGTGGCGGTGAAGACGAAGTATTCGATCTTGAAACCGCATTGCTCCGCCGCGAGGGTCACGAGGTTATCGTTCGAACCGCGCACAACGATGAAATCCGGCAACGGTCTTTGCTAAGGACCGGTTTAGGCGCGCTCTGGAATCAGCGCCAATACCGTGAATTCAGGGACCTGGTTCGGCAGGAAAAGCCGGACATTGTTCACTTCTACAACACCTTTCCGCTGATATCGCCGGCCGCGATTCATGGCGCCAAATCCGCTGGCGCTACGGTGGTCCAGTCGTTGCACAACTACCGCCTGATGTGTGTCAACGCCTCTTTGTTCCGCGAGCTTAAGCCCTGCGAGAACTGTGTTGGCAGCACGGTACCGCTTGCCGGGGTGAAACATGGCTGCTACCACGACAGCCGCGTGCAGAGTGCGGCCGTCGCCGCCATGCTGGCGACTCATTCACTGGCATCAACGTGGACCAGCAAGGTGGACCTGTTCCTGCTTGGTTCCACTGAATTTGCCCTTGCCCGTTTCGAAAAAGCGGGGCTTGACCCCACGCGAATTGTCCTGAAACCCAACTTTGTGTCCCCGGACCCCGGAATCGGTGACGGCGCGGGTGGATATGCCCTGTTCGTCGGACGGTTCGATGCCGAAAAGGGAGTTGAAGACCTGCTCAGGGCCTGGAAACTTCACGAACCTCAGCGCAAGCTGGTCATCGTCGGCGACGGGCCGCTGGCTGAGCTTGTCGCGGCGGCAACTGAACGCCTTCCAAACGTGGAGTGGCTCGGCAGGCAGACGCTGGAGGAAATGTACGAAACCATGAAACATGCGGCCTTCCTGGTATTTCCCTCGCGCTGGTACGAAGCGATGCCGCGAACCATTCTCGACGCATTTGCAGTCGGCACACCGGTATTGGCGTCGCGCGTCGGCGTCATGCAACACCTGATCAGGGAAGATCAGACCGGGCGATTCTTTGAACCGGGGTCAGCGCGCTCATTGCAGCGCGAATCGGAGCGGATGTTCAGGCAAGGTGAGCCATTAAGCGCCATGCGAAATGCGGCTCGGCGGGCGTATGAAACCAGCTACACCGCCGACCAGAATTACAAGTTGATCATTGACGCTTACCGGCGCGCCATTGATTCGGCAGCCTAGATCAGCGCGCGGGTTTGCGCAGCACGACCGCGGTCTGGTAACCCTCGCTGTGCGGCCGAAGTTCTGCCACGTCAAAAACCTGTCCCCAGTGCCTGCGGATATGCTGGCCGCTGAAAAACGTGTACGTCCTGCTCCAGCGCTCACCACGCACCACGGTCACATCGTGTTGCAGGATCTCATCCCAGCCCAGTCCGGAAGGCATCCAGTTGGGCCGCTCGTGCTGCCGGAGATATTCCACCGTGTGCTCATCATGAATGGTGAAAATGGCGCAACCCCCTGGTTCCAGTACGCGATGTAATTCCAGCAGCCAGGCATCCACCAGGTGCTCGATATGGGTGAAAACAGACAGGCCGTATATGAATCGGAACTTGCCGTCTTCGAACGGCAGATGCGGAAATGAGGTGCCGGTAACAAACCTGAATGGCGGTGACAGGTTGGACCTGGCCCATTCGATGGAAGGACCGTCCACGTCACAGCCCCAGGCCTCACCTGCGGCTGCCTCGGGGGCGAAACCGCGCAATACCCGGCCGGTCGTTGAACCCCAGTCCAGCATGGCAGACCCGGGGCCCAGTTCGACACCGTGATCAGACAGGGTTCTCCGCAGGATATTGCAAGAGGATTGGCCGCTCCTGATGTATTCGGCATCGTCTTGCGCATAACCCATGCGCAGTGACTTGGGTGGAATTGCGAATCCGTCTTCCGCCATTCCTTCGCTGCGCTGATCGTCAGCAAAAACAAACGGCGATGAATCGTCGGTGGCCACAGGGGGCCTGTACAGCCCGCCTATGACCTCGTTCTCAAAATGCGCCACCTGCGTTTTTCTGACCAGGCCACGCGCCCATTCCTTGAGTATTCGGGTTACTGCCCCGCTTGATTTACCAGGCAAAAGTCTGCTCCTCGTTGATAATAAGTCCCCCGGCGGGCGCTCCCTAAATGCGTTTTCGCCACAGCCGTCTCAGGGCCGGAAAACGGGAAAAGTATTGCAGTACCCTTTTGAGGCCCATGACCGCCGGTGATATCCATCGCTTGTACGGGAAATAATGACACCGGACCCGGTGTTCTTCCAGGAGGGTCTGTCCGTGACGCCGCTCACTGGGCCCTCCCCGGTGAAATCGGGCTGCAAGCATGTCGACTCGCAACGGGCGAATTCCCTTCGCCAGCAAATGGCAAACAAGATTATAGTCAGCGGCGATCGAGTACCCCAGGTCATACGGGCTATTTCCAAGGTTATTGCGTATGAACAATATTGCGTGATGAGTTCTCTGCATCAAACGTCTGCTTGGGCTTTGAAGAATATTTAGCTCTCGAGAATCCTGTCAGCCTTGATATCATAATCTAATGTGCGGTAAAGCCTCAGTATCTCACCTCTCGTGGAAGGACATTTATGCCTGGGCCAGCGCGCTGAAGGCACCGGAATCATTACCGCCTGATCCCGAGTCACGCATCAATATTTCCCCTTCGCGATTGCGGCGAAAAAATGAACCCGAATCCATGGTCTGGGAAACGCTGCCGGTTATCCACAGGCAAGACGAATTGGATCAACCGGTCAATGCCATTTGGCCTTTCATCCCGTTCTGGGCGAATGGCCAGTTGCCCAGGACCAAGGCGGGCAAGATGCTGTCCACTGCTAATGCCCGCCTGCGCACGGACGGCGCACCGTTCGCGCCGACATTTTTACCTGCCTGGAATGGCAGCGGTCGCGTGCTGGTGGTGGTGTCCTGGTTCTATGAATTCGATGCCCGGGTAAGACCGCAAATCCCGTACGCGGTATTTCCGCTGGACAAGCCCTTCTGGGTTTTTGCCGGCCTGGCGAACACATTCAGGGATGGTCACGGGAATAAACAGTCAAGCGTGGCGATCATCACCGTTGATCCGAACAAGGTGCTGACTTCGGTCGGCCATCACCGCAGCCCGGCCATTCTTCGTGATCCGGGCGAGGCAGTGACCTGGATGCATGGTTCGTCATCGGACGCGCTGAAGCTGTTGCGCCCGTACAGCAATGAAAACATGGGCGTAGAAGCAATCCCCATGGGAATTAAAATACCCGGAAACCAGTCAGTAAAAATCCCCGCAAGCCTGCAAAAACCCACAGGATCCTAGCCAAGCGCTTTACCAGCCCCAGGGTTTACCTGTACCGCCGGCATTACGCTTACTCATTTTCTTTTTGCGCACTACGCGGTACTTTTTACCGGCGAACTTGAATTCTTCAGTCGACTCGGTACTCGCTTCCTGGGCGGGGCTGACACGATCAACGGCCCGCGACACGGCATTGCGGAATGCGTAACTGGCCACATCGAGGTTGTCCCTGACAACAGGTTTGCGAATTTCCGGATTGCGCTTGTTACCCTGCCAACCCCAAGGCGCAACCGTTTCCCTTTTTTCCGATTGTTTCTCAATGGGACTGGCGTGGTGGCGCGCACCGTTGGAATCCCAGCCCCAGGGTGACGGCGTCGCTTTGAGTGCGACATGTTTGACAAGGTCCTGGTTGCGACTGACATTGCTCTTGGAACTGGGCAAAAACGCTTGGTACACGGCTTTACCAACAGCAGAAAATGATCGATAAAGCCAGACGATAATCACTGACACCGCTACGCAACTAAGCAGTAACGAGACGTAAAACACCATGACTTGGTACCCCATTCATGCCGGAAGCTTTTCGACCGTTTTCCGTATCAGCCGTCCGACAAGCCCTCTTTTAGCACGTGGGCGATTGCTTCAACCCTGACGTGCCGTCCGGGATTCGAAACATGACCAATTCTTTTGCCCATGCTGCGATTCCCGCCTTCCCTATTCCAGGGCGGCGTGTGAAACCAATCTTTGGCTCACTCCGGTCATCCAGGCACTCCGTGCCGGGAAACCTTTCTCTGGCCAGACCCGAGGCAGGATGTGCGTCCTTGCGATACACACTACGGGTCAGGTTCTAACCCGCTGATTATAGCACAAAAATTCGATCTCTGATTTCAGACATCAAGAAATCTGAAGTGTTACGCGTAAACAATTGATTTGACAATTTACAAGCGCCCCCGGGTTTGGGTTTCTGCCGACAGCCGGTCCACCATGCGGGCCAGGGCGTCGAGCAGGTCGAGGTCAATGGCGCGGCTGAAATTGGTATTGCTGCCAACGTCCCAATTCGACCCATCCGGCGGGCCCCGGGGGTAGTCTTTTTCCGGAAACGCGTCGCTGTTCCAGTGCGCACCGCTGCGAATCGCTACCAGAAACTGCTGACCGTCAACGGCTGCCACGAGCCCACCCCCCGAAGCGCCACCCTCTGAGTCGCAGTTATCCAGTAACTGGCCACGCCAGGCACCGCCGCCGAGGTCCTGGGGCGTGCTTTCAGCCACTGAGCACCGCGTGCTGATCGAAATACTTCCTGACGAGCGACTATAAGCAATGAACTGGAACGAAACCCGTGATTGATCTACGTGGCTTAGTGATTCGAAAGGCATCAGCCTGATCCGGCCACTGCCGTTGATGCCCGCTGACGGCGAAGGCACATACAGGAAGGCCCAGTCGTGTTTCCCAAACTCCGGTTGACGGCGGTCCTTGCCCGGCTTGAACGGGCCCAGCACCGAAGCGTCCAGGTCTATGTCCGCCTGGTATCCCGGAAGACTGTCCAGCGCCATGTAGTGAAACCGGCAACTGCGAAACCGCCGATTTTCCTCAAGATCGAATACCACGTGAGCCGAAGTCGCTACAATCATTCCCGTCACCGGGCCGCCCAGACTGCTGGTGTCCAGTATGATGGCCGATCCACGGTTCTTTCCTTCGCAATGAATGGTCCCGGCGCCCATGTTCCAGGATCGCCGTGAGGGGTCATTCCAGTCCGGAGAAGACATGTCAATGCGATCATCTTCGACTCCGTTAGCCGGGTTTCCGTCACCAAAAATATTGACTTGCAGCGGAACCACGGAGTGTGTCGGGAAATTCGCTGCCACCCAGGCTGCCCCGGCATCCGCGGCTGCAAGGGCTGCGCACCAGGTGACGCCGAGTAGCAGGAAGAACGTGTTCGGAATTGATTTCAATGTAAAGCTGTCCGGATGTTAAAGTGCCGGCGGAAATTCTAGCAGCAATGGCATGAACATTGACGACCAAAACCCACCGGACCACCGGCTAGATGCGCGCGGACTGATGTGCCCGGAGCCTATCAGGCTGGCTGAACTGGCTTCGCGAAAGCTGGCCGACAACGATGTGCTCGAGGTACTCGCTACCGACCTTGCCGCCCCGATTGATTTCGAAGCCTGGGCCATGGGAAAAGGCCACAGCTACCTCGGCGACTGGTCACATGAATCGTGGTTGGTGATCCGGGTGCAGATCAGGAGCTGTCAAACTGTAAAATAAGCGCTTGCGGCAACGCGTATTCCTCGCAGTCAGTTTCTGCTCCCGTACGTTCCGCCACGAGGTATTCACAGCCCTCTTCGAGACTGATCTGGTAATGGTGCCAGGTGCCGGGTGACAGGTTGATGCCTTGCCGGCCATTACTGATGAACACCTGTACCTGATCGGTTGATGGCTGCGGCCCCGCCGGCGCCACCACTACCGGGAATGGGTGGGAATGCAATGGGATAAACGCCTGGTGGCCCAGCAGGTGGCGTTCAAGCCGGGCGATGGTGACCGGTCTCGGCGCCGCTTTTGAGCGGTACAGGTGCAAGGAAAAGCTCGATCCGCTACGAGATTCGAGCTCCGCCAGGCGGGCATACTTTTGTGTGCGGCCATCATTGATAAGCAAAGGCTGGCCGCCATCGAGTTCAATAACCTCCCCGAATGGGGCAAACCCCATTGGCGTTAACGGTTCCGGCCTGACTCTCAAGAGGGTTCTGCCCCGGGTATGCCAAACAGCCGAAACCTTGCGACACCGCCGTCCGGGTAAATATCGAACCGCACGTGGCTGACCGGCCCAATGTTGGCAATTTCGCGTTCGAAACTGTGGAACTGGTCCGGGCCCAGGGCTACGGGCGGCATGATCTCCGGCCATTGCAAAGTGCTTCCATCGTCAGCTGGATCATGGTCCAGAAAGGCCCCGCGCAGGCTGCAGCGCGCCGGGCTGTTGCCCTTGAAGAACGCCGTATCCACCTCGGCCCGGCATATCCGGCCCGGCTGCGCCAGGCGGATGATCATCCAGTCATTGCCCGGCGTTCGCCGTCGCCGCGTTTCCCAGCCATCAGCCATACCCGATGGCGGGTGCGGCTGAAGCACGTTGCTCATGTCACCGAAATGCATGTCATTGCAACTCAGTGCTGCGGCGCCCTCCCCGGCACAGGCCAGGTTGACCAAGGGGCCCGGGTGCTGCTGGTCTTCGGTTTCATACTCAGGCTTGCCGTAAACCCGCAATCGCGCAATGCCGCCATCCGGAAAGATATTCAAGCGCAGATGGGTCCAGGCTTCCCGGCTGGCGATGCGCAGGTAGTGATGGGCGTTTCCCTGTAATTCAGTCCTGGCAAGTATCTCTGTCCAGCCGGCTGCCTGGTCCGGATCAAGCACTACCCGGCACGCTTCAATGGATGCTGCAGGAGCGTAGTTGCCGGTAAAATGGCGCGTATCTATGTCCACCCCGTAAATCACCCCGGGGCAAATACGCAGCACGCAACTGTCGTGTCCTTGTGCGCGCTTGCGCCGGCTTTCCCAACCGTCCATCCATTTACCGTTATGGTCGAACAGTTCCGGATCAAAGTGTGGTTCATCGGGTTTGAGCATACGCTTGGCAGGGGCGAAAAACTCGTCGCTGACCCATATCACCGCGCCGCCTCTCGACGGCTCGGCGAGGTTGATGCAGGGCTTACGCTCGTTCATGGAGGGCATTGGTGATCCTCACGCTTGCGATTTTGCACACTTCATCAAGGGCCGTTTGGAACTCCTGTTCGTGCTCGTTGTTGATGCGGCTTTGAAAAGCACTCAGAATCTGATGCCGGTCCAGGCCAGCCACGGCGATAATAAAGGGGAATCCAAAACGATCGCGGTACATTCGGTTCAATTCCTCAAACTGTTTGAATTCCGCCTTGCTGCAGGCATCCAGTCCTGCTGCGGCCTGCTCACGCCGGGACTCACCCGTCAGGTCTTCGCGCACGGCACAGGCAAGCTCGGGGTGAGCTCGCAACAGGTTCAGCTGTTCTTCAGGCCCTGCCCGGCGTAATGCAGCTTCAAATTGAGCAGCGAGTTCAAAAGCAGAGACAATTTTCCCGCCATGACGCTCGTAAACTGATTCTGCAAACCACGGAGAGGACTCAAATACCTGCCCAAAGTGCGCCATGAATTGCTCACGATCATATTTCATGCGGATTCCGGCGGGTGATGAGTGCGCCAATGCCGCGCGATATCCACGCGCCGAGCCATCCATACATCGTCGTGACTGCGTACGTACTTCAGAAACCGCTCGACCGCACCAAATCGCCCCGGGCGGCCGGCAATCCGGCAGTGTAGTCCGACGGACATCATGCCGGGTTGTTGCGCGCCTTCTGCATACAACACGTCGAAACTGTCTTTGAGGTAACGGTAAAAATCGCTGCCGGTGGTGAATCCACCGGTGGCACAAAACCTCATGTCGTTGGCATCGAGCGTGTACGGAATGACCAGTTGCGGCGGATCGAAGCCGGTATCCCAAAATGGCAAATCATCGCTGTAATCATCGCAGTGGTAAAGAAACCCACCTTCTTCTGCGACCAGCCGGGTGGTATTGGGCCCCGTGCGCCCGGTATACCAGCCCAGCGGACGTTCGCCGATGATCGCCTGAATGCTTTTGATGGCACGTTGGATGTGATCTCTTTCAGTGTCCTCATCGACCTGCTGGTAATCGATCCAGCGGTATCCGTGGCTGCAAATCTCGTGGCCGTCTTCGAATAAAGCGCGAACGGCCTGCGGATTCCGCTCTGCAGCCATGCCGACAGCAAAAACCGTCACCGGAACCTTGTATTGCCGGAACAGCGACCGCAGGCGCCAAACACCGACGCGGCTGCCGTATTCGTAGACCGACTCGATGCTCAGGTGTCGCATCCCGTGGCGGGGTTGCGCGTTGCTGAGCTCTGAAAGAAAGCTCTCCGATTCTTCGTCACCATGCAACACGCAGCGCTCAGCACCCTCCTCGTAGTTGAGAACAACGGACAAGGCCAGGCGGGCGTTTCCGGGCCATTGCACCCGGGGTGGGTTACCGGCGTAGCCGGTGTAATTCCGTGGATTCTGACCACTCATACTCTGATTTCCCTGTGGGTGTCGGGAATGGGACTTGTTTCGGTGAGCCAGATTATCGGATAACGACGCAATTGATATACTCTGAGCGAAGGCAGACACCCCTAAGATAGACCATTGCAGAGCCAGGCGACAATATCGCCGTTGACGCAGGAGTAATGCATGACCGCGCTCACCACCCACGTTCTCGACACGGCGTCTGGCCGCCCAGCTGCCGGTGTCTCTATCGTGCTGTACAAGATCGGACAGTCCCGCGAGAAACTGGCATCGACACAGACCAATGCTGACGGCCGATGCGACGCGCCGCTTGTCGCTGGCGAGGCGTTCTCAGCAGGCGTATACGAGCTTGAATTCGGGGCCGGTGATTACTACGGGCTTGACGAAATCCGCTTCCTGGACCGGGTAGTGGTCAGGTTCGGTGTCCACGATTCCACAGAACACTACCATGTACCCCTTTTGATCTCTCCTTACGGCTACAGCACGTACCGCGGAAGCTGAGGTAGGAGGCATGCGCAGCAAGGTCCGCTTCCATCTCAATGGCGAACTGCACGAAGTTCAACACTGTCCGCCCACGCTGACGGTACTCGACTATCTGCGAAATGAATGCCGGCTGACCGGGAGCAAGGAGGGTTGTGCCGAGGGCGATTGCGGCGCTTGTACACTGATCGTGGCCGAAGCCGGATCCACGGGCACCGAGTACCTGGCCATGAATTCGTGCATTTTGTTTCTCGCTGCAATTGACGGAAAATCGCTGATCAGTGTCGACGGTCTCGCGCTCGGGGACGGGGCGCTGCACCCGGTGCAGGCGGCAATGGTGGAACAGCATGGTTCCCAGTGTGGATTTTGCACCCCGGGGTTTGTCATGTCGCTCGCGGCCATGTACCAAGACCATGATCAACAACCCTACTCGCGTGAAAACCTGAATCTTAATCTCGCCGGTAACTTGTGCCGTTGCACCGGCTACGCACCGATTGTGCGGGCCGCAGAGCAATCCCTGGTATCGCGCGACAGCACGCTGGTAAAGGAACTGGACCAGCGCGTAACAACTGAACTGGAATTCCTCGAATCAGACCCGCCCTTGTCCGTTGAAGGTACCAACGGCCGCGTATTTGCCCCCAGAACCCTGGCGCAACTGCTGGAGCTGAGAAAAAACCATCCGCTTGCAACGCTGGTCGCCGGGGCGACCGATGTTGGCTTGTGGGTCAACAAGGACCTGCAGACATTCGACACGGTGATCCATACCGGCGCGGTGGCCGAATTGCTGGAGATCAGCAAGGAGAACGAACTTATCAAAATCGGCGCCGCGGTTCGCCTTCGCGATGCACTACCTGAATTGATTCGCCATTACCCTTCGATGCGCGACATGCTCGAGCGATTCGGTGGCGCGCAGGTTCGCAATGCCGGCACCATTGGCGGAAACATCGCCAACGGTTCACCGATCGGCGACATGCCCCCTGCCCTGATTGCGCTTGGCGCGCGCCTGGAACTGCACTCACTAGAATCGCGGCGTGAAATCGTGTTGGAAGATTTCTTTATTGACTACGGCAGACAGGATCTGAAACCCGATGAGGTGGTCTCGGCTGTGCTGCTGCCGATTCACGACGACGGGCAATTTGCCTGCTACAAGATATCCAAGCGGCCGGAGCAGGACATATCGGCGCTGTGCGCTGGAATATTCATGCGCCTTGACAGGGATGCGATTGAAGAAGCCCGGATTTGTTTCGGCGGTATGGCCGGGACGCCCTCCAGGGCCGGGCAGTGCGAAAAGGCGTTGACAGGAAAGCCATGGAGGCGGGATACCTTCGAGAGCGCGATGCAGGCGCTGAAAGAAGATTTCACACCGATCAGTGATATGCGTGCCAGTGCGGCCTACCGGATGCGTGTGGCGCGTAACCTGCTGTTGCGTTTCTTTATTGAACACGATGTACCGGAGCGCAGAATGCAGGAGACTTCGAGTGTCCGATAGTGCCCGTGACAAGGCTGTGCATCGCGCCGTGGCGCACGACAGTGCCGCCAAGCACGTGCAGGGAACAGCGATGTACGTTGACGACATCCCCGAGCCCAGGAACCTGTTGCATGCCTATTTTGGAACCAGCACCGTCGCGCATGGCCGCATCAAGCGCCTGGACCTTGACAGGGTGCGCGCGGCTGAGGGCGTCAAGGCCGTTATCACCAGTGCCGATATCAGGGGCCAGGACGATATCAGCCCGGTGCACGCCGCTGACGAAGGCGTGTTCGCCAATGACCACGTCCAGTTTTACGGCCAGCCGCTGTTCGCGGTAGCCGCTTCCAGCCGCGACCTGGCGCGCAGGGCGGTGCGGCTTGCCGGGATTGAATACGAGCCCGAGCCCGCCATTGTCGATATAGACGCGGCCCTGGATGCAGGCCTGTTTGTCAGCGAAGCCCATGTCATGTCGCGGGGGGATGCCGAAGACGCCATTTGCAACTCGCCAGCCTCGGTCGAGGGTGTACTCAGGACCGGCGGACAGGATCATTTTTACCTCGAAGGCCAGGTGTCGATGGTAATACCGGTGGAAGATGGCGACCTGCAGGTCTACACGTCATCGCAGCACCCCAGCGAGGTGCAACAGACCATTGCCCGGGTGCTGGACAAACCCGCCAACGCGGTGACCGTCGAAGTCAGGCGCATGGGCGGCGCTTTCGGCGGGAAAGAAACCCAGGCCGCACAATGGGCCGTCATTGCAGCCTTGTTGGCAGAGCAAACCGGGCGCCCCGTCAAGTTGCGTCTCGACCGCGATGACGACATGCAAAGCACCGGCAAGCGCCACGACTTCATAATCCGCTACCAGGCCGGTTTTGATGACCAGGGCCGCATTAACGGCATCCGCTTTTTCCACGCCGCGCGCTGCGGCATGTCTTCCGACCTTTCAGCGCCGATTGCTGATCGAGCGATGTTCCACGCCGACAATGCCTATTATCTGCCGGCCGCCCATATCGAATCGCATCGCTGCAAGACCCATACCGTGTCCAATACCGCCTTCAGGGGTTTCGGCGGACCGCAGGGAATGATGGGCATCGAGCGCGTCATTGACGAAATTGCACAACATCTCGGAACCGACCCCTGGCAGGTCCGTCGGGCGAATTTTTACGCCGAAGCGCCGCGCAACATCACCCCCTACTTCATGGAAGTGCAGGACAGTGTGCTCGATGAGCTGTGCAGCCAGCTGGCCGATGAATCGGGCTACACGGCCCGGCGCACGGACGTCATGGCGTTCAACGAGAGCAATGAAATTCACAAGAGGGGCATCGCGCTGACACCGGTCAAATTCGGCATCTCATTCACGACCACGTTTCTCAACCAGGCCGGTGCGCTGGTGCACGTCTACAAGGACGGCAGTATCCACCTGAACCATGGCGGCACCGAAATGGGCCAGGGCCTGATGACCAAGGTAGCGCAGGTCGTTGCCGATGAATTTGGCGTACCGCTGGCGCAGGTCAAGATTACCGCCACGACCACCGCCAAGGTCCCCAACACAACCGCCACGGCCGCCTCGGCGGGGTCCGATATGAACGGGATGGCGGCGCGTGCTGCGTGCAGGACGATACGCGAACGGATCACTGACTTCCTGGTAGACGAACAAGACGTGTCGCGCAGTGATATTCACTTTGAGCAGGGCATGGTCCGTTACGGCCCGCAATCTGAGGCTTTTGCGGCCATCATCGAGCGGGTATGGATGGCCCGGATTTCCCTTTCTGCAACGGGATTTTATAAGACTCCGAAGATTCACTACGATCGCGAACAAGCGCGCGGCAGGCCATTTTTTTACTTTGCCTATGGCGCCGCAGTGAGCGAAGTGGAAATCGACACGTTGACCGGCGAAAACCGTATCTTGCGAGTCGATATCCTGCATGACACCGGCCAATCACTGAACCCGGCGGTGGACATGGGCCAGATTGAGGGCGGGTTTGTGCAGGGCGCGGGATGGTTGACCTCGGAAGAACTGTGGTGGGACGAAAAAGGGCAACTGCGAACGCATGCACCCTCGACCTACAAGATCCCTACTTGCGGAGATGTTCCGGAGGAATTTCATGCACGCATCTGGCAGCAAGGCTGTAACCGCGAGGAAACCATTCACAAGTCCAAGGCGGTTGGCGAGCCGCCATTGATGCTGGCTATTTCCGTGTTCAGCGCGCTGGGCCAGGCAGTCGTTGCGGCGGGCGGGGACTTGTCCTCGCTGGATGCACCGGCCACACCCGAGCGAATTCTGAACGCCATTGCTGCCGGCCGGCGGGACTAAAGCTTGACCCGTCACTGGATAGACCAACTTCGGCATTCGCTGCGCTCAGGGCCGTGCGTCGTGGTGACGATCACCGGCGTTCGTGGCTCCGCACCGCGGGAAACCGGCAGTCACATGTTGATTACGGACGGGCGGCAATGGGGCAGCATCGGTGGCGGAAACCTCGAACACCAATCCACTGCACAGGCGCGCGATTTGCTTGCCAGCCGCCAGGAAGATCATGCCTGTGAGCACAAATTCGGGCTGGGCCCTGCCCTGAACCAGTGTTGTGGCGGTTCGGTGACAGTGCTGTTCGAGCTTTTTTGCGAACCACGTTATGAGTGGCTTGAACGATGCAGTGAACATGCGCCCGGCGAAGTGCTGTTGACTACCTTTCACGGCGGCAAGGCCGACAAGTGGTGCCAGGATGCCGCGGCAGCGTGGCCGCAAGCGGTACCCGGGCCAGTGCAAAAATATTTCAGGCAGCAATTGAATGAACAAAGCTTTGCCGTATTCAGCAGCGACGGACAAACCTACCTTGCGGAGGACCTGCGGCCTCGAAAAGTACCGCTGGCATTGTTCGGCGCCGGGCACGTGGCGCAGGCGCTGGTGCCATTGCTGGATCAGCAGCCTTTTGAATTGCACTGGACAGACAGCCGCAGCGATTTGTTTCCACCCGGCGTCAAGGATTTTGCGCAGGTACACCAGGTCGCAGATCCGGTCGGCGTCGTTCGCATCATGCCTCCGGGAACGGCTTACCTGGTCATGACGCACAGCCACGAACTGGACGAAGATATCTGCGATGCGATACTGCAACGCGAGGATATCGCCTGGCTGGGGTTGATTGGCTCCGAGACCAAGCGCCGGCGGTTCGAGCACCGCCTCGCTGCCAAAGGGCATACTTCGAAATCACTGGAAAGGCTGGTAAGCCCGGTCGGATTGGCTGGTATCCGCGGAAAGCGCCCTGCTACCATTGCCGTGACCATACTGGCCCAGTTGTTGCGCGATTGCGTGCCCGAACAATGGCGATAGACAAGGAGAGCCGCATGTCCGAAATCCTCGAATTGGCGAAGCGACTGCCAAAAGCTGAGTTGCACATGCACGTTGAAGGCAGTCTCGAACCCGAGATGATGCTCACGCTTTCTGAACGAAACCAGGTTGCCCTGCCCTATTCCGACATCGAAGAGATAAATAAAGCATACAATTTCAATTGTTTGCAGGATTTTCTTGATTTATATTATCAAGGAATGTCGGTATTGCAAACCGAGCAGGACTTTTTTGATTTGACGTGGGCTTACCTGCTGCGGTGCCAGCAGCAAAATGTCGTTCATACCGAGATTTTTTTCGACCCACAGGGGCACACCGGGCGCGGGATTCCATTTGCCGTGGTCATGGGGGGCATACAACCGGCCTTGCGGCGCGCTGAATCTGAACTTGGTATCAGCAGCCGGCTGATCATGTGCTTCCTGCGCCACCTCGATCAGCAAAGTGCTTTTGACACGCTGGAAGAGGCACAGCCGTGGTTGTCGAATATTGCCGGTGTAGGACTCGATTCTTCGGAAGTCGGCCATCCCCCGTCCGGTTTCAGGCAAGTCTTCGAGCGTGCCGCGCAGCTGGGTTTGCGGCGCGTAGCCCATGCCGGAGAGGAAGGGCCTCCGGAATATGTATACGAGGCGTTGGATTTGCTGCAGGTGGACAGGATTGACCATGGAAATCGTTCGCTGGAGGACCCGGAACTGGTGCGGCGGCTTGCAGAAAGTGAAATTCCGCTGACGGTTTGCCCCCTTTCCAACCTGCGCCTTGCGGTGGTTTCCGACATGCGCGAACACCCGGCCCGTGTCATGCTGGAATCCGGCCTGAATGTTTGCATCAATTCCGACGATCCGTCGTATTTCGGTGGATACGTCAATGAGAATTTTGAGGCATTGATCCATGCGCTGGACCTGACCGCGGATGAAGTCAGGCGGCTGGTAGCGAACGGTTTTCGCGCCTCGTTTTTACCCGCAGGCGAAATTGAACGGCACCTCGGTAACGTGGCAGCGGCGCAATGATCGAATCTCATTTCCAGGAATGGCTGGCCCTGCTGATCCGATGGGGTCACATGATTGCCGGCATTGCCTGGATCGGCGCTTCATTTTATTTCAACTGGCTGGAGAACCAGCTTGAGCGGCGCACCGGGGAAGACATTGCCGGTGATTTGTGGGCGGTCCACGGCGGCGGTTTCTACTACCTGCAAAAATATGCCGTGGCGCCGCCAGACATGCCGCGCCACCTGCATTGGTTTAAATGGGAAGCTTACGCCACGTGGATTAGCGGACTCGCATTGTTGATCGTGGTGTATTACTGGGATGCCAGGTCGTTCATGCTGAACCCGTCCGTCGCCGACATCAGCGAGGCCCTGGCGATCACGATCGGACTGGCGTCGCTGGCGCTGAGCTGGACCTGGTACGACTTGTTGTGCCGCAGCCCCCTGGCGCGCAGCCCGCTGGCGTTTTCGGCCGCCATGCTTGCCTGGTTCGGGCTGCTGGCTTTTGTGCTGGGCGGCCTGCTCAGCGGCCGGGCGGCGTACATCCACGTAGGCGCGGCGATTGGCACAATCATGGTCGCCAACGTTTTCCGGGTCATCATTCCGGCACAGAAAGAGCTGGTTTCGGCCCTCGAGCAAAACCGTGCGCCGGATCCCGGTCCAGGTCAAAACGCGTTGCAAAGGTCACGGCACAACAATTACCTGACATTGCCGGTTCTGTTCATCATGATTTCAAGTCATTACCCAATGACCTACGGTCACCCCCAGGCCTGGCTGGTCCTGGTGGTGATTTCCGTGGCCGGCGTTCTCGTGCGGCACTATTTCAATATTCGACATCAAGCCGGCCGCTCCTGGGCCTGGTTGCTGGCCGGGCTGTTGCTGCTGGCGGTAATGGCCTGGTGGAGTCGCCCACAGGCGGTCGCCGGGGCAGATTCGGTGGGACCGCGTGTCAGCACTGCGTCGGCCTGGCGAATTGTCAACGCACGTTGCGTTGCGTGCCATGCGCGCGAACCATCGAACGCCGGATTCAGCAGCGCACCCCAGGGCATAGAACTGGACTCGGTGGACATGCTCAGAGTGCATGCCGAACGGGTTTACACGGCCGTGGTCATCACGCGTACCATGCCGCTGGGCAATCTGACCAACATGACCGAGCAGGAGCGCACCCAGTTGGCGAATTGGTTCGAGGGTTTTCAAGCTGGCCATACACGGGAGCCCGGGGCTGATGACTGAGCACAGGGCCGATGGCAGTTCGATGGCGGACGTTTCCGGTAAAGCGGTGACACACCGCCGCGCGCTGGCCTGCGGCAGCATTTACCTCGGCGAGGAGGCGTTTCTACAGGTTGTCGAAAATCGCCTGGAAAAGGGTGACGCCCTTTCCCTGGCCGAATTTGCCGGCATCATGGCCGCCAAGCAAACCCCGGCACTGATACCGTTGTGCCACCCCATATCGCTGAATCGCGTGGCCGTGCACCCGGTAGCCAGGCCCGCAACAAGCGCTGTCGAGATTTTCTGCTATGCCGAGATCGCCGAGCGTACCGGCGTCGAGATGGAGGCCCTGTGCGGGCTGTCTGTCGCATTGCTGACCGTCTGGGACCTCGCCAAGCCGGTCAACCCCGCCCTGAGGATTTCCGGCACGCGCTTGCTGTTCAAAAGCGGTGGCAAAAATGGCACCTGGCAGCACCCCGATGGCCTGCCCGCTGAAGCCCGGCAGTTGCTGGAGCGCTACAGTGAGCGCAAGTAGCCGATATTCTGCACACCTGGGCCTGGAGCCCATAGGAACAGCAGGCCAGCAGGGAATCCTGGATGCGCGCGTCGGCCTGGTTGGCCTGGGCGGGCTGGGTTGCGCCGTCGCCCAGTACCTGGTGTCCTCGGGCGTTGGCTCGCTCACCCTGTTCGATTTCGACACGGTGTCCGAGAGTAATCTCGCGCGCCAGTTCCTCTACCGTCCCGAAGATGTGGGATTGCGCAAAACGGAGGTCGCAAAGTCGCGTCTTGCAGCTGACAATCCACAGGTCGCCCTTGAAATTCATGATGTGAGAGTCGACCAGGAATACCTGGAGGCGCAACTGTTATCGCTCGACCTGTTGTTGGACGCCAGCGACAACTATGGCACGCGCCAGGCGGTAAACCGTGCCTGCCTGTCGGCGCGCGTTCCGTGGGTCATGGGTGCAGCAATTCGCATGGAAGGCCAGCTGGCCCTGTTCAAACCAGGCGGCGCCTGTTACAGCTGTGTTTACCGGGAAGCGGCGCAGATGCTCGAGGACTGCCCGGGTGCGGGCATTTTTGCGTCGGTAGCCGGAATCGTCGGCGTGAGCATGGCTCACCTGGCACTGATGCACCTGGCGGGCCTGGATTCTGGAACAGGGCTACACGTGTTCGACGGCCGCAGCAACCAATGGCAGCGGCTCGCCTTGACACGAAACCCGCATTGCCCGGAGTGCGCCGATACCTGAAAGGCCGGGGGTTTACTCGGTGCTGACCGTGCCCTCTGCACCGCGCAGCGCCTGGCGCAGGGTGTGCCAGCACAGGCTGGCACACTTGACTCGCATCGGAAAACGACTGATGAGCCGCAAGGCTTCAAGTTCGGCATCATCGATTCCGGATACCGCTTCTCCGGTGGTCAGCATGGCGCGCGCCTGGTCAAAAAGTTGCAAGGCCTGGTCCCGCTTCAGGCCCTGTATGGCCGTGGCCAACAGCGAGGCGGATGCCAGCGAAATCGCGCAACCGGTCGCCTCGAAACGCGCTTTGTCGATGGTCCCTGATGCTCCAACGTCCAGGTACAGGCGCACGCGGTCACCACACAGTGGATTTTCGCCCTCGGCATGGTGGGTCGGCTTTTCGAGGCTGCCGTGGTGTCGCGGGAACTGGCTGTGGTCGACGATTAAATCCTGCCAGCGGCGTTCGGCCCCGGCAGCGCTCATGATTGAGCCTTGGCGTCTTCAACGGTTTTCTGGCAATTGACCCAGTGCGCTTCGCCATTGCCGTAGTGTTCGCGTTTCCAGATCGGCAGGCGGTGCTTGACCTCATCGATGATGTATCGGCAAGCTTTGAAGGCTTCATCCCGGTGCGCGGCGACGGCAGCGGCAATGACCGCCGTGTCTCCCAATTCGAGCAAGCCTTCCCGGTGGATGCAGGCCGCGTCGGCGATCTCGAAGCGCTGCAGGGCCTCGGCCAGGATACGCTCCCCTTCAGACACCGCCAGGGGCCGGTAAACCTCGTATTCCAGTCTCAGTACTTCACGGCCATCGTTGTGATCGCGAATCCATCCCTCGAACGACACGAATGCGCCGCAGGAACGATTGAGCAAATGCTTTCTCAAAGCTGTGCGGTCAATATCGCTGTCACTGATCGAAAAGCTCATCCGCCCGCCACAGGTGGGAACAGCAGAATGACATCGCCGTCATCGATAACGTCGTTCCAGTCCGATATCGTTTCATTGATGGCGACCAGTGCATTGGGTTCGTGGTGCAGCCCCCGGTGGTCCCGGCATAATTCTGCGTACAGGTCTTTGGCAGTGTGCGCGCCCGTTTGAAGGTCAATTTCATTGACACCGATGGCATCCCTGAAAACGGCAAACAGACGAACTGTGACCTGCTTCATCCCCCCATCCTGAACATTTCGACCTTGTCATTACCGGGGCTTTCCTTGCCGCGTAGTTCGCTGTAGCGGTCATCGCGACCCGACCACAAGGCGGTGACGAGTTCCTCTAACTGTCCTTCGCTGATGCCGCTTCTGACCAGCCCGCGAAGATCGGTACCGCTTGAGGAAAACAAACAACTGTAGAAAACGCCGTCGGCCGTCAGGCGCGCACGGCTGCAATCGCCGCAAAATGGTTCGGTGATCGAACTGATGAAGCCTACTTCACCCTGCCCATCGAGAAATTCATAGCGGCGCGCCGTCTCTCCCGGCAATGGGTTCGAAACGGGCTTTAAGTCCCAGCGGTCATGGATGGTCTTGAGCAGCGTGGCACTGGGAACAACCTGCTCGCGTGACCAGTGATTGAGATTTCCAACATCCATGAACTCAATCAGGCGCACGGTGTGGCCCGACCCCCTGAAATGGTCAACGAGGTCCAGCACCGTGTGATCATTGATGGACTTTTGCACAACCGTATTGATCTTGAGCTTGCCGAATCCGGCCACCTCGGCTGCGGTGATACCGTCCAGCACCTCCTGCACGCTGCCCCGCCCACCCGACATCTCGCGAAATACCGAGTTGTCCAGGCTGTCGAGGCTGACCGTAATTCTTCCCAGCCCGGCGCGTTTGAGCGGCAGCGCGAGGCCGGGCAGCAGCATCGCGTTGGTCGTCATCGCCAAATCATCAATACCGTCGATGGCGGCAAGACTTCGCACCAGTTCCGGCAGCCCTGGCCGAAGCAGCGGTTCGCCGCCGGTAATTCGCAGCTTGTGCACGCCAAGGCTGGTGAAAACCCGAACCAGCTGTTCTAGTTCCGCGTCGCTCAACAAGCGCCCCGGCGGCAGGAAAATGCCACGGCCTTCGAACGATTCCGCCGGCATGCAATACGTGCAACGCAGGTTGCAGCGATCGAGCACTGAAAGTCTTAAGTCCCGCAGCGGCCTGGCGAACTGGTCATGCACTGCAGCGGCGGCAGGCTTTTCAAGTACCGAGATAGTGTTACTCCGTCAAAGTAAGTACCGAAACCTATGATCCCATATCCCAATAAAGATTCCACCCGTATCGGGCGGAAAATATCTTGTTGGGGATGACCGATTGGCCAGCCTGGAAAAAGAATTTAAAGCGGTGAAAAATATCGGAACATGAGCCAGAACGCAGCAATGACGAGTACGATGCGAATCGCGGTCTTGGCGCGCATAAAAATCTCTCCCCTCAAGCGGGCCATGCCCGCCATAGCCGCCACCCCATTTGCTGATGGCTTTTATGACAATCCCCTGATTGTCACCCCTGATCAAAAGATACTGAATTTACCGTAAATTTCAACAAGAATAATCTCCGCAACATGACCTTTCGGCCATGCTCGCCAGGCGCCCAAGCATTAGCATGAGCGCCTGGTTTTGGAGGACTGCCAATGAAGATTACCAAGATATTAAGCCCCTTCCTGATGACAGCCAGCCTGTTTTTAGCCGGCGTAGCGAACGAGGCTGCGGCGCAGGGTGCGTCCAATTTTCTGCCTGACTGGGTACAGCGGTCCAACGAAATTGCCTACAGGGTGCTTGAATCAGGCGCAAAGTTTGCGCCCGAATTTGCAGGGCAAACCGGCGTCACGGGCTATGACGAGGAAATCTTCGACCTCGGGCCCAATCTGTTTGAACGGCAAATTCAAAACGCCCGCGATAACCTCGAAATGCTGCAGGGCCTGCTCGAGTCCGAGGAAGATCCCCGGGTGCGGCAGGATATCGAGATCATGATCAAGAACGCCGAGGACAATATCGAGGCGACAACGATCAACTATGAGAAAGTATTACCGTACGGAAACCTGACAGGCCTGGTTTTCGCCGGTTTCAGCGGCCTGCTCGACAAGCAGGTTCCGGCACAACGCCAGCAGGCCGCGCTGGTACGCCTGCGTAAGTACACCGGCCGTGAAGAAGGTTATGAACCATTGACCGAACTGGCCATGAAACGCCTCAGCGAACGCGCCGGCGTCCCCGGTTTGATCAAACCGTTTGTGGGTGAGGTTCAACAGGACCTGCAACGCGCGCCGATCATGATTGGCGGGCTCGAACAGGTGTTCAAGGCGTCCCATGTCGAAGGCTATGAACAAGACTTGGCGTTGCTCAGCAAGCAGCTGACCGAATACAACGAATGGGTTCGCGAGACCATCCTGCCCAATACGCGCGAAAGCGCTGCTTTGCCGAGGGAGTTGTACGAACTGCAACTGAAGAATTTTGGCGTAGACGCCAGCCCGGAAGAACTGATCAAGATCGGCCAGGTGGCATTTATGAATATTCGTAATGAAATGATTGCGCTGGCGCCGCTGGTGGCCGAACAGCACGGCTTTGATACCGATGATTATCGAGAAGTCTTGAAGCGGCTCAAGAAAGACCAGATTCATGGCGAAGAACTGATGCAGGCTTATCGTGACGTCATTGCTGAACTGGATGTCATCATGCAACGCGAAAACCTGGCAACGGTCCCCGATGAGCCGGCCAGGGTCAGGATGGCCACCGCGGCCGAAACCGCCCAGGTGCCATCTGCGCATCTCGATATTCCCCGGCTGGTCGGAAATACCGGCGAATTTCCCGAATTCATTGTTCCCAAGATCGAACAGAACGACGATGGCAGCTGGCCGCAAAGTGATTATGCCTACCGTGCCATGTTGTGGACGCTGACTGCGCACGAGGCGCGCCCGGGCCACGAAATGCAGTTCACAACGATGTTGCGTGGCGGTGTGTCCACGGCGCGCGCGCTGTTTGCGTTCAATTCCGCCAACGTCGAAGGCTGGGGCCTGTATGCCGAAGCGATTGCCAAGCCTTACATGCCGCTCGATGCTCAACTGGTCTCGCTTCAGTACCGGCTGCTGCGAGCCGCCAGGATCTGGCTGGATCCGATGCTGAACCTGGGTTTAACCTCGGTGGACGAGGCCCGCCGGGTATTGATCGAGGAAGTGGTCGAAGATGAACTCGGAGCCCAGACCGAACTCGACCGTTACACGTTCCGCTCACCCGGACAAGCCACCGCCTACTATTTCGGATATGAAAAATTGTGGGCCCTGCGCGCCATGACCGAGATGAGATTAAAGGACCTCTTTAATGCCGGGCAATTCCACGATTTCATTCTTGCGCAGGGATTGTTACCACCCGATGTGTTGCGCAGTTCTGTCGAAGAAGAATTTATTGCGCCACGGCTGGGATCGGGGGGCTGACACTACGGGGATGCTCTTGATCGCAGCGGCGCCACTTTATCGTGGCGCCTGGCAACTGCCAGGCCAACGGCCAAGGCTGCTTGCGCTGCACACGCGACTTGACCATAATCCTGTCTGGGTTCGTCCACCCCCCCAGGCGAAAAACTCAAATTAAAAAGGGCTCGTATTATGTTTATCAAAACCAATCTGAAACCACTCTTTAAAATCCTGGTAGTGCCAGTCTGTGCGGCGGCACTGGTGTCTTGCGCGGTGGCGCCATCCGGAGACGGATCGGGCGCGCCAACGCAGGCCACGCCCAGCAGCAGCGCGAACGAGGGTGACATTCGCGTCGGTTTTGATGCTTACCAGAAGCGCGATTTTACTGATGCCTACAATGCCTATGAACGTGCTACCGGCTCCGCCGATTCACGCACCGCCAGGCTCGCACACCTGGGCAAGGCACTGGTGTACCTGAGTACTGACGGACAATGGCGTGATGTCAACAAGGCCGCGTTGAGCCTGCAGGCGGCGGAGTCCGTTGAAGGCAATCCAAGCATAGAATCGAGCATGTTGATCAACTCCCTGTCGTCACTGATTGGCGTCGAAGCCGATATCACCGCGTTGAATCGCCAGGTGTCTAACTCATCGGTTGAACTCGGTCGCCTCAAGCAAGAACGTGACGACCTGCTCGCAGAACAGCAGCGCCTCAACGACGCGCTGGACAAGCTGAAAAGCCTGACCATCGGCAACTAGTGCTGTCGCCGAGCCTCCCTCGCGGGAGGCCCCTGGTTACGAATCGTCAGGTGGTTCCTCGCGGGACTTGTGGACCACGTTCAGGTAGCTGAGCAGCTGCGCGGGGTTATTGTCTTTTTCTTCGATCGAATTGAGCAGCAACATGGGCGTCCTGTGATCTGCCGGCCGGCTTGACACCTTGTCCATCAACTCGGCCATGCGGTCGGTATTCTCGTGGCGCCCCAACAGCACGATGCCAAATTCACGCTCGGACAGCCAGCGTTCCGCCTCGTCAAGATCCTCGGTGTGCCTGACTTCCCATTTTTCTTTTTTGGCGTGTTCCGAAACCAGGTCCAGTACGCCATTACCCTGTTCTACAATCAACAGGCCCTTGTCAGTATTGACCCCGGGCAGCAACTGGTGGATAGCCCCGGTCAACTTGGCCTTGTCGATAGGCTTGGTCAGGTAGTCATCAGCACCCTTGGCCAGCCCGAGCTCGCGTTCGCTGAGCATGGACTGCATTACGATCGGGATTGACTTCGTGACCTCGCTTGCCTTGAGCTGGTCCAGAACCTGCCAGCCATCCATGCCTGGCATGATGACATCCAGGACCACGAGGTCCGGCTTCTTCTTCGAAGCCAGCTCGATACCTTTCGGGCCACTGGTCGCCTTGATGACCGAGTAACCGCGTTTCTTGAGAATTCGCTCGGTGAGGTCCAGTGACGTGGTGTCATCGTCTATCACCAGTATCGTCGCCAGGCCGCTGACTTCGATTGACTTGTCGATCGGCTCATCAGCAACCGGAGCCGCTTTCCTGGTGGTTTCTGCAGGCTTCTTGGTCGGTACTACCAGCGTGAACGTGGTGCCCTTTCCGGGCGTGCTCTCGACATCGATTCGACCGTGCATCAGCTCCGCAAAGCGCCTGCAAATTGCCAGCCCAAGGCCGGTACCCCCGAACTGGCGCGTGGTTGATTCATCGGCCTGGGTGAACTCGTCGAAAACCTTGCGCAGTTGTGCAGGCGACATGCCGATACCGGTGTCCTTGACGGCCACAGAGATCATTTCGGTGCCCTTTTCGACCCTTCGTTCAGCCTTGATGGTAATCATGCCTTCCTTGGTAAACTTCGCCGAATTGCTAAGCAGGTTCATCATGACCTGGCGGAACTTGGTCACGTCGGTTTCGATCTTTGAATCCTTGAGGTCAATTCGCAGGTCGAGCGCATTGTCAAACTTGTCGATCAGTGGCATCACCGTGGTTCCGACGTCCTTGATCAGCCGTACGACATCGACTTCCTCGTAATAGACACCCATCTTGCCGGACTCGATCTTTGAAAGATCCAGGATCTCGTTGATCAATTCGAGCAGATGCCGGCCCGCGGACTGGATCTTTGCAAGGTCGGCCTGGGCGTCCTCGGCGCTCAGCGAGCCCTCATCCTCGATTTCCTCCAGCAGCATTTCGCTGTAGCCGATAATGGCATTCATTGGTGTTCGCAATTCATGGCTCATGTTGGCCAGGAATCCGCTCTTGGCCTTGTTGGCCGCGTTGGCCCGCTTGCGCTCTTCCTGGAGTTCCTGCATCGCCGAGTCAATCTTGTTGGCCATGCCGTTAAAGGCCCTGGCCAACTGGGAAAGATCATCTTTGCCAGTCACCTGGATGCGGTGCGACATGTTGCCTTCGCTCCACTGGTGGGTTCCCTCACGTAAGCGGTTCAGCGAACGCTTGGTGAACCGGATCAGGTTAATGGTCAGGATCAGCGCGATGACCACTGACACCGCGAACACGATCAGCGAGACCTCGTTGATCAGCGTCTCGACCTCTTCGATTTCTTCATTCAGCTGCTGGGCGCGCTGGCGCAGCAGGTTGCTGTCGGTATTCAGTTGTGCCTGGGTTTCCTCGAATTCAGCGGCAAAATCGGTCAGGGTTTCCACCCTCACCTTTTCATTGTTCTCGATGGTCCAGTTGATCAGCTCTTTCCATTCCATGATGATCGCTGCAGCCCCGCGGCTGCCCTTCAACTGGCTGGCAATGGAACCTTCTGCGGTGGCCTGGACATGTGCCAGCGCGTCGTCGATGGCCGAAATACTGACCAACAGATTATTGCGTTCCTCGTCATTCAGCCCTGCGGTTCCCGCTGCCGAGGCGAACGCCTCGAGCACCAGCAGGCGCTTGTTGAATTCAGCCAGTTCGCCCGATACGTCGCTGATCAGGTATTGCGAACGTATCGTCGCCTGAAGCTCGTCGATGGTTTGTCGGCGTGCGTCATTGGCCCACAGAAACACCAGGATGGTGCCAAGGAAAAAGAGCAGGATGACGGACGACGAAAGGGCAATTCGTTTACTCAGGTTCATGCGGTTCCCCCGGGATACTGTTTTCCATTCTTGTTGTTGTTTATTGTTTTACTCGTCAAGGGTTAAAGCAGCGCTTCAATTTTCCCAAGCAGGCGCTTGAGATCAATCGGCTTGGTGTCGTAGTCGTCGCAACCGGCGCCCAACGCGCGCTGGCGGTCTCCTTCCATTGCGTGCGCGGTCAGTGCAATAATCTTGATATCCCTGGTACCAGCCTTTTCCTTCAGCTCCCTGGTCGCCGTCCAGCCGTCCTTGATGGGCAGGCTCATGTCCATCAGGATCAGGTCAGGCTTGGAATGGGATGCCATGACGACACCCTGCTGTCCGTCAACCGCTACAGAAATGTCGAAACCCTTTCGCTTTAACCGCCTGCTGAGCATGTCGCGATTCATTTCGTTGTCTTCAACAATCAATATACTTGGCACTTTTCACCTCGTCAGTCTGAAGTTGCAGACGGTTCCACAACCTGGGAGAGAATAAAGTCACGTGCGGCCTGGGCGGCCGACGTGATCTGAATACGGTAAATATAACGATCGTCTTGCCGGTCAATCAACTTCATGACTTTTGCAAACAGTTGCTCATCAAGCGATTGGGGGAAACTGGGAATCGTGACGCGCAGGTTGGTCAGTTTCTCGAGTTCAGTGCCGCATTGCATGATCGCTGCCCGACCGCCGGCCTCGATGATGTGTGCATGTATCGTTTCGTCGGCAACGGCTTTGCCGGTCAGGGTCCGCATATGCATTAGCAATGGTTCGGCCAGCGGCAACAGCGTCACTTCTTTGCGCACCAGCGAAACGTTGAACGGCTCACCGATACCCACCACTTCGTAAATCTTGACGGGGTTGCGTATGCCCTTGGCTTCCACTTCCAGTGTCTGCGCCACCTTTACTGCCGTTTCGATCGCTTCCATCGTGTACTGTGAAATCATGACCTGCCGGCCAATCGTGAACGACTCGATGCGCGCCGTGAGGTTCACGTGGTGCCCGACGACACCGTACTTCTGGCGGCGTTCAGAGCCGATATTGCCCACCACGACCTCGCCGGTATTAAGCGCGATACCCATCTCGACCTCCGGCAAACCCATTTCACGGTTTCGCTGGTTGACATCGTTCATACCATTTTGCATTTCGAGTGCGCAGGCCAGGGCCTTGGGCGCGTGGTCTTCGATAGCCACGGGCGCGCCGAAAATGGCCAGGATCGCGTCGCCGAGGAATTCGTTGATGACGCCGCCGTATTTCTGGATCAGCGGGGTCATGGTGCCGAAATAGTTGTTCAGCAGGCTGACGCAATCTTCCGCATCCAGCTCCTGGCTCAGCATCGAGAATCCGCGTATGTCGGTCATCATGATGGTGATCTGCTGCTTGGCCCCACCCAGCGCCATGCCATCGTCTGCTTCCAGGATCTCCTTGACGACCTCGTCGGACATGTAACGGCCAAAAACCTGGCGAATCAGGGCAAAACTCTTCTCCAGCTCGCGCTGGTACTCCTGTTCCTTGTCGCGCCAGGCTTTCTTCTCCAGGCAGGCAGTGACGCGCGCATCGAGCAATGCCGGGTTGACCGGCTTGGTCAGAATGTCAAAGGCACCGGCCTCGATGCAGCGAACTGCTGCATTCTTGTCCTTGAGCCCGGTAATGATGATGACCGGGATCGAGCGCAGGTCTTCATCCTTGTGCATCTCCTTGAGCACTTCGAAGCCATTCATGTCGTACATGAACAGGTCGAGCAGCAGGATGTCCGGCACCTGTTCCCGGATCAGGTTCAGGGCTTCGCGGCCGGAACCGCCCATGCGAATCGTGTGGCCCTGTTTCTTCAACTTGTGGGCCAGGATATTGCGTACGCTTTCATTGTCATCAACGATCAGGATATGGCCGGTAATGACCTCGACACCTTCCACTTCGGCCTTTTCAAAGGAATCGAATATTGAATGGATGTCGACATTCAGCGATTCACCGGCCGCTTCGCTGAAAATATCGTCGGACTGGAACAGGGTTTCGAGCATGTCGAGCAGCTTGTTGGCTTCACCGACCAGGTGATTCAGGTACTCGTGGTCCTCGCCCTCGCCCGCGCCATCGTCCTCCATGTCTTCGAGAATGATTTCAGAATAGCCGGCAATGGCGCCGACCGAGTTGCGCAGGTCGTGCTTGTACTTGGAACGCTGTGAATCCCGGTCTTCCTCGCTGCGCTCCGATGATTCGGCTTCGAGCATTTCATAAACCAGGCCGCGAGTCTGGATAGACGCCTTTTCGATCTTCTCCAGGTCGCTGAGAAAATCCTCGTCCTTGAGGCTGCCGCGCAACAGTTCGGTATACCCTTCTATCGAAAGGATCGGCGCCAGCAATTCCTGCCGCAGGATATCCAGCCGCGCACTGACCATGCGTGCCTGAGAATGTTGTTCCTGTACGATGCTTCCCACTTTCGCCAGACTCTGCGTGTTAACGCGCCTTAGGCTCCCTATATGAAATAAACATATGCAAGCTTGCACAGGATGTGCAGGCCCTGGTCGGTGTGAACGCCGATCTTGTGTTCACACTTGGCATGGTCAATCAGGCCATGCAGAACAGTTTCTATGAGGCCGAACATCAGGCTGCCGGTAATCAGGTAGACGGCCCCGCCGTGCACCAGCGCATGTGAAGCCAGCCAGTAATACCAGGGTGGAAATCGTGGCCCGGCGGTCTTGAATATTTCGGCGTGGCGGCTCTTGGAGGTCGCCATGACCTGGCGCTGAAACACGTAATCAGCCAATACATGACCGACCAGCAGTTCAAAGAACAACGCCATGGCACGAAACCCTCATTACGGACCCAGCGCCAATCATAAAGCCTAATCGGGCAGTTTCCCAGCCACAGCAGCCACTTACGTCATCGTTGTCGATTCTGGCTGCAGCCTGGAACGGATGACCACCAATGACGATTCATTTGCCTTAAAATGTGGCTTGCGGCATGGTGCAGCGAGGCGCCATTGACAAGAACAGCGCACGGGGGCGTTATGAGCAGCAAAGTGGAAGTCATCGTAAGCGACGAGGAACAGGCCCTCGCAGGGGACTTGTACGATCACGAACCCTGGAGCGAAGCGGTCGTTCAGGCCATGGTCGGCATTGCAGAATCACAGATGTCATTGAGTGAACTGGCCGATTCCAAGGCCAATATCATGATCACTGTCTGCTCCATCCTCCTGTCCCTTGCCGTGGCCAAGCTCGAAGCCGGCATCCTGGTGATTCCGATCGCGGCTTTTTCATTGTTCTGTATACCGGCGCTGATTTTTGCCATCCTGACGGTCATGCCGTCGGCCGGTGTACAGCAAAAGCCCGTTGAACACCCCTCCAAGCTACCGCATTTCAACCCGCTGTTCTTCATGCACGCCTCGCTGGTGCCGATGAAGCATTTCGAGAAAGAATTCGAAAAGGTCATGACCGACGCGCCCGCGTACTACCGCTCGATGGCCAGGGATATTTACATGGCCGGGCTGGTGCTGCGGACCAAGAAATACCGTTACCTGCGCTGGAGTTACCAGTCATTGCTTGGCGGTATTGCGCTGGGTACCGCGGCGCTGCTGGTCGATTTGTTGTTTTGATTGCTGTCTTTTGACTCGACCCCGAATGTTATGCGTATAATTGAACGGATGACGCGAGTCATCCTGGGGGCGTTAATTGCCATATCACAAGGAACGGGCACTCCGAAAGGAGATCATCCGTGACGGGTTTTTTGGCCATCCCGCCCAGGTTGTTCACGTCTGACGCCATCAATTTTCAAACGAGGGTTATTCAAACATGAAAAGAATTTCAACTTTACTTGCTGCTGCGTTGACATTGATGTTGGCCTTGCCGGCAAGCGCCGATCGCTATCTTGTCCAGTTCAAGGGCAAGGTTTCTAACCTTGAAAGCACCGTGGAAAGCCTCGGAGGCTCGGTCTACTTTAGCCACCAACGTGCCCGTGTTGCCGTCATCGACGGCCTGGATGCGGATGGCGCTGCCATTCTCGCCAAGTCAAAGGTCGTGCAGGATGTCATTCCCAATGGCGCGCTTCCGATGGAATTAGGGCCCGATGACATTCAGGGAACCGAATCTATTGACACAGTCATTAACTCACCGGGCGACCCTGCGACTGCTTTCTTTTATCCCTTGCAGTGGAGCCACCCCCAAATCAGCGCGGATGTTGCATGGGCTGAAGGCAGGCTTGGGTCGCCAGGCGTGACCGTTGCCATTCTCGACACCGGTATCGACTATCTGCATGCCGATACTGCTGGCCTGGTTGACCTTGCTCGTTCAGCCTCTTTCGTACCAGACGATGACGCACTCGCAGCGATCTTTTTCCCTGCAAGACACCCCATCACCGACTTGCACTATCACGGAACCCACGTTGCGTCGACCGTTTCAAGTAATGCAATTGTTACTGCTGGCGTTACCTCTATGACGACGTTGATGGGCGTTAAAGTCTGCTCGGTATTTGGCACCTGCCCGTTTGACAGTATCGTCATGGGCCTGTTGCATGCGGTTGACAATGGTGCGGACGTGGCAAACATGAGCCTCGGAGGCTCGTATTCCAAGTCCGATTTCCCGGGTTTTCACAGCTTCCTGAATCGCCTGTTCAACTTTGCCCGTTCCCAGGGCATGACAGTCGTGGTTTCTGCAGGTAATTCTGCCGCAGACCTTGACCATGATGGAGACGGTTACAAGACCTATTGCTCAACGCCCAGCACCATCTGCGTATCCGCTACGGGACCAAGTTCAGCAGACAATGTTCTGTTTGGCCCGTGGTACAACATTGATGACCCGGCTTCGTACACAAATTATGGCCGCTCAGCGATTAACGTCGCGGCACCGGGTGGCAACGACGCTGGATTCGTTTTGCAAGCCTGTTCATCTAGCAGCTTGATTATCCCCGCTTGTGCGGGCGGATTGAGCGCAGTATGGCTTGCTGGCACTTCAATGGCCTCACCACATACCGCCGGTGTTGCCGCACTGCTGGTTGAGGATCTCGGACGTGATCCAGGCGCGATCAAGGAAGCACTGGAGATGGGTGCAGACGATCTTGGCCAGTCTGGAACCGATCCGTTTTACGGAAAAGGCCGTATTAACGTGCCGAACACCGTTCTGCCGTAAAACTCACTTCTTTAACTGAAGTAACAGAAGGCCCGCGTTTGCGGGCCTTTTGTTTATATGTCGCGTCCCCACGGGGATTGACTCGGTACTTCCATGTACCTCGCCCTCGCTGTGCTCGGGTCGCTGCGCGGTCCAAATCGGCTGTCCTGCCGATTTGTCGAGCCCATATATTTCGCTGCGCGAAATAAGCTTCGAATACCGATATGGGTCACGTATAAACAAAAAACCCGCCTGAAGGCGGGCTTTTTGTTTATATGGCGTCCCCACGGGGATTCGAACCCCGGTTGCCGCCGTGAAAGGGCGGTGTCCTAGGCCTCTAGACGATGGGGACAGTGGTGGAGCTAGGCGGGATCGAACCGCCGACCTCTACACTGCCAGTGTAGCGCTCTCCCAGCTGAGCTATAGCCCCCGGAAGGCGCGCCATGTTACTGAGTTCGCAATGCCCTGTCAATTGCACTTTCAGCTGGCCGTGACGGCGATTTTGGTCGTCAACCGGTCACCTATACGCTCGCTCGCCAGCTTCATCGTGTCGACGCTGTGGCCCTGCTGCAGCAGGTAACCCAGCCACTTGTCCAGGGCCAGGTTCAGGCGCCAGGTTTTTTGCATCAACTGGCGCGGCGGATACCAGGGGTGCGCCGAGCGCCGGCAGCCCTGTCCCGCGTCGAATGCGGTGACTTCAGCCAGCCGCGCATCCTGGTAAAGCCGTATATGCGCGTCGGGCGCCAATTCGGGATCTTCGCCGTTGTCGAACTGGTAGGTCAGGCGCAGGAACTGGGTGTATGGGTGGCGCTCCAGGATTTCCATCCGCAGCAGCGGGGAATCACCCACCCTGGACTGGAACCAGTCGTGATACGCGACCTGTTCCGGTATCAGCAGTTGCAACTGTCGGTAGAGTTCCTCCTGCACATCCTGCAGCCGCGCCAGGCGGGGCTTGAGGTATAACGCGCTCTTTTGCCGGAATGAAACCATGAAGGGAGCATACACAGCAGGTGCAACTGGCGGCAACCGGCACTTTTCAGGTATATTCGGGGGACCCGCCTGCCCGTTTTCCGCTAAAACATTTCTCTTTGCAGGCCCAGTTGCAACAGCACGCGGCTGGCAATTTCCTCGATAGAACTATGCGTCGTAAGAAATACCGGTATGCCTTCCATGCGCAGCAGGCTCTCGGCCGCTTCGACCTCCTGCCGGCACTGGCGCAGCGATGCATATCGGCTGCCCGGTTTGCGGTTCTCTCTAATTTGCGCCAGTCGCTCAGGCTCGATCATCAAGCCCGCGATTTTGCGCTTGTGCCGGCGCAGGAACGGCGGCAGGCGCATCTGGTCCAGGTCTTCCGGTGTCAGCGGATAGTTCGCTGCCTTGACGCCGAAATGCAGTGCCATGTAGAGGCAGGTCGGCGTTTTTCCGGATCGTGAAACACCGACCAAAATCAGGTCGGCATCCTTGAAATCTATGCTCAGGCCATCATCGTGGTTCATCGCATAATTGGTGGCCTCCATGCGATCCTCGTAGCGCTGCAGGTTGCTGACCCCGTGCGCCTGCCCCACGGTCGGCAAGTGCTGCATGCCCAGGGCGCGCTCCAGCGGCCCGAGGAAGGTGGCGAACAGGTCCAGCGTGATTCCGTCGCTGCGATGAATGATGTCACAGAGATCCTCGTTGACGATGGTGTTGAACACGATCGCAGGCGCCCCGTCACGGCTACTGGCCTCGTTGATGCGCGTCACGGCCTCAGCAGCGGCCGCCATGTCGTCTACGAATGGCAGCCGTTCCTGCTGAAATTCCACTTCGGGGAACTGGGTCAGCAGGCTATGCCCCAGCGTCTCGGTGGTAATGGCAGTGCCGTCCGAAACGAAAAAGACCGTTCTTCTTGTTTTTCGTGATGTTGCAGACTGCGGGTTCATCGCATCGCCGGTACTTTCGCAGATGGGTTTTGCACAGTACCGCTTTTGCCGCTGCACGGCAAAATTGCCATAAATCATGACAAATTCACCTGATTGCTGGATGCAGGTACACCCGCCAAGCTAGAATCGCTTCTCCTTCCAATCGTATTCAGCGGGGCCGGGATTGAACCAATACATTGCATGGCTGCATGAACTGGGAATGCAGGATATCGAGCGCGTCGGCGGAAAGAACGCCTCGCTCGGCGAAATGATCAGCCAGCTCAGCAATCTCGGCGTTTCGGTTCCCGGCGGCTTTGCCACGACCGCCCTGGCCTTTCAGGATTTCCTGTCACAGTCGGGTCTCAAGACACGCATCGATAATGAGCTCGATGCGCTGGATGTTGATGACATTACCGCCTTGCAAAGCAGCGGCGAGCGCATCAGGGCGTGGATCATGGAAACCCCTTTCCAGCAAGCGCTTCAGTCTGCGGTCACAGAAGCCTGGCAATCCCTGTCCGATACCGCTGGTTGCGAACCTGCGGTTGCCGTGCGTTCCTCTGCCACTGCCGAGGACCTGCCCGACGCGTCGTTCGCCGGGCAGCAGGAAACCTTTCTCAATGTGCAAGGCCTGGACGAGGTCCTGGCCCGGATTCACGAAGTGTTCGCGTCGCTGTACAACGACCGGGCGATTGCCTACCGCGTACACCACGGCTTTGACCATGCCGCAGTCTCATTGTCTGCCGGTGTGCAGATCATGGTCCGTTCAGACCTCGCTTCCAGCGGCGTGATGTTTACCCTTGATACCGAATCGGGTTTCGACAAGGTGGTTTTCATCACCGGTTCATGGGGGCTCGGGGAAATGGTGGTCCAGGGCGCCGTCAACCCGGATGAGTTCTACGTATACAAGCGAGCGCTGGAAACCGGACACGACGCCGTGCTCAGGCGCACGCGCGGCAGCAAGCTGACCCGCATGGTTTATGGCGAAGATGGCCGCGGCGTCCGCGTCGAGGACGTGCCGCCCGAAGACCAGAACCGATTCTGCCTTGACGATGGCGCACTGGAGGAACTCGCCCGGCAGGCCGTGACCATCGAACAGCACTATGGACGTCCGATGGACATCGAGTGGGCCCGTGACGGTAATAGCGGCAAGTTGTACATCGTCCAGGCACGGCCAGAAACCGTACGCAGCCAGCACGGCGGACGTATTGAACGCTACCGGCTCGAGTCAGGCGGCAAGGTACTGTGCGAAGGCCGCAGCATCGGCCATCGCATTGGCGCCGGCACGGCGCGCGTGGTCGCCTCGATCGCCGAAATGGACCAGGTTTCAGAAGGTGATGTCCTGGTCACGGACATGACCGACCCGGATTGGGAGCCGGTCATGAAGCGTGCCGCCGCCATTGTCACCAATCGTGGCGGCAGAACCTGTCACGCGGCCATCATTGCCCGCGAACTGGGTATTCCGGCGGTGGTCGGTTGTCGTGATGCGACCGGCGTCATTTCACACGGCGCGCCAGTCACGGTTTCCTGTGCGGAAGGAGAGACCGGCCAGGTGTACGAAGGCGAGCTGGACTTCGTTGTCGAGCAGGATGAACTGCGCGATATGCCCGATATTCCGGTCAAGATCATGATGAATGTCGCGAACCCGGACCGGGCATTTGATTTTTGCCAGATTCCCAATGCGGGTGTCGGCCTGGCGCGCCTGGAGTTCATCATCAACCGCATGATTGGAATCCATCCGCGCGCGTTGCTCGAGTATGAGCAGCAGGATGCAAAGATCCGCGAATTGATCGACCAGCGCATGGGCGGCTATGCCAGCCCGCTTGATTTTTACGTGGATCGCCTGGCCGAGGGCATTGCCACGATCGCCGCGGCATTCGCACCCGAGCCGGTTATCGTGCGGCTTTCCGATTTCAAATCCAACGAATACGCCAACCTGATCGGCGGCCGAGCCTATGAGCCGCATGAAGAAAATCCGATGCTCGGATTCCGTGGTGCATCGCGCTACGTGGCCGAAGATTTCCGGGATTGCTTTGAGCTCGAATGCCGCGCCCTGCGCAAGGTGCGTGAACAGATGGGGCTGGTCAATACCTGGGCCATGGTGCCATTCGTACGCACCCTCGACGAGGGCCGCGATGTATTAAAGCTGATGAATAGTTTTGGGCTGTCGAAGTCAGAAGAGCTGAAGATCATCATGATGTGCGAATTGCCATCCAATGCATTGCTGGCGGATGACTTCCTGGAGATGTTTGACGGCTTTTCGATCGGCTCAAATGACCTGACCCAGCTGACGCTTGGCCTGGACCGCGATTCGGCTGAAATTGCAGAACTGTTTGATGAACGGAATCCGGCCGTCAAGGCGTTATTGTCGATGGCCATTTCGGCATGCCGGAAAAAAGGTAAATACGTGGGTATTTGCGGCCAGGGGCCCTCAGATCATGCCGATCTGGCCCAGTGGTTGATGGACGAGGGCATCGGCAGCATGTCCCTGAATCCGGACACCGTGGTCGAAACCTGGCTTAAGCTGGCCGGCTGAGCTTTGCCGGGTTGCTTAATCCTTATCGCTGGTCCGGCCGGCAAACTCGCCCATGAATTGACGGTAATGGCGTAATTCATCCACCGAATCACGTATATCATCGAGCGCCAGGTGGCGGCCTTTCTTATCCAGGGTTTCAAGAATCTCCGGTTTCCAGCGCGCCGCGAGTTCCTTGAGCGTGCTGACATCAAGGTTGCGGTAATGGAACCAGGCCTCCAGGTCCGGCATCAGCCGGTGCAGGAAGCGCCGGTCCTGGCAGATGCTGTTGCCGCACATTGGGGACGTCTTGGGCAGTGTCCACTCGGCCAGGAACGCCAGGGTCTGCTGTTCTGCCTGGACAATCGAAACTTCGCTCTCCACAACGCGTTTCCACAGGCCTGAATCTGCATGGTGGCTGCGATTCCAGTCGTCCATGGCTTCCAGCGTCTCGAGCTGGTGATGAACCGCGAAAACCGGACCCTCGGCGAGCTCGTTGAGCTGGCCGTCGGTGACCAGGGTCGCAATTTCAAGGATTGAATCGCGGCCTGTATCGAGCCCGGTCATCTCCAGGTCTATCCATATCAGGCGCGCACTGGTGTCTTGCAGCATAGTTGCCTCTCTCAGGGTGCAGGCCACTATACCGGCCCGCCCCGGAGTTCGCCATGCCCTTACGGTGTCATGGGCCTGGTGGGCCGCTACAATATGCCGATGCAGCTGATTTTACTCATGGACTTGCCCCGGAGCCGGGCTTGACAGAACGAATTTCGGGCCTGGTACTGGTTTCCTATGGCAGCCACGGCGTGGTACGGCTGGAAGGTGGAGAAAACCTGCCATGCCAGTACCGGCGCCAGGTCGGTCGTCCGTTTTGCGGTGACCGGGTCCAGGTCAGCTTGTCGGAAGAGGACCGCGGCGTGGTCGAGGAAATCATGCCTCGTAGCAACCGGTTTTTACGCGGCGATGCCCGGCAACGCAAGCACGTGGTCGCGGTGAACCTCGACCAGGTCGCGATCGTCATCGCGCGCAAGCCGCTGCCATCACGTGACTTGCTGGAGCGTTACCTGGTCGCCGTGCACAGCCTCGGCATTCAGCCATTGATCGTGCTGAACAAGACTGACATTAGTGACTACGACAGGTCGCAGGCCGGCGCCGCGGTATTCGACCGGATCGAAGCCTACCGGTCGTTGGGTTACACCGTCGTGGAAACTACGTGCAAGGCCGCCTGTGGCACTGACGCCCTGGTGCCGCAACTTCGCAAACGCTCAAGCATCCTGGTTGGCCAGTCGGGAGTCGGCAAGTCCTCGCTGGTCCGCTGCCTGCTGCCTGATATCGAGGTCCAGACCGGGGCCCTGTCCGATGCCACCGGAAAGGGTACGCATACCACCACCACGACCATCATGTATTCCCTGCCGGGAGGCGGATACCTGATCGATTCGCCCGGGGTCTGGGAATTTGGCTTGTGGAAGCTGGAAAACCACGAACTCGAGTCCGGGTTTATCGAGTTTCGCCGCCACCTGGGTCATTGCCGCTTCAACGACTGCAGGCACCTGTCAGAACCCGCTTGCGCCATCAAGGCTGCCGCAGGCGCCGGAGAAATCCTCGAGTGGCGCTACGCGGCTTACTGCAGGCTGGCCGATCAGAATCGCGACTGAGCGGGGATGCTAATCTTGGGTACAATTATGGTATTCTTGACCCGAGGTCGACAAACGGCTGGAGAAATATGATGACACGGATTGTTTTTATAGCTTTTTTACTGGTTCTCAGTGGCCCGTTGCTGGCCGATGTCCTGATCATTGATGAGGTCAGGCAGGTTGAGCGGATGGAACTGCCGGAAAACGGGCAGAGCAAAGCCGCGATTGAGTCCAGGTACGGAACGCCGGAGCAGAAACACGGCGCGGTCGGGGATCCGCCGATATCGCGCTGGGATTACGGCGATTACAGCGTGTACTTCGAGTACGACCTGGTGCTGTTCAGCGTGCTGCACCCCGGTGGCGTAATCGAGCGTTCCTGATCACTTCGAATCGAACCCGGCGCTGCAGCAGCGTCGGGTTTTTTTGTGCCCCAAAAACACCGTTTCCGGGGTCTATAGCGGTGCCGTACACGGTCACAATAGGGTATTCTGGCCGCCCCATCCCTGAACCATGAATGATGAGCGAAGCCGCATTGCAAGCAGTCAGCGACCAGCCCCTGAAATCCGTCGAACGAGACGGCGTGCGTTATACCCTGCTGGGCACAGCCCACGTATCCCGCAGCAGTGCAGAAACCGTTTCCCGGCTAATCGAAAGCGGTGACTATGATCTCGTTGCGGTAGAGCTGTGTGAACCAAGACTGAAGGCGCTGAGCGGAGAACGCGACTGGCAGGAACTGGATGTTTACTCCCTGATCCGCGAGAAGAAGGCAGGCCTGGTCATGGCCAACCTGGCGCTGAGTGGCTACCAGAAAAGAATAGCTGATCAATTCGGGATTGAACCCGGTGCAGAGCTCAAGGCGGCGGCCGACGCGGCCCGGCAACGCGATTTGCCCTTGCAACTCGTTGACCGTGAACTGTCGATTACGCTGAAACGTTGTTTCCGGGCCGTGCCCTGGTACAAGCGCATGTACCTCGCTACCGGTTTGCTGCTCAGTTCGATGTCCTCGGACGATATCGACGAGGAGGCCATCGAGAAGCTCAAGGAAGGCGACATACTCGAAGCGACGTTTACCGAGTTTGCTTCCCATTCACCTGAATTGTACGGCGCACTGATTGCAGAACGTGACCACTACATGGCCGCTCGTTTGCGGGCCCTGAACGGAGACAACCAGGGAAAGCATGTATTGGTCGTGGTTGGCGCCGGGCACCTTGCCGGGCTTGCCGAGGCGCTGGAGCACGACGATCAGAATACCGCTGAACAGATTGCGGCTCTCGAAGCGCTGCCGCCCCGTGCGCGCTGGCCCAAATTCATTCCCTGGATCATCGCGGCACTGGTTATCAGCGGCTTTGCGATTGGTTTTTCTCGCAGCCCGGAACTGGGCTGGTCGCTGGTGCTGACCTGGGTGGTCATCAATGGCGGCCTGGCCGGGCTTGGCGCCCTGGCGGCCCGCGGGCATCCATTGACAATTATCAGCGCCGTGCTGGCCGCGCCGCTGACCTCGCTGAACCCGGCCGTTGCCGCCGGCATGGTGACCGGCCTGGTTGAATCGTGGATACGCAAGCCGCGCGGTTCAGACCTGGAACGGCTGCGGGAGGATATAACAACCCTGAGGGGTTGGTATCGTAATCCGGCAACTCGCATTTTGCTGGTATTCTTTTTGTCAAACCTGGGCAGCGCATTAGGGACCTGGATTGCCGGGTTCCGGATTTTTGGCGCCCTGAGCTGAACCCGCTTAAAACGTGCATGATGACCAGATGATTTCCATCGGCCCATATTCCTTGCCCAACCGGCTGGCGCTGGCGCCGATGGCGGGCGTCACGGATTTGCCGTTTCGCCGTCTTTGCCGCGAGCTGGGTGCCGGTTACGTGGTCGGAGAAATGCTGTCCAGCGATCCCCGTTTACGCCAGACCCGGAAGTCCTTACTGCGCGCCAACCACGAAGGTGAACCTGAACCCAGGGCTGTTCAGATTGCCGGCGCCGACCCTGCCTGGATGGCGGATGCCGCGCAATACAACGTCGACCAGGGTGCGCAAATCATCGACATCAACATGGGCTGCCCTGCCAAGAAAGTGTGCAACAAGCTTGCCGGTTCGGCCTTGCTGGAAGATGAAAGACTGGTCGAGGCAATACTGCGGGCCGTCGTCGGCGCGGTCGACGCCCCGGTGACACTGAAGATTCGCACCGGCCCTGACCCGCAACGACGCAACGGCTTGCGCATTGCCAGGGTCGCAGAACAGGCCGGCATTTCCGCGCTCGCCGTGCACGGACGTACACGTGCCGACCGTTTCAACGGCAACGCGGAATTCCGCACCATCGCCAGGATATGTCGGGCGGTGTCTATCCCGGTTTTCGCCAACGGCGATATCAGCAGCCCCGCCGAGGCTTTGCGAATACTTGACCTGACCGGCGCAGACGGGCTGATGGTTGGGCGTGCCGCACAGGGCAACCCGTGGATTTTTCGAGAGATACAGGCAGTCCTGGAAACCGGCCAGGGCATCGACCCTCCAGCAGAAGCCGATGTCCATGCGGTACTGACCCGTCACCTACGTGGACTTCATGCGTTTTACGGCCCACGACAAGGCCTGAGGGTGGCGCGCAAGCATATTGGCTGGTATTTGAAGGACCGTCCCGGGGGCAAGGCCTTGCGAGCCCGCCTGATGCGTGTCGAAGACGCCACGCAGCAGTTACAGTTGATCGACAATCACTTTCAAACTGCCAGGCGCCATGCCGCCTGACTGGCATCTGGCCCCTGCATCCCGCAAAATCACGAACGCTGGCACGACAGCGTAGGCGCAGCCGTAGACACATGAACTGGAAACAGCACATTTTCAAACCGGATTGGCAACACCGAAGTGCCGAGCGACGCGTGCACGCGGTGACGCATTCGAACGACGCGGAAATGATGCAGGCGCTGCCGCGCATCATGGTTGAAGACGAGGAGTTATCGGTGCGGATGGCGGCAGCCCGGCGGGTTTTGGACCTCGAAGCCCTCGACCGGGCCCGGCAGGCCAGCGAAGACGAAAGCTTTCGACAATTTCTTCAACAGCGTTGTGAAGACCTGGTCTGCAAAACCCACAGCGACCGGCCTTCGGTCGCGCAACGCCGTGCCTATATCGAGGCCTCTGGGCAACGGCATTTTCTCGAGCGCGTGGCCTGCGAGGCGGCCGAAACGGAGCTTCGCATGCTTGCCCTTTCAAGGATTGACCGGCAGGGCTTTCTCGGTGATCGCGCCATTCACGACCCGGACCCGAACATCCGCCGCAAGGCGGCTGCAGCCATCAGCCGCCACGCAACGTTAAAGCGGGTTATCGATGAAACGCGGACCCGTGATAAGGCGATGCATGCAGCGCTTCTGAAAAGGCTGAAAGGCGAATTGCTCGACGCCGGTGACCCGCAAACCGTTGGCGAAGAAGCGCTGGATATATGTAAGCAGCTTGAAGCGCACGCCGTGATGCACCAGCATGAATCGGCAACGGTGCCCGAAAACTTTGCCCTTCGCTGGCAGCGGATTGCGGAACATGTGTCCAAGGAGCTGGGTATGCGGCACGCGCGGGCGGTCCAACGTATCGAGGCACAAGCAGAACAGGAGGCTGCCGAGCCAGATGCGCATGACAGTGGTGGCGATCCGGACACCCCGGCCACAGAAGAGGCGCCTGTTGAACCCGCCGATCCGGAAGCCGGGCTCAATGATCCCCGGGTCGCCGAATTTCGGGCGAGCCTCGAACAACTTTCCAGCCTCGATGATTCACAATTGCGTCGCGACAGGCTTGCGGCCGTCAACCAGCAACTTGCTTCACTTCCATCTGAATCGCGCGCTGAGTTTGAAAAAGCCATCAAGGCGCTTGATCAGCGATTTCAAAAGTTCTCGGAACAAACAGAAGCGCAAATTTCGAAAGCGGCCACCCTGTTTGAACAGTATCGCAAGGAACTCGAGGATGGCGCCCTGCACAAGGCGCTCGAATTGCGCCAGCAGATCCGCTCGATGGCCGGATCACTGAAGAACGACAAGCGCTGGAAATCGTTAAACCAGCAAATGACCGGTTTGCATGGCCGCCTCAAAGAATTGCGCGACTGGCAGCACTGGTCCAATGACAAGGTGCGCAAGGACCTGGTCAAGCAGATGGAACTGCTGCCAAGAGCGGATCTTCATCCGGATGCCTTGCTGAGCCGCATTCACACCTTACAGGAGCGATGGAAGGAATTGGAACGCAGCGAGCAGATTCCGGGTGATCCCCATTTCGCTGCTGCGCCATGGATTTGGCGCAAATTCCAGGCCGCTGGAAACGCGGCATTCGAAGCAGCCAAACCGTTCCTCGACAAGCGCAGCGAAATCCAGGAAAAACGGGTGCAAAGCGCGCTGGACCTGGCCGGTAAACTGCGCGAACTCGCGGCCGTGGAACAACCGGACTGGGTTGAATTGCGTAAGGGCATGAATGGCGCACGCGCGCAGTTGCGCGAACTGGATGCCTTGCCCCACAAGTCCAGGAAAAAAGCAGCCAACGCGTTGCGCAAAGCCTTGTCCAGCGCCAACGAGCGCATGCAACAGCACTATGAAGTGATTGAAAAAGAAAAGCGCAAGCTGATTCGCATCGCCGAACAACTGGTTCATGTCGAAGACCGCAAGGAAGCCATTGACCAGGCCAAGCGGTTGCAGGCTGACTGGAAGCGCGCCGGTGCATTGTGGCGCGGGCGTGAGAACGCCCTCTGGAAGGAGTTTCGCAAACCGCTGGACCCACTTTTCGAGGGACTGGCCGAAGAGCAGCAAGCCCGCAAGCAGGAATTCAAGGCGCGACTGGACCAGCAAAATGAGTTGGTCCGGGAAATGGCAGCAATACTCGAGTCCGACGACTCGTCGCTCGAAGAGCACCAGGGACGGGTCCAGGGGCTGACAGACCAATGGAAGGACATCGAGCGCCCTGACCGCAAAACCCGGGCACGTTTCGACGACCAGCTTGAAGACTATGGTCGTCGCCTGAAGGCGCACCAGGCGCAGCTGGAGCAGCAACAGCGGCAGCGCTGGTGGGACAAGGCTGCATTGCTGCACGAGCTGGAGTCGGCCCTGTTGGAAGGAATTGCGGACGCCAAGACCCGTGAACAACTGAAAAAGCGCTGGCCACGAGAGCAGGCACCTTCGGAGCTGGATGAAATACTGGACCAACGGTTTAAGAAAGCATTAGGTGCTGAGCAGGCAGCCGAATACGATGAGCAGTCATCTTATGCGGCCCGAATGCTTTGCATTCAGCTAGAGTTCCTGTCGGGGGTGCCCTCGCCCGAATCAGACCGTGAGGCACGGATGAAATACCAGGTCGAACGGCTCTCGCAGTCGATGACGGGCGAATTGGAACGACAGTCCGCGGTACAGGAAGCCTTGCGAGCAGAACGGGAATGGCTGACCCTCGGCGTGCTCAAGCCCGCCGAGTATGATCAGTACCGGCAACGAATTCGTGCCGCTCTGGATCAGATACTAGAGATAAATGATGATTAATAACAAAACGTTAATAAACATATTCATTGTTATTTATGGGATTTTTCTGAGCACTTCAGCTTTCCCGGGAGAAAGCCCCGCAACGGCAGCGACGGCGCTCTCAGTATTGCCGCCGTTACTGGCCATTGTTTTTGCGCTGATATTCAAACGGGTCATCCCGGCACTGTTCCTTGGTGTGTGGCTGGGAAGCTGGATCATTGCCGGCCCCGGTTTTGGCGGATTCTGGAATGGTCTGCTCGCTTCATTCCAGGTCTACGTGCTGAACGCTTTGGCCGACCCGGACCACGCGGCCATCATACTGTTCTCGCTGATGATCGGCGGCATGGTAGGTATCATCTCCCGCAATGGCGGTATGCAAGGTATCGTGGACCGAATCGTCACGTGGGCGGATTCGGTACGCCATGCACGCCTGGCGACTGCCTGGATGGGCATGGCGATATTTTTCGACGATTATGCCAATACGCTGGTGGTCGGCAATACGATGCGGCCGGTGACCGATGCCAAGCGCATTTCGCGGGCCAAGCTGGCCTACATTGTTGACTCGACGGCGGCCCCGGTAGCGTGCATCGCGCTGGTCACGACCTGGATCGGTTACGAGGTCGGATTGATTGGTGAAGCCATTGGCGGCCTGCCAGGCCTGGATGCCGAGGCCTACCTGGTATTCCTGAATACTATCCCCTACAGTTTTTACCCGCTGCTGGCCATAGCCTTTGTGTTCATGATCGCCTGGAGCGGCCGCGACTTCGGCCCGATGCTGAAAGCCGAGCGCCATGCCTTGCGGCACGGAGCCATCCCGGATCAACACCTGGCTGGGTATTTTGATGATGACTGCAAGCCGATCGATCCGGTCGAGGGTAAACCGCGCCGCGCCATCAACGCGCTGCTGCCCGTGGTGGTATTGATCTTTTCTGTGGTTGGGGGGCTCTATGTCACCGGCCGCAGTGGGCTGGATATTCCAGACCCAAGCCTGTCGGACATCATCGGAAATGCAAACTCTTACAAGGCGCTGATGTGGGGCTCATTCCTGGGCGTGCTGTGCGCCGTATTTTTGACGTTGGCGCAACGCATCCTGGATCTCGAGGAGACCGTGGCGGCCTGGTACCAGGGGCTGAAGTCCATGCTCATGGCACTGATCATCCTGATCCTGGCCTGGTCTCTGGGCGAGGTATCGGAGATTTTGCGGACCGCGGACTTCCTCGTTTCAGCGCTGGGCGGCACCCTGCCTCCATTTATGCTGCCATTGCTGGTGTTTCTGATCGCAGCGGCAACCGCCTTTGGCACCGGGTCGAGTTGGGGCGCCATGGGCATCCTGATTCCGCTGGTGATCCCACTGACCTGGGCGGTGCTGCAGGCTAACGGCATGGCAGACCCCGAACACATGCATATCTTGTATTCCACCATTGCCTCGGTGCTGGCCGGAAGCGTCTGGGGCGATCATTGCTCCCCTATTTCGGACACCACCATCCTGTCCTCGCTGGCTTCAGGTTGTGATCACATCGAGCATGTGCGCACGCAATTGCCATATGCCGTGGCGGTCGGGCTGACCGCAATTGTCACGTGCATGGTGCCGGTCGCATTGGGCATGCCGTGGTGGCTTGGGCTGGCCGCCGGCCTGGCAATACTGGTATTGACCCTGGGTTTCTTCGGCAAGCTGATCGAAGCGGAAGAAGACTGAATGGGCGAGGCTCGTTCGCCACTTCAGGCGCGATTCGCGCCTTCGGGAAGCGATACAACGGCGTGGTCCGGTTTACATGGCAGCAGCCTTGCGCTGGCACTGGAGCGCGCTGCCGAGGCATCAGCTGAAGTCCACCTGCTGGTTGCGCGGTCCAGCCACCAGGCCGCAATGCTCAAGCAGGATCTCGACCTGCTCGCGTCCGGTTCCGTACCAATTTTGTTGATGCCAGACCGCGAGACCCTGCCTTACGACCCATTTTCAGCGCACCCGGATATCGTGTCACAGCGACTGGCGGCGCTCAGCGCGCTGGCGAAGCTGGAAAAAGGCCTGGTCATTGTCCCCGCCGCCATTCTCATGCAGCGATTGCCGCCCGTCAGCCACGTGCTGGCGAACCACATTGACCTTGCGCCGGGGCAGTCGCTGGATATTGCAGCATTCAGGGACAGCCTTGTTCGCAGCGGGTACGAGGTCACCGAGCAGGTTTACCAGTCCGGGCAGTTTGCCGTGCGTGGCTCGGTCATGGACCTGTACCCTTCGGGTCTCGACCAACCCGTGCGCATTGACCTGTTTGACGACGAGATCGATTCGATCAGGTATTTTGACGTCGAAACGCAACGCTCTGATGCCAGCCTGGAACAGCTTTCGCTGGCACCCGCCCGTGAATACCCCGGTAATCCTGCCGCTTTCGATGCCTTCAGGAGGGCTTTTCGCTATCGTTTCGCGGTCGATACACGCAAAATCTCGCTTTACCAGGATTTACGCCAGGGCGTTCATCCCCAGGGCCTGGAGCAATACCTGCCGTTGTTTTTTGACGATACTGAGCACCTGTTCAACTATTTCAACACGCCGCCCAGCCTGGTACTGCAACACGGTTACGACGATTCGCTACAAGCGTTGTGGCTACAGGTCCAGGAACGGTGGGAGCAGCGCCGCCACGATACCGAACGCCCGGTGCTCGAGCCGGACGAGTTGTTTTTCAACCTCGCAGACATCCAGGCCAGGATGATGCCACTGGACCAGTTGTTGCTGGCAGAATCGCCGGTACGAGGAATCGAAACCAAAACGTTTGATAGCGCCGAACCGCCGCGCCTCGATATCCATGAAAGGGGCCATAACCCTGCCGAGGCGCTGCAGTCATTTGCCAGTGATTTCCCCGGCAGAATCATGTTTGCCGCTGATTCGGCGGGCAGGCGTGAATTTCTCACCGAGACCCTGGCGGCGTTCGATATCCGGCCGCGGCGTTTCGATGCATGGCGTCCGTTCATGGAATCGGATGCCGCTACCGGTATCTGCGTTTTGCCAGTCGGCAGCGGATTCGTGGTCCCCGGCGAACTGGCCGTTATAACCGAGACCGAACTGTTCGGCGGGCGCGCACGGACCACTGTTTCGACGGAAGCGGCGGAGCGTGACCCGGAATCGATCATTCGAAACCTTGCCGACCTCGAAACCGGTGCGCCGGTGGTCCACGAGGACCACGGTATCGGGCGCTACCAGGGCCTGGAGGTGCTGGAGATAGACGGCCGGCCGGCAGAGTTCCTGATGCTGGAATATGCCGGGAAAGACAAGCTTTACGTTCCGGTTTCCTCGCTGCACCTCATCAGCCGATACACCGGCAGCGCACCCGAATCGGCGCCGCTTCACCGCCTTGGCAGCGACCAATGGGCCAAGGTCCGCAAACGCGCCGCGAAACAGGTGCGGGATGTCGCCGCGGAATTGCTCGACCTGTACGCCCGGCGGGAGGCGCGACAGGGCCACGGATTTGAACTCGATGCAAAGCTTTATGCCGAATTTTGTGCCGGCTTTCCGTTCGAGGAAACCCCGGACCAGCAGCAAAGCATTGCCAGTGTTTTGCGTGACATGGAATCGAGTCAGCCGATGGACCGCGTGGTGTGCGGAGATGTGGGCTTCGGGAAGACCGAAGTCGCTCTACGGGCTGCTTTCGTGGCCGTTCAGGGCGGCCGCCAGGTTGCGCTGCTGGTGCCGACCACGTTGCTCGCACAACAGCACCACTCGACATTCTCCGACCGCTTTGCGGACTGGCCGGTCAGAATCGAATTGCTGAGCCGCTTCCGGACTGGCAAGCAGTCCGCGAAGGTGCTGGAGGACCTGGAAAACGGCAAGGTGGACATCGTGATCGGTACACACCGCCTGTTGCAAAGCAGCGTGAAGTTCGAGCGCCTGGGGCTGGTCATCGTTGACGAGGAGCAGCGCTTTGGAGTCCGGCAAAAAGAGCGCCTCAAGCAATTGCGGGCCGAGGTTGACCTGCTGACGCTGACCGCGACACCCATTCCACGTACGCTCAATATGGCGCTTTCGGGCATCCGTGAACTGTCTATCATCGCCACGCCGCCAGCCCGGCGGATGGCCGTCAAGACCCTGATCCTGGAGTGGGACCGCGCCATGATGCGCGAGGCATTGGCGCGGGAGTTGCAACGCGGCGGCCAGGTGTTTTTCCTGCATAACGAGGTGCGCAGTATTCAACGGATTGCCCGCGAAGTCGCCGAACTGGCGCCCAATGCAAGAATCGCCGTGGCGCACGGCCAGATGAAGGAAAAGGAGCTGGAGAAAATCATGCTTGATTTTTACCGCCAGCGGTTCAACGTCCTGGTCTGCACGACGATTATCGAAAACGGCATTGACGTACCGACCGCCAACACCATTATCGTCAACCGGGCTGACAAGTTCGGCCTGGCGCAGCTACACCAGTTGCGCGGGCGCGTCGGACGTTCGCATCACCGCGCCTACGCCTACCTCGTGGTCCCCGACCGGCGCTCGATGACGCGCGACGCGTTGAAACGGCTCGAAGCGATAGCCTCGATGGAAGAACTTGGCGCGGGCTTCACGCTGGCAACCCACGACATGGAAATCAGGGGCGCTGGAGAACTGCTGGGCGAGGAGCAGAGTGGCCAGATACAGCAAATCGGCTTCAGCCTCTACAGTGAACTGCTGACCCGCGCCGTTAATGCGCTGCGGCATGGGCAGGAGCCCGAGCTGGAGGGTCCCCTGCGCCAGGGGATCGAAATCGATTTCCACGTTGCCGCCTTGATTCCCGATGATTACCTGCCGGATGTACACAGCCGCCTGACCTTGTACAAGCGTATCGCCAGCGCAGCAGACGAGGCGGCGCTGCGGGATCTGCAGGTTGAAATGATCGATCGTTTCGGCCTCTTGCCGGATGTGGTGCGCAACCTGTTCCGGCTCGCAAGTCTACGCCTCGAGGCGGCGGCATTGGGCATCAACAGGATTGATATCGGTGCACAAGGCGGGCGTATTGAATTTGACGAGAACAGTCATGCCGACCCGGCGGGTTTGGTCGCGCTGATCCGCGAGCAGCCGGAGCGCTATAAAATGTCCGGCCCCCTGAAGTTGAGGATCGAAGCGCAGCTGGAGGATCCGGCCGAACGAATGGAACTGGCCGCATCACTGTTGTCAAAACTGGCAAATTGAGTAGAACCCGGGGTTACATTCTGTGTGCTGGGCTGAAACAATGAACACGGATATTTCATGCAGGCAAGCCAGATGAACAACAGCAGGTCGATCAGCGAGCGCGTGGCGGGCGCCCGCACCGCGTTCCGGCGCGGCGCCAGCCGGCCCGTGGCGTGGCGCCGCGGCCAGCTCGAAGCGCTGGAGCGCATGTTGGTCGCCGAAGAATCGGAATTTTGCGAGGCGCTGTCGAGTGATCTCGGCAAGCCGGCGCCGGAAGCGTGGCTGACCGAGGTGTCGTTTGTCATCCAGGCTTCGCAGTTTGCGCGCAAGAACCTCGACCGGTGGACGCGGTCGCGGCCGGTCAACACGCCGGTTTTTGCCATGCCAGGTCGCAGCCGCGTGCGTCCGGAACCGCTCGGCACGGTTTTGATCATTGCACCATGGAACTATCCGCTACAGCTGTGCCTGGCGCCGCTGGTGACGGCGATTTCGGCCGGTAATTGCGCAGTCATCAAGCCCTCGGAACTGGCTCCGGCCACTGCTTCCGCCCTGGCCAGGCTGCTGCCCCGCTATCTCGACCCGGAATGCGTGGTTGTCATCGAAGGCGGCGTGGACGCGTCTACGCAACTTCTGGATGAACCCTGGGGACACATCGTGTTCACCGGGGGAGCGCGGGTGGCAAAGATCGTCATGTCAGCGGCTGCGCGGCACCTTTCACCCGTGACCCTCGAACTGGGCGGTAAGTCACCCTGCGTTGTACTGCCTGACGCCAACCTCGAGGTGGCTGCCAGGCGTATTGCCTGGGGACGGTTTACGAATGCTGGCCAGACCTGTATCGCACCAGATTACGTGCTTACCGACGCGCACACCCGTGACCGCCTGGTGCCCCTGCTGCGCAACGAGATTGAGCAAATGTTTGGCGAGGACCCCTCGCGCTCGCCCGATTACGGGCGCATCATCAATGAAACCCATTTCGACCGCCTGCTGGGACTGATGGAAGGCGCACAGTGCGTGGTTGGCGGCGACTCCCGGCGTGAATCCCTTTACATTGCACCGACCGTTATCAGCCCTGCAGCGGCGGACCAGGCGTGCATGCAGGATGAGATATTCGGACCCTTGTTGCCTATATTGGACAGCCCTGACCTGGATACCGCCATCGCACACATCCGTTCCAAGCCTAAACCCCTGTCTGCTTACCTCTTCAGCAAGGACCGCAAGGCACAGGCCAGGTTTGAAGACGAGGTCAGCGCCGGCAGTATTTGCCTCAACGATGTCATGTTGTTCATGGCCATCGAGGACCTGCCCTTCGGCGGAGTAGGTAACAGTGGCATGGGCAACTACAAGGGAGAAGGCGGGTTTCACAACCTGAGCCACGACAAGGCTGTGCTTTCACGGTCCTTGTGGCCGGACTGGGCACTGCGCTACGCACCGATCAGTTCGGCCAAGATGAAATGGTTGCGAAGGCTGCGCTGATGACCCGGCTGCTGACACTGACCCTTTTCGCGACCGTACTGCTTGCTACCCACGTTGCCGCGCGAGCCGAATCGGGCATGTACCGGGTCGAGGTGCTGGTTTTCAATCATCTCGAAAGCGATGCGGCGCCAGTAGAGCTACAGGAGATACGCGCCTTTCTCGAGGCGCCGGACCTGGCCGAAGTGCTTGTTCAGCCTGCGCCTTACCCAATGGATGTCATGAGCACCGCCATGCAGGATGCCTGGCAGCGACTGCGTAACAGCGCCACATTCAGGCCGTTGTTGTTTGTCACCTGGGAGCAAACCCGAATCGATTATCACCCGCCCGTTCGCATTCACGACGACGACGTGATTGCAGAACAACTGCATTTTCCATACCAGACCGCATTTCTCGATTTGCGCAGCATGGACGTGGGAAGTGAGTACCTGGCGCCCTATTACCGCCTGGATGGAACAGCGCAACTGCGGCGCAGCCGTTTTTTGCACTTGAACCTCGACCTTGAGTACCGTGCAGACCTGTTGCCGCGGCCGGAGCCTGTTCCTGAGAACCGTGAAGATGCACTATCGCTGCAGGAAGAAGACGCCGCACAAGTACTGGCGCATTCTCCCGGCCCTGCCCTGGTGCATAGGCTCAGCCAGTCTCGCCAGGTCCGGACCGGCCAGATGCAATATTTCGATTCCCCCTTCCTCGGTGTCCTTGCACGGGTTACCGCCACAACAGGTGAATAGCCACTTGCCTTGCCGGTGGTGATGCAGGCCGGCTTGAATTAACCTGACCCTTCTGGACCCTGAGTAAACTGACTGAAAAGGCCGAGGTGTCATCGTGAATTTTGAAAAAGTCCTGTTCGCATTTTTTATCGTGTTGGCCCTGACCCTGAATTTCGGGTTTTTCCTGGGCGATATTGACAACCCGGCGCACCATGATGCGATGGAACTGGGCGCCGCCCTTGCCGTCAGCCTGATTGCAACCGTGGTCAAGTTCGGCGACCGTTCCCAGATGGGAGCGGTGCTGTTGGCAACCAGCCTCGTAGCAGACTTGCAGTTGGCGGTCGCGGCATTCATCTGGGCCTACGCGGCCTATGCGATGGCCGGCGGCGTGGATTCCGTCATTATCGCAAGGGTCGTATCGCTGTCCGGCGGGGCGTTGTTGGCCAACATGGTGTCAGTCACCTTGCTGGTGGCGGAAACCATCATCATCAGAAGATAGTGACCGGGGCGAAGTGCAGGGCGTTAAATTGCCATGAATGACATCGTCTGGTTGACAATGCGGCGCATGCGAACGCCGCTGATCGCGTTGATCCTGGTCTACTTCTGCTCGGTATTCATCATCGCGTCTGTTCCCGGAATTGACCCGCAAGGTGCGCCAACGCGCATGACTTACCTCGAAGCAGCCTATTTCGTCGCGATCATGGCGACCACGATTGGTTTTGGCGAGATTCCGTACCCTTTCACCGATGCCCAGCGCCTGACCGCGTATATCCTGCTATTACCCAACGTGGTGGCATGGCTGTATTCAATTGGCACGATCCTCGGCCTGTTTCTTGATCCGCAGTTCCGCGAGGTACTTCAACGTAGCCGTTTCAGCCAGCGGGTGCGCGGATTGGGCGATCCTTTTTTTATTGTCTGTGGCTTCGGCAATACGGGCAGCATGGTCGTCAATGGACTGATGCACCGTGGCCTGCATGCCGTGGTCCTGGAGAAGAAAGCCGAATCAGTGCAACGTATGTTTCTCGATGAACGCTTCCAGCGTGTTCCGGGCCTGGCCTGTAACCCGGCCAGCCGGGCGCACCTGGAACTGGCCGGTTTAAGTGCGCCAAATTGTCGTGGCGTTATCGTCACGACCAACGACGACCATGCCAATCTCAAGATTTCGATCACCGCCAAGCTGTTGAGGCCCGAACTGACCGTCCTGGCCCGTAGCGAAAACCGGCGGGTTTCCGACAACATGTCGTCTTTCGGAACCGACTACGTTGTAGATCCCTATGCTATTTTTTCAGAACGCCTGTTCCTGGCGCTCAGTTCGCCCGTCAAGTACCTGGTGCAGGACTGGTTAATCAGCGTTCCTGGCAGCACCTTGCGTGAAGCGCTCAATCCGCCGACCGGCAGGTGGATTGTTTGCGGGGCCGGGCGTTTTGGCTCACGAATGCTCGAACAGCTGAGGGAGAGCGCCATGCCGTTTACCGTGGTGGACGTGCACCCGGACCGTCTCGAGGGATTCGAGTATGGCGTGCTTGGGCGCGGCACCGAAGCTGCGACCTTGCTCGAGGCAGGCATCAAGGACGCGGTGGGCATCATCGCCGGTACCGGTGATGATGTGGATAACCTGTCGGTGATCCTGACGGCGCTGGACCTGAACAGGAACCTGTTCGTCGTCGGCCGCCAGGAAAACCAGGAAAACGACCAGTTATTCGATGCCTCCGGCGCACACTTGGTGGCGCGGCGCAGCCTGATCGTCGCGCGTCGTATCCTGGCGGTTGCGACCACGCCCCTGCTGCAGACTTTTTTGCAACACCTGGTGGCCAGTCCCCCGGAGTTTGCGGAACGTACCGCTGGCCGCCTGAAAAGTGTGCTGGACGGCCGGGCGCCCAATCTGTGGGTGGTTGACCTGAGAGGCAATATGGCCGACGGGCTGCGCTATGCACGTGAAGACGGCGTCCGCCTGAAGCTTGGACATATCACGCATAACACGCGCAGCGAAGACGCCGAGGACCTGTCCTGCGTGTGCCTGGTTCTGGAACGGGGCGCGCAGCGAATTTTCCTGCCCGATGCTGATTACGAACTGCTGGAAAGCGACCGTTTGCTGTTTGCCGGTCGCGGTTCGGCGCGCCGTGAAATGCTGTGGGGGCTGTCAGATGCTAACTCCCTGCTCGGTTACGCGACCAACAAGCAACTGCCTCGTGGCGCCATCTGGCGCTGGCTGTGGCGCCGTCAGAGAGGTGCGCAGGCAGACAATTCAAGCGAGTAGCGTAAAGTCGTCGGCATCGTCCTGGAAGGGATATTTCCGGCGGAGTTTTCGAACCTGTTGCAGGTCCAGTGCCACCAGGCAAACAGCTTCCGGTTCGCCGGGCTCAAGCAGGGTCTTGCCGGTGGGCTCAAATACCACGCTATGTCCGTTATACCGAATCCCCTTACCGTCCTCGCCGGTGCGATTAACCGCCACGACGTAACACTGGTTCTCAATGGCCCTGGCACGCAGTAGTGCCGTCCATGCATCAATGCGCGTAGCGGGCCAATTCGCCACGACCAGCAAAAGATCATAATCATTCCGGTTTCGGCACCAGACCGGGAAGCGGATGTCGTAACAGACCTGGGGTCTGATCCGCCAGTCACCCATGGTGAACGTCACCTGCTGCTGGCCCGCCGAGTATTGCTGGTCTTCGCCGCCAAAACTGAACAGGTGCTTCTTGTCGTAAAATTGCACCGGCCCGTCCGGGCTCACCCACAAAAAACGGTTGCGCCGTCCCCCGTCCTGCAGCGCCACGCTGCCGCAAATGACTGCCCGGTGGCGCCTGGCCAGGGACTGCATCCAGCTCATCGTCTCACCGTTCATGGCTTCCGGCTCGCTGACGTGATCGCCGAGGAAGCCGGTGGTGAAGGTTTCCGGAAATACCACGAGGTCGGCCCGGCCGCCCTGTGTATCGATCAGGGCTTCGAGGTGATCCCTGTTTCGCTGCGGTGCCGCCCATGCCAGATCGGCCTGCACCAGCAGTACATTCAATTGCCCGGTTTCGCTGGCTGACATGGAACAATTGTGACACAGGTTTCAAAAATAGTTTTTGCCCAGGCTCAGGCCACGAACAGGAAGTCTCGCCCTTCCCGGCGACGGCCGTGCTCGAGAAACTGGCGAATTTCTCCGCGCACATTCCGGGCGCCAACCGCGACCAGGATGAAATGATCGTGGCCGCCCAGGGCTTCGTCAACGTGATACACCGGCAAGCCCCGCTTGTTGCCCCCGATACGCCGCGGGTGGACATCAAGAAAGCCCTCGGCCGCCCGCCCGCAGTCCAGCAGCAGGTCAAACATTTCCGCGCCGGACGGCCCGCCACCCCAGATGAGAAACGGCCGTTCCGGCAGCCTGCCGGCCGCCAGGTAGTGTGCCTTGGCCTGCTGAAAGCGGCTTCGGGAATAGCGAACATCGGTCCGGGTCAGGCGGCGGTCATGTTCACGCCAGCGCAAGTACACGCCACCGGTCTTGGCCAGCTTCATTCCTGCCTGGTCGGCACGCAGGTACAGATCATAGTCTTCGGGCCACTCCGGGTCCCGGTAACCGCCCAGCTGGTCGATGGCGTCTCTGCGGAACATCGCCGTGGGATTCGGAATGGGACTCTCGATAAAGATCTG
>JABDJL010000191.1 GCA_013002505.1 Lysobacterales bacterium | reverse complement strand
CTCCCCTGGGTGGCTTGGTAATGTTCATGTGATTGGCAACCACGGGCGCCTGGTCAAGCAGGTCGCTCTGGGATACGTATTCGAGCATCCAGGCGCCACCTCTCTTGCTGGGCCGCGCATAGAAATCGCCCACGAACAGCGAAAGGGAAGAGCCGTCGGCGTCAAAAACCTCCCACACCCGGACATCTTCCTGGTACACCGGGTATTCGCCGGTGCGCTCCTCGAACGTCAGTCCAAAGACCTTCTCAGCCGCAAAAAACACACCATTGACGAGCACATTATCGAGTTCCAGGTATGGCATCAGCTGCGATTCATCAAAGTTGTACTTGTCGGCACGCACTTTTTCCGTGTAGTAGGCCCAGTCCCATGATGCGAGTTTGAAATCGCCACCTTCGGATTCGATCATGGCCTGCAGGTCAGCAGCCTCTTTGCGGGCGTTGGCCACGGCCGGAGGTGTCAGGCCGGCCAGCCTCTGGTTGACGGCTTCGGTGGTCCGGGCGGTCTGGTCTTCGAGGCTGTACGCGGCATGGTTCTCATAACCGAGCAGGCGCGCACGTTCGGCGCGCAGCTTCATAATCCGCGTCAGCACGTCCCGGTTGTCATAGTCACCGCCGCTGCTGCCACGTCCCAGTGAAGCCTTGTGCAGGCGCTCACGGGTGTTGCGATCGTGCAGCATCGACAGGCCGGGCTGGCCGCTGGTGTTCAACAGCGCTATTACATATTTCCCGTCCAAGTCCCGTTCACGTGCCGCCTGTGCCGCAGCCTCGATGTCGGACGCCGGAAGTCCCGCGAGTTCCTCTGCGCTGTCCACGACCAGCGCCCTGGCGTTAGATTCATTCTGCACGTTCTGGCTGAACGTGGTCTGCAACCCGGCAATCTCGGAATTCAGGGTCATCATGCGTTCCTTGTCGGCGTCAGACAACAAGGCGCCGGCGCGCACGAAATTGGTGTAGTACTGCTCAACCAGCCGGTAGGACTCGGGGTCGAGCTCCATCTCATCGCGCTGCTCATAGAGCGCCCGGACGCGGGAGAACAACTGCTCATCGAGCAAAATCTGGTCATTGTGGGCAGCCAGCCTGGAGCTCATTTCGGCATCAATGGCCCTGATGTCATCGTTGGTATGAGCCGCGGTCATCGACGAGAACACACGGTTGACACGATCGAGCAAGCGACCGCTTCGTTCCAGGGCGACCAGCGTGTTGTCGAAATCCGGTGCGGCTTGTTGGCCGGCTATGGCTTCGACTTCACGAATTTGTTCCGCCATGCCACGCTCGAAGGCCGGGCGGTAATGCGCGATCTCGATGGCATCGAAATCCGGGTACTCCATGTACAGGTCACTGGGGGTGAAAAACGGATTCGGAGCTGAATCAGTGGTCGTGCCGCTGTTGTCTGACGGCACGGCCGTCACCCTGGGTTCATCGGATTTGCTGCAACCCGCAAGGGCAACCACGGTCAGCAGGCTTGAAAGGATTGTACGAAGAGACATGGGTGACTCCTTGATCGGAATTTAAGGTCGGAAAGGATACAGCAAAAGTAGCAAATCGGGCGATGGCCTGGTGCAACCCGAGGGGCGCTACGACCGGTCGATCTGATCGTGTTTCTCGAACACGAGGCTGGCATTGGTGCCACCGAAGCCGAAATTATTGCTCATGACGGAGCACAGCCCGGGCGCATCGCGGCTTTGGCGGACAATATCAAAGCCCTGAGCACCCTCGTCAAGTTGTTCGACATTGGCAGATCCGGCAATGAAGCCATGTTTCATCATCAGCAGGCAATGTATCGCTTCCTGCACGCCGGCCGCACCGAGAGAATGACCGCACAGTGACTTGCTCGAACTGACAGGAGGCAGGGCGTCTGCGAACACCTCGCGTATGGCGTTCAACTCGGCAATATCGCCGACCGGTGTGCTTGTCCCGTGGGTGTTGATGTACTGAACCGGGGATGTTGCACTCGAAAAGGCCTGCTGCATGCAACGCGCAGCGCCTTCACCGGAAGGAGCGACCATGTTGTCGCCATCTGATGATGCACCGTAGCCAGTGATCTCGGCGTAAATATGCGCTCCGCGGTCAAGGGCGTGTTCGCGCTCTTCGACGACCACCATTCCGCCGCCGGCGGCAATCACGAAGCCATCCCGCTGGCTGTCATAGGGCCTCGAAGCGAGCTGTGGGTTTTCGTTGTGCTGTTTTGACAGTGCGCCCATGGCGTCGAACATCATCGCCAGGGTCCAGTCCTCTTCTTCGCCACCGCCGGCAAAAACCACGTCCTGCTTTCCCAACTGGATCTGTTCGACGGCCGCGCCGATGCAGTGTGTGCTGGTGGCACAGGCCGAGGTGATTGAATAATTGACGCCCTTGATGCCAAAAGAAGTGGCCAGGCAGGCTGAGACAGTGCTGCTCATGGTGCGAGGCACCAGGTAGGGTCCGACCCTGCGGATGCCCCTTTTCCTGAGTGTATCCGCACCGGCGACGAGGTTGGCGCTCGAGGCACCGCCGGAGCCTGCAATCAGCCCGGTGCGCACACTGCCAAGCAACTGTTCGTCAATCGCTGCATCGGTGATGGCCTGCTGCATGGCGATGTGTGCATAGGCTGCCGCATCACCCATGAAGCGCCGGTCTTTGCGGTCTATCAGTTCGGCAACGTCGATGTCCACCGAGCCGCAGACCTGGCTGCGCATGCCCATTTCACGGAACTTGTCATTAAAACTGATACCCGACCGACCGTCACGCAATGCGCGGGTCACCGATTCGGCATCGTTGCCGAGGCACGAAACCACGCCCAGTCCGGTAATAACTGCTCTGTTCATTTCTGAATTCTAAAAGTCTTCTGTGGATGTGAACAGGCCTACGCGTAAATCCTCGGCGGAGTAAATCTCCCGGCCGTCAACGGAAACCGTTCCGTCCGCGATGATCAAGCTCAGCTTGCGCGTGATAATGCGGCGGATATCAAGCTGGTAAGTGACTTTTTCCGCAGTGGGCAGGACCTGGCCGCTGAAGCGCACTTTGCCCACCCCCAGCGCACGTCCCCGGCCGGGATTGCCGGCCCAGGTCAGGTAAAAACCTGCCAGTTGCCAGAGCGCATCGAGCCCCAGGCATCCGGGCATGACGGGGTCAGACAAAAAATGGCAACCAAAAAACCACTGATCCGGGTCGATGCCCAGTTCTGCCTGGATCTCACCCTTGTCATACTTGCCGCCTTCCCGCGAAATCAGGTTGACGCGGTCCATCATCAGCATGCGGCCGGTTGGCAAACGGCCATAGTCTTCCCCGAACAGCTTGCCCTGTGCGCACAGTTCGAGTTCATGCGCGTTGTAAGCGCTCTTTCGATCACTGGGTAGTTGCATCATTTGGTTTTCCGCACGCCCGGCTGGCGCCGGATTCAGTTCCGGGCATTATTATACTTATTGAACCAACTCTGCGGACCGAAATACCGCTGAAAAGCGACATAAGTTTGTAAAAACGTATCTGCAGGACCTGAATGAATGGGCAACGCGGACTCGGTCAGGGTATCCAAAAGTAACCATTTTCGGCCAATGACCGTCCAATCATTGAGCCGCGTCACCTGAGGGGCCTGCTTGTTTCGGCGCCTGGGTCGTAATTATCAGCAGGAAAAAAGAACCAAAACATGCTGTTCAACACACCAATTTTTTTCTTTTTCTTTGTCATTTTCCTGTTTTTCTACGGGTTCATTTTCCTTCGGCAGACGCCCAGGGTTTATTTCATCCTGGTCGCAAGCCTGGTGTTCTACGGTGCCTGGAACTACAAGTTCATCCCCCTGCTGGTGGGAAGCGCCGTCGGTGATTACTTCTTCGCCCAGGCCATCGCATCAGCAGGCAACATCAGTCGCAAGAAGTTGTGGTTGACTGCATCGGTGGTCATGAACCTGGGCATACTGGCCATTTTCAAGTATGCCGATTTCGCCATACAGTCGGTTGCCGACTTCATGACGCTGTTCGGTTACGAAGCCAGCGTACCGATGCTGAACTGGGTGTTGCCGGTCGGCATATCTTTTTACACGTTCCAAAGCCTCAGCTACACGATTGATGTCTACCGGGGCGATATGGAGCCGCGCAAGGGGCTGGTTCATTTTACCGCCGCATTGGCGTTTTTCCCCCAGCTGGTTGCTGGACCCATTCTCAGGGCCCGGCAGATCCTGCCGCAAATGCATGCGATTCCCACGCCCAAGTGGAACGAGGTCAAGCATGGGTTTCTATTGATCACCGTGGGCCTGATGAAGAAAACCGCCGCGGATTTGCTGGCCAAGCCGGTCGCGCTGGCCTTTGATTCCGGCGGCCCCGTCAGCCTGATCGAAACCTGGACGGGGGTGCTGGCTTTTGCCGGTCAGATTTATGGCGATTTTTCCGGCTACAGCGACATGGCCATCGGCCTGGCGCTACTGCTGGGTTTTAAAATTCCGCTGAACTTCAGGTTACCGTACCTGGCTGCATCACCCGTGGATTTCTGGCGAAGGTGGCATATTTCTCTGTCCAGCTGGCTGCGGGACTACCTGTATATTTCCCTGGGCGGCAATCGCAACAATCATCGAATGCGAAACATCATGATTACCATGCTGCTGGGCGGATTGTGGCATGGGGCTGCATGGACCTTCGTGGTGTGGGGCGCGTTTCATGGCGCAATCATCACGCTGACTCATTACCTGGGGCAGTTGCCGCTGTTTGCCGCATTTCAGCGCGGCGACAAGCGCCTCGTCAAGCTGCTCAAGTGGGCCGTTACTTTTTATCTCGTGTTGCTTGGATGGGTGCTGTTCCGGGCGAACACTATTGATGGTGCCTGGTCGTTGATCGTCAACATGCACAGTTTCGGTGGCTTGCCGGCGCCAGGGCAGGTTGCAACCGTGATCTTCGGGCTGACAGTGACCGCGGTGGTTCTGATGCACCTGCTCGACCGGTTTGTGCTCAACCATGCAGATAAATTTGAAAACAAGGCGTGGCTGTTCTGGCCATTGCTGGTAATTGGCCAGTTAGCCTGCCTGATGATTGGAGAACCCAGCAGTGAGTTCATCTACTTCCAGTTCTGAGCGCGCCGGCGATCCGCGCATATTCAGGAAGACTTTGCTGGTCATCCTGCTCGGCATGGCCGCGGCGCTTGGCATATTGCGGCTAATCGCCGAGCTCAATAACGCCAGCAAGGAAGGCATTCTCGAGCGCGTCACTGAAGCGCAGGAAGCCCTGCCCGCAATCATCGCCCTTGAAGACGAGCTGGCGATGTTTTTTGGTTCCTCGATGGTGCATGCCGGATACTCTCCGCGCCTTTTTGACCAGTGGTTGGCGGAAAAGGGCATCACGTTAAAGTCGTTCAATTTCGGCTTTGGCGGCCTAAACCCGTACTTCCAGGATTACCTGTCTCGGCGAATCCGGGACGAGTTTGTCGCCAACGACCGCCGCCTCGCCTTGGCGATGATTGAGTTCAATCCATTCCAGACCACCAAAACTCGCTGGAATGGCGCTTTGCCGGCCGTGGACTCCTTCCTGACCATGTTGGCGACCGATGCGGAATTGCTGGAAATCGCCAAAGAGGATCTCACACGCGGGGTCAGGTTGTTCACCATTCGCTATTTCCGCAATGATATTTCTGCGGAGATCATCACGGCCCAGTTCGCCCAGTCATTGCAAGCGCCGCCGCAAAGGTCGGATATCCCGGTTGACGAAGAGGCAGCTGCGCGCCGCGACGAGATCCTGGAGGCCCTGGAGGGAAAACTGGCGGAAGATTATCCGGACTATAACGGCGAGGAATGGTACTGGCCATGGCAGGGCGGGCCGACGATTCCATCGGACCGTTCCGAAGAGACCGTGGCCCTGATCCAGGAGTTGATGCATACCGGCCTGACTGACAGGCGCATGGACAATGACCGGCTGAACCGCATCCGGACCGCGGATATTATCGAGTTGCAATTCGAAGAAATACTGGTTGAATCGTTTATCCGGATTGTCGAGAACTTCAAGGAGTTTTCAGATCACGTCGAAGTCATTCTCCTGCCACGTAACACGGACTGGATCGACTACTCGCCCGAAGGCTGGAAGCGTCTTGAAAAGATCATCGCGCGAATTGAGCGGGAAACCGGCATCAAGATGCTGAACCTGCAGGACACACCCGAGGTGACGCCGGACATGTTCAGTGACACGACCCACCTCGGTCGTTACACGGGTGACATCGCATTTACCCGCTTACTGGCGGACGAAATGGCCCGCAGCCTGAATGACAGGTAATAAAAAACCCCGCCGTTGCGGGGTTTTTCGAGTCTGAAAACCGCGCTCAGCGCTTGAAGCGGTCCCAAAACGTCTTGTGCACGAGGTCGGTGAACTCGCCTGCGTCGAGGAATGTTCCATGTCCCTCGGGGCAGGACTCGTACACGATGTGTGGCTGCTCGGCGTCGAATTCCTGCCGCATGTCCGCATCACACTCCGGGCAATGGATCGCTGTGATGCGGTTGAATTTACGCCCGACTTTCTGATCACCTGCATCGAGTATGTAATCAGCCATCCAGATGTCATCGCGCAGTTGCGACAATTCTTCCGGCTGGAACCACAGGCCCTTGCATTCGAGACAACGATCGATCTTGATGCCGTCGTAAGAGACTGTCTCGAATCCTGCGTTACATTTGGGACATTGCATTGTGTTGATTCCTGCTGACGGGGCGAACGTTATTCTATGGGTAAATTTAAGAACAGGTCAAAGGCCAGATTGACGATCGTTTGACCAGACCCTTACTGGCGAAGATAGAATAGCCCCGCACTCATCCCTAACAAAAAAAGGAAACCCGCCTTGGATCACGCCCGCCGCCTGCCTGAAAACGCACATCGCCCGCTGAAACAGGGTGAATCCTACGAGCCGTATGTACCTGCACACGACTCGCCCAATGAATTTACCGTCAAAGCGCTGTTTTTCGGTGTCTTGTTCGGGGTGTTGTTTGGCGCTGCCAACGCTTACCTGGGGCTGCGCGCCGGCCTGACCATCAGCACCTCGATTCCCGTCGCGGTGATGACCGTGGCGGCGTTTCACGCTCTGAAGAAAATGGGTGGCAGCGCCAATATCCTCGAAGCCAATCTCGCGCAAACGGTCGGTTCCTCCTCCAGTTCAGTCGCCAGCGGCGTAATTTTCACCTTGCCGGCGCTGTTCCTGTGGGGGCTGTATCCCTCGTTGCTGCAAATGACCCTGCTGGCCATGGCCGGCGGTTTGATCGGTGTGCTGTTCATGATCCCGCTGCGTCGTTTCCTGATCGAAAGGGAACACGGCAACCTTCCGTACCCGGAAGGCACGGCCTGTGCACACGTGCTGGTAGCCAATGAGAGTGGCGGCGGACATGCGCGCAACGTATTTATTGGCCTGGGCGCGGGTGCCGCTTACAAGGCGCTGACCGGCTGGGCCAAGGTACTGGCTTCGGAAGCGCACCTGAAAGTGCCATTTCTTCGCAAGGGCGAGCTGGGCATGGACCTGTCGCCAGCCCTGTTCGGTGTCGGCTACATTCTCGGGCCGCGGATCGCCACGGTCATGGTCGGCGGTGGTCTGCTGTCGTCGCTGATCATCATTCCCGGAATCGCGTACTGGGGTGACGGCCGCCCACCGCTGTACCCTGAGATGATCATGACGATCAACGAAATGTCGGCATCTCAGATCTGGACGCGGTACGTGCGATACATCGGCGCCGGAGCGGTCGCGGCTGCCGGCATCATCACGCTGATTCGGAGTCTGCCGGTCATGATCGAGTCATTCAAGATCGGCGCCCAGGAACTCAAGGGCAGGGTGTCTTCTGATGATGCACCCGTGGCGGCTACCCCGAGGACGGCGCGAGACCTGCCATTGAAATTCGTTGGTGTCGGTTTACTTGCCGTGGCGCTGATGCTGGTGTTCGTCAAGGCGCCTTTCGGAGCGCTGGAACATTCCATTGAGCGCGTTGTTGCCGCGGTTTGCGTGGTGTTTTTCGCATTTTTCTTTGTCACCGTGGCATCGCGTATCGTCGGCCTGGTGGGTGTCACCAGTAACCCGACCAGCGGTATGACGATCGCCGCCCTGCTCGGAACGGCCGGCGTATTCCTCGTCATGGGCTGGACGGACATTAACGGCAAGGCTGCGGCCCTGACCGTCGGCTGCGTGGTCGCCATTGCTGCCAGCATCGCCGGCGACACGTCGCAGGATCTCAAAACCGGGTTCCTTCTGGGCGCTACGCCACGGTACCAGCAATTGGGTGAACTGATCGGCGTACTGACCTCGGCGACTTTCGTGTGCCTGTCGGTTCTGTTGCTGGCCGAAACCTTCGGTTTTGGCAGCGCTGAATTGCCGGCGCCCCAGGCGACGCTGATGAAACTGGTAATTGACGGTGTGCTCGAGCAAAACCTGCCCTGGGGCCTGGTGGCGATCGGCGCCGGAATTGCAATTACCGCCGAATTGTTCCGTATACCTTCATTGCCCTTTGCCGTGGGCGTATACCTGCCTGTTTCAACCATGACCCCGATATTCTTCGGCGGAATGCTGAAATTGTGGCTGGAAAAATCGGCGGCCAATGAGCAACAGGCCACCGAACGCCGTGATAAGGGTGTATTGCTGGGTTCGGGTTTTGTCGGCGGAGAGGGCCTGCTGGGTGTCGGAATCGCGGCCGTGGCGTTTGTACAGGGTGCGAGGCCGGCGGGTATCGGTCTCGACTGGCTGGGCCCTGACTGGCTGGTCAACGTAGTCAGCTTCTTCGCATTCCTGCTGTTCGCAGGCTGGTTCGTGCGCCGGATTCGCTCATGAATTCCCGCAATTCAGCTTGTCCGGGCAGCAATCCAGTGAACTGGGACGAATCAACATGGCGATAAAACTGAAAGTACCGCATACCCTGGTGCTGCTTTATGGCATGGTCGTCCTGGCATACGTGTTGACACTGTTGCTGCCCGCGGGCAGCTTCGAGACGCAACTTGATCATGGTCACGAAGTCGTCATTCCCGGCACGTACTCGGTCATGGAGGAGTCGGTCAGCCAGCCCTGGTGGTCCCTGTTCACCGTTATTCCACGCGGCCTGGCATCCGCGCAGGGCATTATCTTTTTTGTCTTTCTCATTGGCGGTGCACTGGCGGTGATCCGGGCAACCGGCGCGCTGGACGCGGCATTGGCGCGGGTATTGAATCGCTTTGGCGGCCAGCCGGCATTGCTGATATTAATGGGTATGCTGGCATTCGCAATTGGCTCGTCGACGATTGGTATGGCGGAGGAGTACATTCCGCTGGTGGCGATCCTGATAACCTTGTGCGTTGGCATGCGCATGGACACCGTGGCTGCGGTCGGCATCATGGTCGTGGGTTACGGTATCGGCTATGGAACGGCCGTCATGAACCCGTTCACGGTGTTGGTCGCGCAGGAAGTGGCCGGTGTTCAGCCGGTATCGGGCATCGAATTTCGCCTGCTGATGTTCATCCCGTTTTTCGCGATCGGTTACCTGCACGTGCTGCGTTATGCCAAGCGCATCAGGGAAAATCCCGCGCAATCACTGGTGGCGGACATTGCCGAGGCACAGCCGCCGGAACCACCTAAGTCGAAAGACCTGGATGCGCGCCAGTTCTCGGTGCTGGTCGTGACCCTGTTGGCCCTGGGACTGGTGGTGTGGGGTATCAAGGTTCACCAGTGGTATTTCGTCGAATTGGGTGCCGTGTTCGTGGCGCTCGCCATCATCGTTGGACTGATCTCGCGAATGTCGTTTGACGACATGGCCAACAATTTTATTTCAGGCGCTGGTGAATTGATTGGTACCGCCCTGCTAATCGGTTTTGCGCGCGCTATTGAAATCACCCTCAGTGACGGGCAGGTCTTGCACACCATCATCAACGGTGTTTCGCAGCCGTTGATGGTGGTCGGAGCCGAATTGTCCGCTGTGGGCATGGTGTTCATTCAGAGCTTGCTCAATTTCTTTATTCCTTCCGGATCCGGGCAGGCTTACGTGACCATGCCGCTGATGGCGCCGATTTCGGACCTCGTGGGTGTATCGCGGCAGATCGCGGTGCTGGCCTACCAGATGGGTGATGGCTTCATGAACATGGTGGTGCCGACCAATGCCGTGCTGATGGCCATCCTTGGAATCTGCGGTATTCCCTATGGCCGCTGGTTCAGGTTCATATGGCCCCTGATCGTGCAGCTCCTGATCGCCGGCAGCATCACGATGGTGATCGCGGTGGCCGTTGGGCTGCAGTAACCAGCCTGGCATCAGACATTCGGTATCCAGCGGCAGGGCCGGGCGGCGGTAAGATAAATGTCTGTATCGGGGTCTTTTATTCCCGAACGCAGAATATACCGACAGGAGCTCGTGCATGTTGATCCGCAAGGCACCACAAATCAAGTCGTCAGAAATCACCAGCGAGGCTGATTACCTTGACCGCCGCTCTTTCCTGGCCAAGGCGGGCCTGGCGGCTGCCGGCCTGGCGGGTGCAAGCCCGGTAATCGCCGCGGTCGCCAGCGATCCGGGTGCAAGCGGCCGGGTGCTGGAAAATGTCAGTGAAAGCCCTCTGAGCCTCGATGAAGCGCCCAATTCATGGCGCGATGTGACGACTTACAACAATTTTTACGAATTCGGAACCGGCAAGGAAGACCCCAGCCGCTATGCCGGATCGCTGGTCACGCGTCCCTGGCAGGTCAAGGTCAGCGGTGAGTGCGACCAGCCCGGCGACTACAACCTCGAGGACATCCTGTCTCCGCATGCGCTCGAAGAGCGTGTTTACCGGCTTCGTTGCGTGGAGGCGTGGTCGATGGTCATCCCCTGGGTAGGGTTTCCGCTGGCGGACCTGCTGAAAAGGTTTCAGCCTAACTCTGACGCCCGCTTCGTACGCTTTCGCACCTTGTATGACCCGGGCCAGATGCCCGGGCAACGCCGTCGAATACTGGACTGGCCTTACGTCGAAGGCCTGACAATCGAAGAAGCCATGAACCCCCTGGCATTTATGGCGGTTGGTGTCTATGGCCGCGAACTGCCGAACCAGAACGGCGCGCCGATGCGCCTGGTGGTTCCGTGGAAATATGGATTCAAAAGCATCAAGACCATTAACGCCATCCATTTCACCCGTACCCGTCCGCGCACCAGCTGGGAAGCCTCCGCGCCGCGCGAATACGGGTTCTATGCCAACGTCAATCCAAACGTCGATCATCCGCGCTGGAGCCAGGCATCCGAGCGGATCATAGGAAGCGGGCTGTTCGCGCCGAGGCGGAAGACAGAAATGTTCAATGGCTACGCGGAGCAGGTCGCTCACTTGTACCAGGGCCTGGATCTGCGCCGAAACTTTTAGCATGCCCGCTTTCGGATCGAAGGGGTTTACGCGGCTCATCAAGACCCTGCTTTGGCCCTTATGCCTTGCTCCGTTGCTGTGGCTTGGGCTCGGCGCATTTGAATTGTTGGGATTCAACCTCGGCGCGAATCCGGTAGAAAAGCTGTTGCATGAACTGGGGAAGTGGGGGCTGAAATTCCTGTTGCTGACCCTGGCAATCACGCCGTTGCGTTACTGGACCGGCTGGCACTGGCTGGTCACTTTCCGGCGCCTTTTGGGCTTGTTTGCATTCTTCTACCTGTTCTTGCATTTCCTGGTCTACATCGTGCTGGACCGGTACCTGGATTTCTCGGGTTTGCTGGAGGATATCGTTGAACGGCCTTACATCACGCTGGGAATGACCGGGCTGTTGTTGCTGCTCCCCCTGGCCTTGACGTCAACCCGCGGCTGGATGCGCAGGCTTGGGCGGCGCTGGAAAAAGCTGCACAGGCTGGTTTATGCCAGCGCGATACTGGGTGTGTGGCATTTTTACTGGCAGGTCAAGTTGGACACACTTGAGGCGACCGTTTACGCCTTGATCCTGGCCGCACTTTTGCTGGCGCGGATAGTTCACTCGCGACGCAAAGCGGCCCGCATTCAGGTGCGCTCAGAAACCCTGCTGCCTGAGGACAGCGGCGGGGCGCCGTTGCGCCGGTAGCGCCCCTGCCAAGTCTGCGATGCGTGTCGTATCATGGGCGATACATCAAGCGCGGAACATGTATGTCCAGACAGGTTCAATTGGCAGCTGTATTGTTTTGTATTCTCGCGGTGGCGTGTTTTCCTCGGGCTCAGGCAGAACCGGGTTCGGAAGCGCTGCCTGAGCGCCTGTTCAACACATACGAACAATTCCTGCCCCCACAACAGGCCTGGTCAGGCCGTTCGGAATCCCTGCTGGTCGATGCATCGCACCCGTGGGTTACCCCGGCGGAACTGGGCAAGCTGACAGCAACGCCCTCCTATGATGAGACCATCGCATGGCTGAGCCGTCTGGTCGCCGCAGCACCCGAACTTTCCATGGTTTCAATTGGCAAGAGTCACCAGGGAAGAGACGTGTGGATGGTGATTGCCAGCCAGGCAAAAGAACATACGCCGGCAGGGCTTGCAGCAAGCGGCAAACCATTGTTGTTGGCACAAGCAGGGATCCACTCTGGAGAGATTGACGGCAAAGATGCGGGGTTAATGCTGTTGCGCGACATGACCGTGAGGAACACCAGGCGGGACCTGCTGGATCTTGCCAACTTGCTGTTTGTGCCGATTTTGAACGTGGATGGTCATGAGAACAGTTCAAGGTATGCGCGTATCAACCAGCGCGGGCCGCTTGAAATGGGCTGGCGCACCAACGCGCGCAACCAGAATCTGAACCGGGACTACGCCAAGCTGGATACACCCGGCGTGCGTGCCATCGTGGAGGTCATCAAGCTGTGGCAGCCGCACCTGTACCTCGACCTGCACGTCACGGATGGCGCTGATTATCAATACGACATCACATTCGGCGGGAATGGCAAGGGTGGCTGGTCTCCGGAAATTTCTTCATGGATATCAGGATCATATACTGAATTTGTAAACCAGGAACTGGCCAGGTACGGGCACATCCCCGGGCCCTTGATCCTGGCAACCAATGGCCGGGACATGGACGCCGGCTACTACGTCTGGACCGCCGATCCGCGTTATTCGAACGCCTACGGTGATGCCCGCCACCTGCCGACGGTGTTGGTCGAGAACCACTCGCTGAAGCCTTACCGCCAGCGCGTGCTGGGGACCTACGTCATGCTTGAAGCCAGTATGCGGGTGATGGCGGCTCAGTTCGAAGCCGTGCAAAGCGCCATTTCCATGGACCGGTCCAGGCGTCCCGACAACGTCACGCTGGGCTGGCTGCCCAACCCGGAAAGCGCCGCGCCGCATCCATTCCTGGGCATCCGCCATGAAACCTATCAGGGCCAGGTTTCAGGCGGACCGGTGGTGCGCTGGACCGGCGAAAAAGTTGATAGTCCGGTGGTGCAGGTCGATATCGATATCCCCAGCACACGCGTCACGCGGCCCGAAGCCTATCTGATCCCGGTGCAATGGCGTGAAATTGCCGGGCGCCTGTCAATGCATGGTATTCCGGTTGAAACCCTGCAGGAACCGTTGACCACCGAGGTGGAAATATACCGGCTTCCCGATGCCGCCATCGCGAAACCAGCGGGCTGGACGCCCAACCCATTCGAAGGCCGCGTCCGGATCGACCCGGGTAAACCGGTCACCGAACATGCGACTGTCACGCTGCCGCCAGGCAGCTTCCGCGTTCCGACCGATCACGAACTCGGGGAGCTGGTATCCCTGCTGCTCGAGCCTGAAGCTGCGGACTCATTTTTCCAATGGGGGTTCTTCCTCGAGATTTTTACCCGGACCGAGTATGCAGAACCCTACGTGCTGGAACCGCTCGCGCAAAAGTTGTTGGAGCTCGATGAGAATCTCGTGGAACAATTCCAGCAACGCCTGGATTCGGACCCGGAGTTTGCGGCGGACCCTGCCAGGCGCCTGATGTGGATCTACAGTCAAACGCCTTTTTACGACCAGCAGTACCGGGTGTACCCGGTGCTGAGATCGGTGGGAGATCGATCGCTTACGAAGGATTAGGCAAGCGAGTGCGCTCTTACCGGCGATTGACAAGTTTTCGAGGAAATCGCTGATGAAGTTCAAGATTCACAAGTCCCTGGGCCTTCTCGCGCTGGAAGCGCTGCTGGCATTCGCGCCATGCATGGCAGAATCGGCATTCGAATGGCCCCAGTCATCACCGCTGGAAGCCAACATCGATGCACAAATGCTTGCCGATGTGTCCACCCGTATTCAGCAGGGTGAGTACGGTGCGGTCAGGAGTTTCCTGGTCTTGCGTCACGGAAAGCTGGTGCACGAGGAGTATTTCAACGGCTTTGGTCCCGATGACCTGATGGAGGTTTTTTCGGTCACCAAAAGTGTTGCATCTGCGTTGGTGGGTGTCGCCCAGCGCCGTGGCGACCTGCCGCCACTGGAAACCACTTTTTCAGAGTTGTTTCCCAGTTATCTGGCCACCCTGAATGCCAACCCCGGCGCGGGTGACATTGCATTTCACGATCTGCTGACCCAACGTCATGGCTTCGCGTGGGACGAATGGAGCACATTCTGGAACAACCCCGTTAACCCGGCCTACCAGATGATGCAGTCCGACGATTGGTGGCGCTATGTGCTGGAACGCCCTGTGACCGCTTCCCCGGATACGGTTTTTCGCTACAGCACCGGTGTATCCAACCTGATGGGCCTGGCTTTCCTGGAGCACACCGGGCAGAGCGCGGCTGACTATGCGCTGCAGCACCTGTTTCCACAACTGGACATTACCGAGGCTGATATCCGGGTCACCGGGTTCGGCTCGACCCCCGATTCGCAACAGGGAATCTTTCCCGAAGGCTTTACCCCGACAGGCCACGGCCTGTGGCTCAGGGCGCGTGACCTGGCCAAGATTGGCCAGTTGTACCTGGATCGCGGCGTGTTTCAGGACCAGCGGCTCTTCGAGCAGGCCTGGGTCGAACAAAGCATGTTGCGCTATAGCGACCACGTCACCGATCCACAGGTGTTTGGCGAGGGGATTGGATATGGCTACCAGTGGTGGGTCAGCGACCTGGATACCCCGCACGGTCCGGTCGAAGTTTACCGGGCCTGGGGTTTCGGAGATCAATACATCTTCGTGATTCCCGAGTTCGACATCGTGATTGTGACGACGGCCGCCAACTGGAATGATGCCGGGGAAGACATGCGGCATGCCCTGCAGGATGTTATTGCGAACGGCATCGGCGTGGATTTCGACCCCGCCTCGGATGCCGGTATCACCGGGCCGTGGGCGTCACCAAACCTGCCTGCACAGGGCTTTATGCTCGAGGTGGTGCCGAGCACCGGCCAGGTGGTCTTGTTCTGGATGACCTTTGACCCGGAAACCGGCGAGCAAATGTGGCTGATCGGTCCGAGCCGCATGCACGGACGCCGTACGGTCATGGAATTCCTGCGCCCGGTCGGCGCTACGTTTGCAGGCCCGCAGCAGGCAGATCTGCAGCCCTGGGGTGAAGGCACGCTCGAATTTACTTCTTGCACAACAGCGCGGTTGAGTTATCGTTCCGAGGTGCAGAACGTGGAAGGGGCTTTCGACATGGTTCGAATTACCCCGAATGAAACCTGCATTGATGATGGTTAGGCCAATGCAAGAGGGTGATGGAAAACGCCTATCTACAGGTAGAGAAACACCATGACAGTCTGAAGGTCGGGCTCAGGAATGACTGGGTGTTCGACAATGTTTCGGACCTTGAGGAAGCCACCGCATCGGTGGTTTCTTCCGATGGGCTGCCAGTAATTTTCCAGTGTGGCGGCCTGCAGGATATCGATATCGCCGGTGCCTGGGTACTGTATGACCGCTCACAGCAGTTGGCCGAGCTGGGCATCAAGTCCGATTTTGAAGGTTTCAAGGCGGAACACTTCAAGTTCCTGCGCAACATCATCGACATGGCGGCGATACGCGAATTCGATGAAGACCTGGATGACGAACCGCCGCCGAGGCCGCTACACGGCAGTATTGAACGTGTTGGCCAGAACACGCTGTCCGCATTCGAGGATATTGGTTTCATAGCCCGTTCGATCCTGGACGGTACCCGTCGGCCATTAACGCTGATCCTGGGAGAGACCATCAAGCAGGTCTATGAGACGGGCGTGCGCGCGATACCCATCGTTATGATCATGTCCTTCTTGATCGGTATCGTGCTGGCTTACCAGGCATCGGCCCAACTGGAGCAGTTTGGTGCGAAGATTTTCGTCGTCGACCTGGCCAGTATCTCGATACTCCGGGAAATGGGTGTGCTGCTTGCCGCGGTGATGGTGGCGGGACGATCCGGCAGTGCTTTCGCCGCCGCGTTGGGCACAATGAAACTGAACGAAGAGATCGATGCCTTGCGGGTGCTGGGCCTCAACCCGAACCAGATTCTCGTTGTTCCCCGAATCCTCGGCCTGGTCATTGCGCTGCCCATGCTGACGTTGTTTGCCGATGTCGCCGGGATACTCGGTGGTGCGTTGATTGCCATCGGCAGTCTCGATATACCGACGGTACAGTTTGTCGAGCGGGTGAAATACGCCAGCGATATGAACGACCTGATGGTGGGTTTGACCAAGGCGCCGTTCTTTGCCTTCCTGATTGCCGTGACCGGAACATTGCGCGGCATGCAGGTTGAGCATTCGGCCGAGCAACTGGGCCGCCTGACCACCACGGCAGTCGTTCAGTCGATATTCCTGATTATCGTGGCCGATGCTTATTTCACGATAATTTTCACGAGGTTGGGCATCTGATGGAACCGGTGGTCAGGATTTCGAATCTCGTCAACCGTTTCGGGGACAACGTGGTCCACGATGGGCTGAATCTCGATGTCATGCCTGATGAAACCCTGGGCCTTGTTGGGGGGTCAGGTACCGGCAAATCCGTGTTGCTGCGCAGTATCCTGGGTTTGCAAAAGCCCACCAGTGGTGAAATTACCGTGCTGGGACAAAGAATCGAATACCTCAAGCCCGGCCCGACCCGGCACTGGGGCGTACTGTTCCAGGGCGGCGCATTATTGTCCGGGCTGACGGTGCAGGAGAACGTCGAGTTACCCATCGCGCTACACTCGGATATGCCACTCGAAACCCGCCATGAACTGGCCAGCCTGAAACTGCTCATGGCAGGGCTTTCGCTGTCCGTGGCGGACAAGTACCCTTCGGAATTATCGGGCGGCATGCGAAAACGCGTTTCGCTGGCCCGCGCCCTGGCGCTGGAACCTAAAATTCTGTTTCTTGATGAGCCAACTGCAGGGCTGGATCCGATCGCCGCGACCGAATTCGACAAGCTGGTCAATTATCTGCAGGACAACCTGGATTTGACCATCATGATGATCACGCATGACGTTGACAGCCTGTTTGGTACCTGTGACCGAATCGCCGTACTGGTCGATGGCAATGCGATTGTTGGTACCATTGACGAGATCCTTGAGCATGATAACGAATGGATACAGAGCTATTTTGGTGTGCCGCGCGCACGCCGGGCGGCAAGCACCGGTGTGAGGCCTGACCGTGCGTAGGGATCTCCTGGTCGGATTGTTCGTCAGCCTGGCGCTGGCGATATTTGTTGCGGCCACGGTCTGGCTGGCGGGCAACCAGGGTAGCGAACCCACCACCCGCTACAGCATCTATTTCCAGAAAGATGTCAGCGGCCTGATGATGGGGGGGCCCGTTTTCTACCTTGGTGTCGAGGTGGGAACCGTGACGCGGATGGATATCATTCCAGGTGATCCGATGAGTGTCAGGGTTGACATCGAAGTTCGCGAAAGCACGCCGGTCGATACCGGTACGACGGCCAGCTTGCTGTTCCAGGGCGTCACCGGGGTTGCGGTGGTCAACCTGACCGGTGAACCGGGCCAGAACCTGCCATTGAAAACACCACCCGGTCATGAATACCCGGTCATTGAAGTCCGGGATTCAGGACTCGCGGCCCTGCTGTCGGGTGCGCCCATGTTGCTCGACAAGGTGGATGCACTGCTGGATAAGGCCTCGACGCTGGTCAGCGCGGAAAACCAGGCGAGTATCGCCGGAACGCTGCAGAACATCGAGTCGGTTACCACCACGCTCAAATCCAGGCAGGACGACTTTGCGAATCTGCCGGCCAACCTGAATGCGACGATCCAGGAATTGCGCACCCTGCTGGGTGAGTTTCAGACGGGCGCAGAACATATTCGTCCTGAATTGCAGGCCACGATGTCTAACATTGAGCAAATGAGTGAAAATCTCGGCAGTCTTACCGAGCGGCTCGACCAGTGGACACAGACCAATAACACGGACATGAGTCATTTTCTTGATGACGGACTGGGGCAGGTGCCGGCACTGGTCAGTGACGCACGAACGACCCTGAGGCAGTTACAGATGTTGTTGCAGGAATTACGCGAAAACCCTTCTTCGCTGCTTTACAAGTCCAGCGACGATTCGGTACCCCTGGAGCCCTGAAATGAAACCGTGCATTTTGAGAACACCCGGCTTGATCCTGGCAGCCACTGTCACCATGCTGCTGGTTGCCTGCGGCGGAATACTGGAATCGGGCAGCCAGCCTGAGCGCATCTACTGGCTGGAACCGCTTGCGGCAAATGACGGGCATGGTGAGCCGGCCGGCCCCGTGCTGACCGTGAGCGTGACGGTGGTTCCAGGCCTGGACTCCGACCACCTGCTGACCATTGGGCCGGGGCCAGAGCTGAGCAGATTCAGCGCCGCCCGGTGGCCCGCTAACCTGCCTGAATACGTTTCTTCACTGCTGATTCGATCGCTCGCGGGATCAGGTTCTTTTTCGCGCGTCACTCGCGACGCCGCGGCTAAGCTCGATGCCTGTGAACTGGAGCTCGAGATCGACCGGTTCTATACCCGGCTGGGTGTATCGCGCGTACCACAAGCTGTCGAGATCAGCATGGCGGGCATCTTCCGTTGCGGAAAAAACATGTCTCCGCTGAGGATCGTGCATCGCCAATCCGTGTCCGGCGGACGAATTTCTGATGTCGTGGCTGCCCATCAACAGGCCATCAATGACGCGACACGGGAGCTGATCAGCACGCTTTCGAATCTGCACGTTGCAGGCGACGAAATGTCTTCAATACCAGCGCTACCCGGGTCCAGCCAGATTGTTGCCACGACCTGATTCCGGCGCGCCGTTTGAGATTTTTTTGCCGCGCAGCGCAAGATGGGCGTGAACCATGAGTGACGGTAAGTCCGGGATTGCAACTGGCGCTGCGCTCGAAAAGAAGGATGTTGCCAGCAGCGCCGAGCAGGAAATCGCGGCACAGTCAGCCTGGTTGTTGCTGCCACAACACCAGGGGCTGCGTTTGTTTGACGACCTGGCACGTTCCGAATTTTTCGATTTTGACCGCCAGCAGGCTCAGGCAGATCATGCCTTGTCTGCCATGGTGCGATTCGCCGTTGAGAAGGTTCCTTTTTACCGGGATTACTTCGTCGAACACGGTTTGAATGCGGATGATGTCAGGCACGAATCTGATCTGAAACATCTGCCGGTCCTGGACAAGGACACGGTGATTGCCCGCGAGCAAAGCCTGCACGCGGAGACACTGCCCGAGAACGAAAAGTGGACGTGGACGACTTATTCATCCGGAACCACCGGGAAGCGCACCCGTGTCAGGATGACCCACCGCGCCAACATGATGTTCACGATCCTGGTGCTTCGCCAATATCGCTGGTTCCGGTTTGACCTGTCCGGTTCGCTGGCGCAAATTCTTGCGCCACGAAATTTTGCCGACCCGCTTGATGATCACCCGCCCTATGACTTTCAGGAAGACCGTGATCACTGGACTTACGCGAGCACGTTTTTCGAGACCGGGCCCAGCTACCTGTTATCCAGTGCCCAGCCGCTTGAGATTCGGCAGGCATGGCTCGAACAAAAGCAGCCCGGCTACCTGGCGAGCGATCCTGCGACGCTGGAAGAGCATGCATTTTCCCGCCCTTCCGGGCCGGTCGCGAGTTCACTGAAAGGTGTGCTCGGGACGTCCTCGCAGATGACGCCGCTGATGCGACACCGGATCGAGCGCAGTTTCCAGGTGCCGGTCAATCAAAATTACGGCGCCAATGAAATCGGGATCATTGCTTTACGCTGCGGGGCGGGCCGCTATCACGTGCAGCAGGAACACTGCCTGGTCGAGATCACCGACAGGCACGGTGAAGCGGTTGGCCCGGGCCAGCAGGGCAGGATCCTGGTGACTGGCCTGAGTAATTTCGCGATGCCACTGTTTCGCTATGAACTCGGTGATCTCGCCACGGTGCCAGTGGATCCGTGCCCTTGCGGTCGAACGCAGAAGTCATTCACAGACATTGAAGGCAGGTTTCGCCGCTGGCACAACGTACCGCCCGACACGCACCGCAAGTACCGGGTGATAACCGACGCCTTGCAAAGTATTGCACCTGAATACCTGACGGCCGTCCGGGCATACCAGTTGCACCTGTTTATCGACAGGCGGCTGGAATTCAGAATCCAGTCGGGCAAGGCATTACCGCCCCAGGTCCGCGAAAGCATCTTGCGGGAATGGCTCAGCAACTATCCGGATTGCGCTGACCAGCTGGAGATTGTCAGGGTCGAGCAATTCGACATTCCACCCAATGGGAAGTTAGCGGAATTCACCAGCGACTTTCCGGATGAGCCGTTCAGCACCTAGGACGATTTGGGGTGATGTTCAGGCCTGGGCTTCGACATTTTTTTCCAGTCGAGGGTACCAGGCAGCCTGTGCGATGCCTCGCAGGGCCATGAACACCAGCACCGCACCCCACAACCCGTGCAGGCCCCAACGGTCAGTCAGCGATCCGAGCAGGGCCAGGTAAACGGTAAAGGCCAGCCCCATCGTGGTCATCATCGCAGCAGCAGCGGTTGCGCCGATAAATACCCCGTCAAAGTGATAGCACCAGATTGATACCAATGGCAGGGCAATGACGAATGGCATCAGCTCGGCGACCAGTTCGCGAACGGATGGCAGGTCGGTCAGTAAGGCGGTGATCCCGTTGCCCGCAACGAGGAAAAGGATGGCGTAGGCCACGGCCGCCGCCGCGCCCCAGATGCCGGTATGCACAACCCAGTGCCGAAACCTGGCCCGTGAGCCTTCGCCCCAAGCCTTGCCGGCCAGCGCCTCGGCAGCGTGTGCAAAGCCATCAAGTCCGAGCGCCATCAGGAGCATGTACTGGTTGATCACGTGGCTGGCAGCCATTTCGGTCTCCCCGAGTTGGCCGGCTACGCGCATGACCATCGCCAATGCGGTCATCAGGAAAATGGTGCGCACAAAGATGAATCCATTGATCATCATCAGCCGCTTCAGTCGGGCCAGGACCCACGTGCCGCCGTCACGCGCGGTCAACAGCAATTGAGGCAGACTCGTGTGTGCAATGATGACGCGGATGCTCAATATGGCACACAGCCATTGCGCAATCAGTGTACCCAGCGCCACGCCGGGAACGCCCAGGTCCAGCCCGATAACGAAGACCAGGTTCAAGATGCCATTACTGATGTTCAGCACCAGCTGCAGCATAAGGATCGCCCGCGTTCTGCCAAGGCCGAACAGCACACCCGTGAGCGAATAAATGAGCAGACTTGCGGGTGCGGCCCAGATGCGGATTCGAAAATATTCGGAGGTTATTTCAGCCACCGCAGCAGGCGGCGCCATGGCCTTCAGGGACCAGTAGAGTAATGTTTCCTGTACGCCCAGCAACAGAAAGCCGAACACCAGTGCCAGTGCGCTGGCGCGAAGGATTTCCGCGTGAAGCCGTGCAGCATCTCCGGCGCCGTGTGCCTGGGCAACCAGCCCGGTGGTTCCCATGCGCAAAAACCCGAACGCCCACAACAGGTAGTTGAAGATCACGCTACCCAGCCCCACCGAGGCGAGATGAACCGGGCTCGGAAGGTGGCCAATGGCCCAGGTATCGACGAGGCCAATCAGCGGGGCAGAGGAATTGGCCAGTATCGCGGGACCGGCTATGGTCCAGACTCTGCGGCGCGACGAATGGCCCTGGTGTTGTTCTGGCATCGGCTGTGCCTGCGTGAAGTGATGGCCAAAGAGCCAGCATGATAACGGTTTTATCGCGCTACCAAGGCCAGATACGGGGCTTGCCGGCCGGGTCAACGTTGTCATTTTGCATTTGGAAACAAAACGCACTGCAGGTTATCATTGAGCCGCTGCAAGCGCGGCGAGTTTGAGAGTTACGACAATTAAATGTTTAGGATTTTCCTGCCCGGTTCATCCAGCTCCGTTACCGTCCTGCTACAGCTAGCCCGCCCCGCGGGGTGGAAACCGTTAAACACATAGTGAGTTGATTAAAATGTCAGAAACAACTGTCGGAACCGTAAAGTGGTTCAATGACGAGAAAGGTTATGGGTTTATCGCGCGTGAAAACGAGCGGGATGTTTTTGTTCATTTCAGAAACATCGTCGGTGAAGGCCGCAAGACCCTGAAAGAAGGCCAGCAGGTAGAGTTCACTATCGGCGAAGGTCTGAAAGGACCCCAGGCGGAAAACGTCGTTCCACTGTAACGGTTGGATGATGCAAAAAGCCCGGTATCGTTGCTGTCGGTGCCGGGTTTTTTTGTGCCGCACAGCGCAAGGGTCGCAAGTAACCACCAGCAATGGTTCGCATTTGAATAATCCTGAGTACATCGAACATGGCATGGAAAAAGCTTAAAGTCAGTCTCAATTTTGATTCGACCTCGATGGACTGCGATGGCGGCCGGGTCGTTGCCCAAGTGCGGGTTCAGGGTGAAACAGATGGCGGGCAAGACGATAACGAATACACCGTTTTCCTGAAGGACGATTACCTGCCACCCGATGTGCTTTGGAATTCCGGCCCCCGGACCGAACCTCCTTCACAACATGTAGACCGCAAATTCGAAGTTGAACTGTGGTGCAACGATAGGTGCCACGTAAGCGGACCTGCCGGCAGTTCGAAGGAGCGCGTTGCCGAGGTCTACGCCCACGCACTCAGTGTGGGCAGGGAAAGTCAGACCGGAGAGTTCAAGATCGCCTGCAGGAAATAGGCAGTCCGAGGTCAGCGAATTTCGGCAACCAGCCTGTCGATCAGCGAATTGGCCTGGACCAGGTATCCGGCGCCAAACAGGTTCAGGTGATTGAGCACATGGTAAAGCTGGTAGTAATGTCTACGGACGGTATAGCCAGGGTCCAGCGGAGCCTGTGCCCGGTAAGCTTCATAGAAATCCCGGTCGAACCCGCCAAAAAGCTCAGTCATGGCCAGGTCGGTTTCGCGGTCTCCGTAGTAGGTTGCCGGGTCAAAAACAGCCGGTTGACCATTTGAAAGATAGGCAAAATTGCCGCTCCACAAGTCACCATGCAGCAAAGAAGGCCGAGGCACGTAGCCCGCGAAAAAAACAACCGGGTCGTGCAGCAAGTCGGTGGCGCGGTCACGCAGTACAGGAAAACCCCTTCGTGCGGCCAGTTCAAGCTGGAAGCCAAGCCTGTGCTCAGCCCAGAACCGGGGCCAGTCGGTGCTGGTCGGGTTGTGCTGGGGCGTTGTGCCGATCGTGTTATCTCGACGCCAGCCGTGGGCATCTGCGGTAATTTCATGCAATGCGGCTACGCCACGGCCCAGCGCCGCGGCGTCGCCGCGATCGCCAAATTCCATGTAATCCATGACCAGGAAAGCGCTGTCGCCGCTAACACCGAAGGCTAACGGCGAAGGCACGTGCAGGCGTTTTTGCCGCTGCAACTCGATCAGTGCTTCACGTTCTGCGGCGAACATTTCCAGGCGTGTGGCATCGTTCAGTTTTACGAACAATTTGCGCTGCCCCTGCCTGACCACGAAGTTGCGGTTGATCTGGCCGCCGCAGACTTCCGTCACCGGTTCGATCGGAAGTGGCGCCGCACCGCCGGTACCGATCTGTCGGCGTATTTCCTGCAGCAATTCAGGGTTTAATGCAATATTTACCATTGCTCCGGGTCCCGCTAAATGCCTGCTGTTATTGTATTTTTCAATGTTACACCTTGTGTCAATCTGCCTTGCCTGCGACCTTTGCTATTGTGGAGACCTGCCTTGCTGACTACAGTAGCGCGTTGCCAGCCAATGGGCTGGTTTTCGGTCAGACGAGAGAGGATTTTCATGAGTATCAGATTCAGAGTGTTGTTGGTTGCCGCCCTGGCGTTTCTGCTGTCAGCGTGTGCATCGACAGGTTCACAGAGGTTAAGTAGTGACTGGAAAAACTGCATGGCCGCTGGTCTTGTGGTGGGTGCAGCCGCCGGCGCTACGGATGATGCCGAGGCAGTACGTGAGACCGCGGCGGCAGGTGCGATTATCGGCAGCCTGGTTTGTGCATTCATGCGCAAGGACGCCGACGGCGATGGCGTTCATGATGATGACGATCGCTGTCCTGGTACGCCCAAGGGCGCGGAAGTCGATCAAAACGGATGCCAGCCGGACCTGGATGGCGACGGCGTGCCGGACAGTGATGACCAGTGCCCGGATACCGCTTCCGGCGCGCGTGTTGATGCACGTGGCTGTGAAGTGGACAGTGATGGTGACGGCGTCAAGGACAGCGCTGACCGGTGCCCGGGGACGGTAGCAGGAGCGGCAGTCGACAGCGATGGTTGTGAGCTGGACAGCGACGGCGATGGAGTAAAGGACAGTGCCGATGAGTGTCCCGAGACCGAGGCCGGCGTCGCGGTTGATAACCGTGGTTGTGATCTGCCTCCGGAATACAGGCTGAAAGGAATCTACTTTGAGTATGATTCAGCCAGGCTGACCAGCGCTTCCGTGGCAGCAATCAAAGACGCATTGACCATTCTCAATCGTCATGAAGATTTGCAGGTGGAAATCGCCGGTCACACGGATAGTCGCGGAACCGTAGAGTACAACCAGGGGTTGTCCCAACGCCGCGCCGATGCCGTCCTGCGGGAGTTGGTTGCCAAGGGCATCGACCCGGCGCGCCTGACCGCACGCGGTTTTGGTGAGTCCCAACCGGTTGCAAGCAACGATACGGATGAGGGTCGAGCCAAGAATCGACGCGTGGAATTGCGTCACGACTGACCCGAAGGATTGTCGATCAAGGTCCGGCAGTTCGCTGCCGGGCCTTTTTTATGTGTGCCTTGCGCGGTATTGCTGCACGTAATTGCTCATAAACTCCTCGATGACCTCCATGCCGGTGTAGCCCAGCATCAGCACCACCAGGTCGCCTTCTTGTGCGTAATTCAGCGCTGCCTCGACGGCTTCCATTTCGTCTGAGATCACCGTGACGTCCTGGTCAGCGATTCCATTTTCGGCTAATCGCTTGCAAATCATATTGATGACCATGCCCTTGGGGCGTGGGAAAACCACCGACTTGTACCCGGGCGGCAAGCCGTATTCCTTGACGAAGTAATGGTCGTAGCGGCCGCTGATACTATCGGTTGCGCCATAAATCGTTTCATCACTCCGAAACGATGAAAACGCCACGATGCGCTTACCGGTGACTTCCAGTTTATTCGCAAAATCAGCGAGTTGTAGTGCACCATCGGGGTTGTGGGCAAAGTCAACCAGCACCCGGAATGGTAGTCCTTCATAGAAATTGATCCGCCCCGGGGTATTGGAAACGCCCATGCTGAAACCGGACATGGCCTCGCGGATGCGGTCATCGGCCACACCCAGTACTTTGCTGGCGGAAATGGCTTGCAAGGCGTTCGAGATATTGAACTTCGCCATGCCGTCAAAGGTTGCAGGAATGTGTGCAACCGGCATGATAACGCTGCGGCGCGGCTCTTGCCCGCTTGCTGAATAGAATACAGCCTGGTCCTGGCCATCGATGTGCTCGAGCACGCACAGGTAAATGGGCGCGGGGTCTGTTGATTGCAGTTCCACCGCGCTGAGCCGGGTTGATACGAGGCATACGGGTACGCTCAAGTGCGCCGCCATCGCCAGGCACTGCGGGTTATCGGCATTCAGCACTGCGCACTTCCTGGCCCGTTCCGGCAGGGAACGTTTAAGAACGCCCATTTCAGCTACCGAATGAATGTTCGAGTAGCCGATGTGGTCATGCGTGACGTTGGTACACACCGCGACGTCACACCAGTCGAATGCAAAACCATATTCGGCCATGCCACGATGATGGGTTTCCAGCACAGCCGCTTCGACCCGGCGGTCTTCAAACAGGCGGTAATGCCCCATCAGTGTCGAACTGTCGCCAGATTCGAGCAGTTCACCATTGAAATACCGGCCATCGGTGCACTGCATCCCGGTCTGCCACCCGCAAGCCTGCATGATCCGCGCGATCATCCGGCTGGTAGTGGTTTTTCCATTGGTGCCGGTGACGGCGGCAATGGGAATACGCGAACCGGCTCCGGCAGGCACCAGCCATTTGACGAACCGCTCCGCCGCATCGGCCATGACTTGTTCTGCATCGCCACATAGTTCATCAAGCCGGGGCGCCGGGTTAATCCGAACCACGCGTGCGCCGGACAGGGACACTGGCTGGCCCGGATTGCTGACACACTGCAATTGTACTTCCAGCATTCCGACGTCCAGCGCGTGCGAGGCCTGTGCGCACATCGAAACGATATCGCCGGATATGCCGGAAGTTTCTAGGTCCCCGGTACGCAGGTCCTTCAGGAAACAAGGCTCGTGTCCTGCCAGCAAGAGACTGTGGCTCGGCTGCACGTTATCACCAGGCGCCACCGCCGGTATGCCGAGGCTCTGGGCGGCCTGAAGAGTCTGGTGCCCAGTCCCCAGCAATGGCGCGGCTTTTCCGGAACGTTCAATGGCGAAGGTGCCGTCGATGACCTGGCGATGTGCACAATGGCCGAGCATCAGCATGCTGTTCATCCGTATCCGGAAGTCGCCTTTAACGGCCTCGTAAGGATCGCGTTCAAGTTTAATCACCGGCACGCCCAGTTTTCCCGCGGCACTAATTATGGCGCCCGTGTCTTTGGGCTGCACGAGGCTGGTAGCGTGTTTCTTGAATTGTTCAATAAACGCGCTGAATTCACGCTCCGGACGCCTTTCACCGAGGTCGAATTCGACTTCGTGAAATGCCTCTTCCATCAGCAGCAGGGCGGCCAGCCCGGCTTGCTCGCCAACACTGGTTTCTTCATGCTCGAACACGATCATGGCACTGCCGCGCCCTGGCTCAACCTCAATTCGATGCCAATCGACCCTGTGCCCGCAGGCCTGCTGATATGCCAGCGCGGTTTGTGCCAGCAAGCGGCAAAACCCTTGCAAGACGTCGACAGGCTCGCTGCTTGGGGAAACAGCTAATGCTGTGAATCCGCTGCTTCTAAAGTCAGGTTGGCGATTGATGTGTTCTGACGCACCCTGCCAGTTTCCGGAGATAAGGCTTGCTTCTTCGCGCGTCCAGCTCAGGATCATCTCGATCACGGTCCGGTCTGAGCGGCGATTGGGCGCACAGTAATAGAACAGATATTCGAGTTTCATGCTCGGCCATACAATCGGATTCAGCGCCGAATTATATTCCGACTCGGACGCGGGGTTTCGCGAACTTGCGCGCTGATCGATAATCGGGCCCTTGAATCAAAAAGGAACAGCAATGAAAGATATCCTTGTAAGCGGGGCGAATCGTGGAATCGGCCTTGAATTGTGCAGGCAGCTGGCGGCCAGGGGTGACAGGGTCGTGGGTGTTTGCAGGCGGAGCAGCGAGGCACTCTCCGGAATCGGCGTGGACGTGATTGACGGCATTGACGTGACCGATCCGTCGTCAATCAGGCACCTGGCCGACCGTCTTGGCGACAAGTCTGTCGATTGGTTGATCAATAACGCCGGTGTGCTGGGCCGGGACTCCCTGGATGAACTCGACTTCGAAGAGATTGAATGGCAATTCCGGGTCAATTCGATTGGACCTTTGAGACTCACGCAGGCCTTGCTACCGATGCTCAAGCCGGGGTCTTCGGTAGGTATCGTGACCAGCCGCATGGGTTCAATTGGTGACAATACTTCCGGCGGATACTACGGCTACCGTATGTCGAAAGCGGCGGTCAACATGGCTGGCGCCAGCCTGGCCAGGGACCTTGCTTCCCGGAACATCGCCGTCGCGCTGCTGCACCCGGGCATGGTTGCAACCGAAATGACGGGCGGTAACGGGGTTCCGGTGGAGCATGCGGCACAAGGCCTCATCGCGCGGATGGATGAACTGGACATGGAATCGAGCGGTTCATTTTGGCATGCAGAGGGTCAGAATTTGCCCTGGTGACGGTACTTCCAGGCCCTGAACAGCGCCCATTTCCTGACCTGGGTATGACCGTCTGCCTTGCAAATTCGGCCGGGGAGGTTACACTGAAGTGGTACGGGGGTAGATACGAGGGTTGATTTCGAGGGTCGGTAAAGGGTCATTTTCAAGGGAAATCCAGGGGCGACGCTCTTGGTGTTAATCACCGGCAAGTCAATACGTTGACAAGTTTACTTCTCGTAACACCTTGGTTGAGGTGTTTCCTGTACGATAGATTTTGTTCGTGGTGTTGAGCAAAAGCATCAGCGCGCGGACACATTAATCAGGAGTTGAATTTTAGCTCCTGCAAGCACCAATGCGTGGTGCATCCGGGTATGAAAAGGGAACCCGGATTTCGACGACAAGGAATCGCAGTTAGCCGGTCCCCGGTGGCTGCCCAGTCTCCTGAAAGCAAAGGATGGCCAGTGCCAGGGCGTTCATTCGCCTGCATGGTCATTCCCAAGACGGAATTGCGAGGAGATAGACATGACAATGTATTTGTTACTCTTGCTGAGCACGGCATTGGTAGCGGCGATCGCCGTTTGGCTTCACCGTTCGATCTCACGTTGGCGTATGAGCGATGTCAAGGTCGTCAGCCTGTCTGGCGGGTCGATTGCTTACGGAAACGGCCTCCAAAGAGGTTTCATTGGAAACGAACGGCGCGCCGATGGCAGCGTGGTTTGGAATGTGAAGCGGCGCAAGAAGCCGGTCTCCGCCACACCCGGCAGATCTCAAAAAGCGCGCAACAGCAAGGCGGGTAACAGGGAAATTCGTAAACCCTGGGGCTGGTAAGCACCCGAACCCTTTGTTCAGGTTTCGAGCAGCGCGTTAACCTTGGCGGCGCAGATAAAGTCGTTTTCTGAGAGACCGTCTATGGCGTGGGTCGTGAAACCCACTTCACAGAAGTTATAGCCTGCTGAAAAATCAGGGTGGTGGTTTTCGTTGTTGACGATATACGCCATCGCGTTAATGAAAGCCATGGTTCGGAAAAAACCACGAAATTCGAAGCGCCTGCTGATCATCTTGCCGTCATCCGACAGGACCCAGCCCTCGAGTTCCGCGAGATAAGGTTCGGCCGTTTCGCGGTCGAAAGCCTCAACGCCACCTTCGCAGGGCGTGCAGTGCTTGTCAGTCAGATCACAGACAGAACTCATTAAGCGATGCTCCTTTGGTGCCGTCAGGCGATGTCCTTGACGGGGAAGGTGGGTGCGTGCATGCCCAGGCGGCGGGCTTCATTGACCAGGCCAACCAGGTCCTGTTGGGCAAGGTCAAACAGGGTATCGAAGTTATCGATGATGAAATAAACCGTCTGGAATATATCGATACGATACGGCGTGCGCAATGCATCAATCGGATCGAGCGGCTTGCGAACGGGCTGATCGCTTTCCAGCGCATACCTGAGTTCCCCCGGAGACGACACGATTCCCGCGCCATAAGACCTCAGGCCGTCGGCGGTGTTGATGAGACCAAATTCCACGGTAAACCAGTAAAGTCTCGCCAGCATAGCGTGGTCTCGCTTGTCCGCCTTCAGCCCCGCCTTGCCATAAGCTTCACTGAAGGCCGCAAAACGGTAGTCGGTCAGCAGGGGCGTGTGGCCAAAAACTTCGTGGAAAATATCCGGCTCTTCAAGGTATTCGATCTCCTCGCGCTTGCGAATGAACGTCGCTGCCGGGAAACGCCGGCTGGCCAGCAATTCGAAAAACCGCGTGAACGGTATCAACGCTGTCACCGGGTATACGGACCACCCCGTGTAATCCATCAGAACCTCGCTGACCTCGTGCAACTGGGGAATCCGGTTATGCGGGAAGTCCATCAGGTGCAATGCCTGGACATACTCGTTGCAGGCGTGGTCCGGCAGCATTGGGTACTGGGTGGTGATCAGGTCGTGCCAAACCTGGTTTTCTTCATCCGTGTAGTGAATCAAACCGTTCTTGTCAGGTTTTTTGGAGGTATATGATGTTGACTTGGGCATGT
>JABDJL010000161.1 GCA_013002505.1 Lysobacterales bacterium | reverse complement strand
GTATCGCACCGCGCATGACGCCCCTGACGCCACAACGGTCGAGACGCGGCGTCAGCATTTGCGTGCCCCCGACCAGGAAAAGGTTGCCCGACAGTGCGCAAATCACCTGATCATCATGGTCCAGCAGGATACCGGTATCAACATCGGCGCCATGCAGTTCCTGCGAGGCCAATACCTGTTCAAGGCGGTTGAGGTGCTTCATGCCGCCCAGCGCAGGCTGTATTCCCATGCGCAGCTTGCATATACGCGCCGACACGCCGCTTTCCCATTGTTCATCGATGTCAGCCGGCCATGGGTAAGCTGCCACCAGCCGCGTACACGCACCATGATCATCCGGCTGGTAACCACGCCCTCCTACGCCGCGCGTGACAATGATCTTGACCACGCACAGGATGCGCCCGGCGCTGGCGGTGTGCACCTCCCGCAACAGCACCTCCTGAGGCGGCAGGGTCAGGCCCAGCCGTTCGCAATCCTTGCCCAGCCGGTCGACGTGCTCTTGCCAGAATCGCGGCTGGCCGTGAACGATGGCAATCGTTTCGAACAGGCCATCACCGTAGTGAAGGCCACGGTCACGCGCATCCACATACGAGGTTAATTCACCATTTACAAGACAGCTGATCATTGATCTGCCCCCATGGCGCGTAACAGGCCTCGCGCCTTGGCGTGCGTTTCGGCGAGCTCTTTTTCCGGCACCGAGTCAGCCACGATGCCGGCACCGGTGCGCAGGGATATGCCCCGCTGGTCGAGCAGCATGGTGCGAATCAATATGTTCAGATCCATCTGGCCGTCTTTGCTGATATAGCCCATTGAACCAGTGTAAAACCCGCGGCCGGTCTGTTCGAGTTCGGCAATGATCTGCATGCACCGAACCTTGGGGCAGCCCGTGATGGTTCCGCCGGGAAATACCGAAGCGATGATTTCGCCCGGGCTGGCGTCTGTGCGTAACTCACCACGCACGTTTGAAACGATGTGATGAACGTGAGTGTAGCTTTCCAGCACCATCAGCTCGTTGACTTCAACCGACCCGCTGCTGCACACGCGGCCGAGGTCGTTTCGCTCCAGGTCAATCAGCATGATGTGTTCGGCGCGCTCCTTGGGGTGCGCCAGCAGATCACGCGACAAGGCTTTATCCGATCGTGAATCACCGCCGCGCGGGTAAGTTCCGGCAATCGGGCGTGTCTGCACCTGCCTGCCGCGAACCTCGACCAGTCGCTCAGGGGACGAGCACATCAAGGTGTTGTCACGCCAGCGCATCATGCCCGCGAATGGCGCCGGGTTGTGCCTGCGCAGGCTTTCGTAAAGCGCGAACGGGTCCGCGGGCCCTGACAGGCGCCCGTGCCATGCGCGTGAAAGATTAACCTGGAAGACGTCGCCGGCCCTCAGGTAATGTTTTATTTTCTCAACGGATTCCAGGAAGTCTTCCTCCGGGTCCGGGCTCAGCGTAACTTCGTCCGACCAGCAACGCGCCTTGGTGCGTCGTGTGGCCTGCCGGACTTCGCCTTTCATCTGTTCCAGCAGTTCGCGGCTTTCGGCCACCAGGTATGCTTCGGGCTGTTCACCGTGCCGCACCATAACGGCACCGGTACAACGCGCCGCCAGGGCGACCGGCAACTCACCCGACGCAACCGGCAATTCAAGAACAGGCTCAATTTCACCGGCCAGCTCATAGCCCAGGTAAACAAACCAGCCACCGAGAAATGGACAATTCATGTCCGGTTTGTACTCGATCGCCTCGCGTCGAAACCAGTCATCGAAGCACTGCAGAAACGGCGCTTGGACGCCGCCAGTTTCACCAGCTTCAAGGACCAGAGACTCGCCACTCGCTCTCAGTAGCAGGCTGACCGAACCGAGCGGTCCGGCGGCAGCGGACTCAAGAAGGAACGCGTACTGCGGTTGCTCTTCGCTGACATCCAGCAGGTCGGGAACAAAATCAAGCGGGTGGTGAAACGGCGCCGTCACCTTCGTGTTGAAACCCGGACCCGTTTTCAGATCCGCTGGAAGACCAGCGTACCGTTGGTGCCGCCAAAACCGAAAGAATTGGAAATGGCATGGCTGACAGACATTTCCCTGGCCTCGTTGGGCGCGTAATCCAGGTCACAACCCTCGCCCGGGTTGTCGAGGTTGGTGGTCGGGGGAACGATGCCATCGCGAATACTCAACAGGCAGAAGATGGCCTCTACGCCACCCGCGGCACCCAACAGGTGGCCGGTCATGGATTTGGTCGAACCGACCACGAGCTTGTAGGCGTGGTCGCCGAATGCCGATTTTACGGCATCCGACTCTGCCCGGTCGCCGAGCGGAGTCGACGTGCCGTGGGCGTTGATGTATTCGATGTCTTCGGGGTTGAGGCCGGCGTCCTGAACGGCAATTTTCATGCAACGCGCGGCGCCTTCACCGTCTTCGGGTGGTGCAGTCATGTGAAACGCATCGCCACTCATGCCGTAACCGGTCACTTCTCCATAAATCCTGGCGCCCCGCTTTTTGGCCTGCTCATACTCTTCCAGAACCACGGAGCCCGCCCCGTTGGAAAGCACGAAACCATCCCGATCTGCATCCCAGGGCCTGCTGGCACGTTCCGGTTCCTCGTTGCGGGTGGACATGGCGCGGGCTGAAACGAAGCCACTCATCGCTGTCGGAGAGGTGGAGTACTCGGCACCGCCGGCCACCATGACATCGGCTTCCCCGTATTGAATCATACGCATCGCAACACCGATATTGTGCGTGGCGGTTGCGCAGGCGGTCACGATGGCGATGTTCGGTCCCTTGAGGCCATACATGATGGACAGGTTACCGCCGATCATGTTGACGATCGTGCCGGGAATAAAAAACGGGCTGACCTTGCGCGGGCCGCCTTTTGCGTAGGCCAACGTCGTGTCCTCGATGGTTGCAATACCACCGATACCCGCGCCCAGCGCGCAACCGAATCGTTCCCGGTTGACATGCGGGCTGTCATTTTCAAGACCTGCATCCCGTATTGCCTGGATGGATGCCGCCATGCCGTAGTGTATGAAGGTGTCGGACTTACGCGCTTCTTTCGGGGACAGGTAGTCCTCGACATTAAAACCCCTGATTTCGCCGGCAATCCGGGTCTTGAACGACGCGGCGTCAAAAGCCGTGAGCGGGCCGATACCACTTTTCCCGTTGCACAATGCATCCCAGGCGGAATCAATGGTATTTCCGACCGGGGAAATGATTCCCATCCCGGTGACGACAACGCGACGCTTGGACACGGTCATGAACCTCTGGCTGTTGGTGGACTGCTGCTGCAGGTAAACGCGAATAATGCAACGGCCGGCATGAAGCCGGCCGCCTTGGACAATTCAGATGACACGCCAGCGTTTACTGGTTGGCGCTGATGTAGTCAATTGCCTGCTGAACGCTGGTGATCTTCTCTGCTTCCTCATCCGGGATTTCACACTCGAATTCCTCTTCAAGTGCCATCACGAGTTCAACCGTGTCCAGGGAGTCTGCGCCCAGGTCATCCACGAAGGAAGCGTTGGTCGTGACTTCGTCTTCTTTGACGCCCAGTTGTTCTACAACGATTTTCCGGACTCGTTCTTCTATGCTGCTCATAATTTTGAAAATTCCTTATCCGAGGAAAGAGGGCCGCAATTTTAGAGAAACTACGCCCTGTGTTCCAGTAAAAAACCATGCGCCACAGTATGTGGTGACGCGCTCAGTCATCATTATTTGCCTGTCGTGCTCAGGCCATGTACATACCGCCGTTGACATGCAGGGTCTGGCCAGTGATGTACCCGGCCGCCGGAGACACCAGGAACGCCACCGCCTGCGCAATATCTTCGCCGTCACCCAGCCGGGCCAGCGGTATATCGCGCAGCAAGGCCTCACGCTGTCCTTCATCCAGCGCACGGGTCATGTCGGTATCGATAAAACCCGGCGCGACCACGTTGACGGTAATACCCCTGGTGCCCACCTCCCTGGCCAGTGATTTGCTGAAGCCGACCATGCCGGCCTTGGCGGCCGCATAATTGGCCTGGCCGGGATTTCCTGTTGCACCAACCACCGAGGCGATGCTGACAATTCGCCCGAACCGCGCCTTCATCATGCCCCGCAGGCACGCCTTGCTGAGGCGGAATACGGACCGCAGGTTGGTATCAATCACGGCATCCCAGTCCTCTTCCTTCATACGCATCAACAGCTGGTCACGCGTGACACCGGCATTGTTGACCAGGATGGTCGGCGCTCCCGCGATTTCAGCGATCTTCCCCAGCAGTTGTCCAATGGCTTGCTCGTCATTGACGTCCAGCGCGAACCCAGAGCAATTACCGCTGATCCCGGCCAGCCTTTCGGAAATGGCTTGCGCCCCTGCATCACTGGTTGCTGTGCCGATTACGCTTGCGCCCTGCGTAGCCAGCAGATCGGAGATCGCCGCACCGATACCGCGGCTCGCGCCGGTCACGAGGGCGACCTGCCCTTCAAGTACCTGAGTCATGTTTCAGTTTCCCCCATGGCGGCTACAAATGCAGCGCCATCAGTCAAAGCGTGTGTTTCTACTGCGCGATCGATACGCCGGTTCAAACCGGCCAGTACCCTGCCCGGCCCACATTCGATGAAGCGGGAAATACCCTGCGCCGTCAATTGCCTGATCGTCTCGGTCCAGCGCACCGGTTGCCAGAGTTGGCGGGCCAGTGCATCTCGAATTTCATCTGGCTGTTCGTAAGCCGCAACATCCGCATTGTGAAGCACGCCAGGGCTGGGCGAGGAAATTTCCAGTTCCTGTAGGTGAACGGCCAGTTCTTCAGCAGCGGGCTTCATCAAAAGACAGTGAGACGGAACACTGACCGGCAATAACAATGCACGACGTGCGCCAGCGGACTTTGCAGCCTCGCAGGCACGCTCGACCGCGCTGCGGTGGCCTGCAATCACCACCTGCCCAGGTGCATTGAAATTGGCGCAGGATACGATTTCATCGCCCGCAGCCTGCTCGCAGATTGCGGCCAGGTCTGCATCATCCATACCCAGCACGGCTGCCATGGCACCGACACCTTCCGGCGCGGCTATTTGCATCAGGCGGCCACGCAAGGCGACTGTGCGAATGGCGTCATCGAATGACAAGGCGCCTGCCGCGACCAGGGCCGTGTATTCACCGAGACTGTGACCCGCCATGACCGCCGGTGCCTGGCCACCTGAATCAAGCCAAACCCGCCAGGTCGCAAAGCCCGCCGCCAGCATGGCCGGCTGGGTGTTTTCGGTCTGGTTGAGCGCCGTTTCAGGCCCCTGCTGGCACATGCCCCACAAGTCGAAGCCAAGCGCTTGCGAAGCCTGATCGAAGACTTTCCTAACCAACGGGCTGAATTCAGCCAGTTCGGCCATCATGCCCAGTGACTGGGAGCCCTGGCCCGGAAATAAGAATGCGGTTTTGTTGTTATCGCTCATGAATTCTTGTGATCAATGGAAATGATTGCTGCCGGGATGAGCAAATCGCTCAATAACGAATAAGGGCCGAGCCCCAGGTAAAGCCGCCACCAAACGCTTCCAGCAGCATAATTTCACCGCGCTTGATTCGCCCGTCGCGCACTGCTTCATCGAGGGCAAGGGGCACGGATGCGGCCGAAGTATTGCCGTGCCGGTCTACGGTAATGATGACCCGCTCATCGCTCATTTTCAGTTTTCGCGCCGTGGCTGAAATGATCCGCAGGTTGGCCTGGTGCGGTATCAACCAATCAAGGTCCGACTTGTCCATCTGGTTGGCTTCGAGCGTCTCGTCAACAATCCTGCCGAGGGTGCGCACCGCCACCTTGAAGACCTCGTTGCCTTTCATCTGGATGGTAATACCCGCCCGTTCGGCATTTTCAGTAAACCCCTTGGAAATACCGACATCGGTGCCCAGCAGGCCCGCGTATTCGCCGTTGGCGTGGATGTGCGTAGACAGGATTCCGGGTTCATCGCTGGCCTCGATGACCACCGCGCCGGCCCCGTCGCCGAACAGGACACACGTCCCCCGGTCATTCCAGTCAACCATGCGGGTCAGTGTCTCAGCTCCGATGACCAGGGCCTTCTTGGCGTCACCCACGCGGACGAACTTGTCGGCCACGCTGAGTGCATAAATAAAGCCGGTACAGGCCGCGTTGATATCCATGGCGCCACATTCGGGCAGCCCCAGGCGCTTCTGAAGTAGTGTCGCGGTACTGGGAAAAACAAGGTCGGGCGTGGTGGTGCCCAGGGCGAGAAAATCGATTTCGGAAGGATCCACGCCAGCCGCTTCCATCGCGCGCTGTGCAGCCACAAATGCCATGTCACCGGTGGTTTCACCGGGAGCCGCTATATGCCGCTGGCGAATGCCGGTGCGTTCGCGGATCCACTGATCCGTGGTATCCACCATTTTTTCGAGATCAGCGTTTGTTAAGACTCTCTCGGGCAGGTAACTGCCGGTACCGATAATTTTAGAATATTTCATTGTTCTATTTCGGCCTTGTGTTGTTCAATCAACGCGCGGATTGTGTCCGGCACCTGTTTGCCGGCCTCGTCGCAGGCTTCGAGAATGGCCTGCCGGGTCGCCGGCACCCTGGAAGAACCATGGCTTTTGACAACCACGCCATCGAGGCCAAGCAGAGGCGCTCCATTATGCTTGGCAGGATCGAATCGCGCCACCAGGCCACGCAATGCCGGGCCGGCCATCGCGGCACCGAGTTTCGATCGCCAGCTGCTGAACATTGCATTCTTGAGCGCGCCAAACAGCATGCGCGCCAGTCCTTCACTGGATTTGAGCACCAGGTTTCCCGTGAATCCGTCGCACACGGCGATATCGACCTCACCGGAAAAAATATCATTGCCCTCGATAAACCCGCGGTAATTCAGCGGCAAATCCTGCAGCCTGCCGTGCGCTTCCCTAACTACCGAATGTCCTTTGCTGTCCTCGTGACCGACATTCAGCAAGCCAATCCGGGGCGCCCTGTCGTCGTCCTGGCCGCGCACCACCAGCCCCATCAAGGCGAATTGGACCAGTTGTTCGGCGCTGACTTCGAGATTCGCGCCCAGGTCAAGCAATACCGTGTCACCGCTTGCAGAGGGCAGCTTGGACATCAGTGCAGGCCGCTTGACGCCCGGCAGCATGCCCAGCATTTTCATGCCCAGTGTCATCAATGCCGTGGTGCTGCCGGCACTGACGCAGGCATCGGCCCGGCCATCTGCGTGCAACGCCATGGCCTTGCCCACGCTGCTGCCTTGTCCGGCACGAATCGCGGCTACCGGGCCAACACCGCTGTCGAGTACCGTTTCGCACGGCTCGAATAATAAACGGTTGGAAACTCGTCGTGCTGCACGATTGCCGGGCTTTTCCCGTGGGTCTGACAAGGCACACAGGATAATTTCGACGTCCGGCCTCAGGCGCAGTGCTTCGACCGCAGCCGCGACCGTCACTTCGGGGCCGAAATCTCCGCCGCAAGCGTCTAATGCGATACGAATCATGGCGGGTTGCCTTCAAGTCCGCCGTCGGCAACTGAACGCCTAAATGAAACCGCCGGCTTTGGGCCGGCGGTCATATGGTTCGGCCCAGGCGCCACGGGCTAATCCTCTTCGTCGAACTCCACGATCTTGGTGTCAATGATCTTGCGACCCTTGTAATAACCTTCCGGAGTGACATTGTGGCGCAAATGCGTTTCGCCGGTCACCGGATCAGTGGAAAGCGTCGGGGCTTTCAGTGCATCGTGAGAACGCCGCATTCCGCGACGTGAAGGTGTCTTTCGACTCTTTTGTACAGCCATGATGGCAACTCCTGCTTTAATTTAATCTCGTGTTTCATCGTCCTGCTTGTCGCGCATCAGCTTTCCCAGCGCGGCAAACGGCATATTCTGTTTTTCAGTGGTCACTTCAACCACGTTTTCCGGGTCCGTCGTGTAACGGATCGGACCCACACCCGGTTTACGTGGAACCTGTGGCACGACCAGCACCAATTCGTCTTCGACAATGCGGGCCAATGCAATTCGGCCATCCTCGGCCATCGTCACTTCGTAGTGTGACGGAAAATCACTTTCGGTTTCATCGGTACCGGCAACCACCAGCTCACTTTCGCGGTTGACCGACTCAAAGTAACGCTCAAGGCTGGCCTGGCACCGTAATGGCAGCTCTGCGGTCACCTTTAAGCTGATGACCGTCAGGCCCAGGGCATCGCGCGAGAAAGCGGCCTCGAAACTGGCAACACCCTCGGGGTCCTCCAGCATCGGCGCCAACCGTTTTAGCCTTGCAAGCGATACGCTGCCGGCGAACCGGCGCTTACCTTCTGCCGCTTTCCAGGGGTTGACCCATTCCGGATAATCACGTGGCATTTGCTTTGTCACGCCCGGAGGCGCTCCTGCACTACCCTCTCGGGCCAGCGAAACCGGCAATTTTACACCATAAACAATTGAACTGTCACGGTTTTGACAGCCCATTTGAAAAATATCACGCTACGCCGGTATAACGAGGTCAATACGGTTGCGTATTGTTATAATTGGGGTTTGAACATCCTGACAGGACTAAACCAACCCTGGAGTTCCATGCATGAGTGAATCCCAATACAGGCACTGGCGCCTGGATACCGATATCGACCGCGTTTGCTGGCTGACGCTGGACCGAGCGGACGAACGAAATAACAGCCTGTCTACCGAGGTCCTCGCTGAGCTTGACCTCATTGTCAACGAACTTGAAGCGGAGCCACCCCGCGGACTGGTATTGCAGTCAGGGAAACGGGCTTCGTTTATTGTCGGAGCCGACATCAGGGAATTCAAAGATTATTCCGACCCTGAACAAGCTGCCGATTCCATTCGCCAGGTCCATCGCCTGTTCAACCGTATCGAGGCGCTGGCGTTCCCCAAGGTCGTGGCAATCAATGGTTTTTGCCTGGGCGGCGGACTGGAACTGGCGCTGTGTTTTGACTATCGCATCGCCAGGGACGCCGACACGACACGCATCGGTTTCCCGGAGGTCAAGCTGGGGATTTACCCGGGTTTTGGTGGCAGCGCACGCAGTATCAGGCAGTGCGGGCCGATGAAGTCCATGCCCGCCATGTTGTCCGGCAGGCTGCTCAGGGCCCGCGCGGCTCGCGCCGCAGGTTTTGTGGACGAGCTGGTTGGTGAACACGGTGAACTTCGATGGGCAGCCCGCAGGGCCATTCTCAAGGGACGCAAGAGCCGAGGTCCCGGCCGTCTCGCCGGGGCGCTGGATCTGCCCCCGGCGCGCCGCACCCTGGCCGGCCAGATGCGCAAGCAAACCGCGGCCAAGGCCAACCAGAAACATTACCCGGCCCCGTTTGAGTTGATCGATGCGTGGGAAGAGCACGGCAACGATACGCAGGCGCTGATGGAGGAAGAGGCGGTCAGGGTCGGCCGCCTGATCACCACCGATACATCCAAGAATTTGCAGCGCGTGTTCGGCCTCACCGAACGCCTGAAAGCCTACGGTAAGGCGAGCGATTTCAAAGCTCGGCGGATGCACGTCATCGGTGCCGGCGTCATGGGCGGCGATATTGCTGCCTGGGGTGTATTGCAGGGCCTGGAAGTGACCTTGCAGGACCGCGAACTTAAATACATCGAGCCGGCGCTCAAGAGAGCCAAGAAATTGTTCAAGCAGCGCCTCAGAGGTCCCGAACTGGTGGCTGGTGCATTGTCGCGGCTGATGCCAGATGTCGACGGCAAAGGCGTCAGGAGAGCCGATGTCATTATTGAAGCCATTTTCGAAAATGCCGAAGCCAAGCGCGCGCTGTTTGAAACGATCGAACCGCAACTGCAAAAGCACGCCATCCTGGCCACCAACACATCGGCCATTCCCCTGGCTGAATTGTCGGATGTGCTGAAAAAGCCGGGCCGGCTGATTGGACTTCATTTCTTCAACCCGGTAGCGAAAATGCCGCTGGTTGAAGTGGTACATGACGAAAATACCACCCAGAAACAAATCGCCAACGGCGCGGCGTTCTGCAACCAGATCAATCGCTTCCCGTTGCCGGTCAAAAGCAGCCCGGGCTTCCTGGTCAATCGGGTCCTGGCGCCTTACATGCTCAAGGCATTCCAGATGAACCTGGCGGACAAGGTGCCGCCAGAAGCGATTGACAAGGCCGCCACCAACTTTGGCATGCCAATGGGGCCGGTTGAACTGGCCGATGTCGTGGGACTGGATATCGGTTTGCAGGTGGTGGGCTCACTGGGCGGCGAGGCCGCAGCCAGCGAAAGACAAACACTGCAGGCATTGGTTGATGCCGGCAAGCTAGGCAAAAAGTCTGGTGAGGGTTTCTACCGCTGGGAAAAAGGACGCCCGAAGAAAAACGACGATGCCGTCGAGGGTCATGACCTGGACGCGCTGGCCAAAGACCTGATGAAGCCCTATTTCGAAGAATGCCGGGCCTGCCTCGGTGAACAACTGGTCGATGATGCCGACGTGCTTGATGCCGGCATGATTTTCGGCACGGGCTTTGCACCGTTCCGCGGTGGACCGCTGCATTACCTGCGGACATTGCAAGACGCTGGCCAGCATTCAACAGAAACTCCAGAACCGGATACAGCAGCAACAACAAGCGCCGATGAACAGTCCGCGAAAAAAGAGGACAGCACGAATGACTGACAAGCTTCGCAGGGTGGCGGTAATCGGCGGCAGCCGGATTCCGTTTTGCCGTTCAAATACGATTTACGCCGAAAAGACCAATCTCGATATGCTGGCCGCCGCAATCCAGGGCGTCGCAGACCGATTTGGCCTGGACGGGGAACAAATGGATGAAGTGGTGGCCGGTGCGGTCACAACCCATTCCAAGGACTGGAACCTGGCGCGCGAGGCTGTGCTTTCCACGACCCTCAGTCCACTGACGCCGGGTATCACCATTCAACAGGCTTGCGGCACCAGCCTGCAGGCAGCGCTGGGCATAGCCGCCAAGATTTCCAGCGGGCAGATCGAATGCGGTATCGCTGCCGGTACCGACACCACGTCGGATGCGCCGATCGTCTTTTCACGCCGTTTTTCACGCCGCCTGGTCAAGTTGGGGCGTGCACGGTCAATGTCGGAGCGCCTTAAAGTGCTCAAGGGCCTCAGCCCGGCCGAACTGAAACCCGTACCCCCGGCCAATGGCGAACCGCGCACCCACTTGTCCATGGGCCAGCATTGCGAGCGCATGGCGCGGGAATGGAACATCTCGCGCGAGGCGCAGGATGAGCTGGCCGTGCAGAGCCACCATGCTGCGGCGCGGGCCTGGGACGAGGGGTTCTTCGATCCCCTGGTTCAGACCTGGGGCGGCGTGGCGCGCGACAACAATTTGCGCCCGGACACCGATAGCGAGCAAATGGCCAAGTTGCGAACGGTATTTGGCCGCGACGAGAGCGCGACACTGACCGCCGGAAACTCGACACCGCTGACCGATGGCGCTGCCGGGGTTCTGCTGGCAAGCGAGGAATGGGCCGCGCAGCGTGGCCTCCCGGTGCAGGCCTATCTGACCGCGGGTCGACATTCTGCGGTGGACTTTGTCAATGACGAGGGTTTGCTGATGGCGCCGACGGTGGCCGTTTCAGAATTGCTCGACCGCAGCGGGCACAACCTGCAGGATTTTGATTTCTACGAACTTCACGAAGCTTTTGCTGCGCAGGTGTTGTGTACGCTGGCGGCGTGGGAGTCCGATGACTATTGCCGCAACCGGCTCGGACGCGAAAAAGCCATGGGCGCCATTGACCGCTCGAAGCTCAACGTCAAGGGCAGCAGCCTGGCAGTCGGCCATCCCTTCGCGGCTACCGGTGCACGAATCCTGGGCACGCTGTCTGAAATCCTGTCTAAACAGGACGGGCCGGCCAGGGGCCTGATCTCGGTGTGTACGGCCGGCGGCATGGGTGTCGCGGCCATCGTGGAGAGCACCGATTACGCTGTTTGAACAGCTAGCGCCACGGCCCGTGGCTGCCGACAGCGAATGGCTGGTGCCATTCGATGGTTCGATGCGAGCCGGCGACCTGGTAACCAGGGCGCCGGGCAACAAGATCGGAAACCGGCGCAAGCTCAATAAAATCCGCGAGCAATTATTGCCGGTGCAGGAGGAGCTGTATGCCTGCAAATACTACTCGGTGCTGTGCGTTTTCCAGGCATTGGACGCGGCCGGCAAGGACAGCACCATTCGTGAAGTGTTTGAAGGCCTTAATCCAAATGCCATTCGCCAGGCAGCGTTCAAGCGGCCCAGCCGGGTGGAACTGCAACATGATTTCCTGTGGCGGACCACGCACGAGTTGCCCCGGCGCGGTGAAATCGGCATTTTTAACAGGAGCCATTACGAGGAAGTGCTGAGCGTCCGTGTTCACCCCGAGTATCTCAACGCACAGTTTCCAGGCGGTGCCCCGGAGACCGAGCAATTGTGGCCGGCCCGTTTCCAGGCCATTCGCGAGCACGAACGACACCTGGCCACCAGCAACGTGGTGGTCATGAAATTCTGGCTGCACGTATCGCCCGCAGAACAGGCTCAGCGTTTCCTGGATCGCATGAATGAACCGGATAAGCGCTGGAAGTTCTCGGCACACGATGTTTATGAATCGGGTTTCAGACAGCAGTACGATGAGGCCGTGCTCGACATGCTCAACGCAACTTCGAGACCCTGGGCGCCGTGGTTCGCCGTGCCGGCGGATGACAAGCGCTACATGCGCCAGCAGGTCGCCGCCATCGTGTTAAAAGCGATGCAGGGTCTGCCGCTCGCATATCCGCAGCCGGACGTCGAAGACGACGCCGAGATGCAAAACATCGCCGAACATTTACGCGAAAAGCTTAAGCCCTGAAATTATTCTGCGGGAAGCGACGGGCGGCTTACCGAAATTCCGGCCGCCTCGGCTGTATTTTGCATCAGTGTTGCGCGCGTCATCGGCCCTACTCCGCCGGGCACCGGTGATATCCATGCGGCCCTCTTCCGCGCTTCGCTGAAAGGCACATCGCCGATCAGTTTGCCGGCATCTGTGCGGTTAATGCCCACGTCCACCACGATGGCGCCCGGCTTGATCCATTCCGCCTGGATAATGCCCGGCTTTCCAATCGCCACTACCAGCAGGTCTGCCATGCGCACATGCGCTTCCAGGTCACGGGTAAACTTGTGCGTGGTCGTGACAGTGGCGCCCATGTAGAGCAATTCCAGCGTCATCGGGCGGCCGACAATGTTCGAAGCGCCAACCACCACGGCGTGCATGCCGATCACCTTGATACCGTAGTAATTCAACAAGGTCATGACGCCGCGCGGCGTGCATGGCCTCAGGCCGGGTTGACGCAGGGCCAGGCTGCCGACGCTGAACGCGTGAAAACCATCGACGTCCTTTTCAGCCCGGATTCGATTGGTCACGGCCGGTTCATTGATATGTGAAGGTAATGGCAGTTGCACGAGGATACCGTCGATGTCCGGGTCATCGTTCAACTGGTCAATGAGCTGCAGTAATTCCGCTTCGGGGGTCTGCGCCGGGAGGTCGAAGTCGCGCGCGGTGATACCGGCTTTTTCACAGTCACGGCGTTTGGCCCTGACATAAATGGCGGAGGCCGGATCGCTGCCAATCAGGATGACGGCGAGCCCCGGCCGCCGGCCGCCATGGCCGACATGTTCATCAATGGACTGGCGCACCGATGCAATGACTGCGTCGCTGACTTCAGCTCCATCCAGAATTCGTGCATGTTCGCTGCGCTTGCTCAAGACATCACCTTTTATAATTTCGCGCAATTGTAACCGAAGCCTTAGCAGGCGAGCGCGGATTGGACTATCATTTTGAAAAGGATTGACAGGGGAAGCACATGAATGCATACGAGTTTTACTTCAAGTCGATCAGCGGCGCCACGCTGCCATTGTCCATGTACCAGGGTCAGCCACTGCTGGTCGTCAACACCGCATCAGAGTGCGGCTTCACCCCCCAGTACCAGAAACTGCAGAAAATCTGGAATGAATACAGGGGCAGCGGACTGGTCGTCATCGGTATACCGTCCAACGATTTTGGCGAACAGGAACCGGGTGATGAGGATGCCATCGCAGACTTTTGTTATGAAAATTACGGCGTCACCTTCCCCATGACTGCCAAGTACAGTGTCATCGGCCGCGAAGCGCATCCCATGTTTCATGCCATGGTCGAGGAATTCGGCTCGGACCTCGTCCCGAAGTGGAATTTCACCAAGTACTTTTTCGATCGCCGCGGGCAATTACTGGAATCCTGGCCTTCGAATATAGAGCCGGATGATCCAGTCATCACTCACGTTATCGAACGTAACCTGAGTTCCTGGGTTTTCTGAACGTTTCAGCGCCTGCGTGATTTGCCCTTGATGAATTTCTTCAGGCGGCGACGTTTTGCCTTCTGCCGTTCGGTGAGTACATTTTTTCGGCCCTTGAACGGATTCTCGCCGCTGCGAAACTCGATACTGATCGGCGTTCCCCTGAGCTTGAAGTGCCGTACGATCGTGTTTTCGAGATAGCGCCGGTAAGACTCCGGAACCGTGTCCGTGCGGCTGCCGTGAATAATGATACGCGGCGGCCTGCGACCACCGGCATGCGCATAGCGAAGTTTCGCCGTGCGGCCCTGGCTCATCGGCGGTTGATGGGCCTCAAATGCTTTCAAAACCACGCGCGTCAGTTCAGATGAGGAAAATTCGCGGCTCGCGCTGGTCCAGGCCTCGATCACCGCCTTCATCAATTCATTAAGTCCCGAGCCATGCAGTGCCGAGATTCGCACGACCCTGGCCCAGGGCATATAAACCAGCCTTCTGTCCAGTTCATCAAGTACATGTTGACGGTCCTCTTCTTCCATGCCGTCCCACTTGTTCAATGCCAGGACCAGCGCCTTGCCTTGCCGTAAAACATGCCCCAGCAAGGTCATGTCCTGGTCGGTCAGACCCTCGCGCGCATCCAGCATCATGAGCACCACGTGGGCCCGTTCCATGGCTTGCAGGGCTTTGATAACACTGAACTTTTCAAGCGCATCTGAGACCCTGGAACGGCGCCGCACGCCGGCCGTATCAATCAGCTCGAAGCGCTGGCCATTGCGTTCCATTGGTGTGCTGATCGAGTCCCGCGTGGTTCCCGGCAAGTCAAAGGCCATGACTCGTTCCTCGCCAACCAGGCGATTCACCAGTGTCGATTTGCCGACATTCGGGCGGCCCAGTACCGCCAGCCTGACCACCTCGTCATCCTCTTCCTCTGAATCTTCCTCCGGTAACGGAAGCTTTTCGCTGACCACGCTCATCAGCGCTTCGAGCCCTCGCCGGTGCTCCGCAGAGACACCGCTGGCATGGCCCATGCCGAGGCTGGCGAAATCTGCAAGAACGACATCTTCCTCGGTACCGTCAATCTTGTTGGCGACCAGGATGACTTCCTTGCCATGCCGTCGCAGCAACGCGGCGACCTCTTCATCTGCCGCCGTCAGGCCGTCGCGCGCACTGACCACGAAAAGCACCACGCCCGCTTCTTCGATCGCCTGGTGAACCTGCCTGGCTGTCAGGTAGTCGATCCCTTCCGCCTGGCTGACCAGGCCACCGGTATCGACCAGCACGCAGCTGTTCTTGCCAACCTGGCAAATGCCGTACTGTCGATCACGCGTGACCCCGGGAATGTTGGCCACCAGGGCATCACGGGTGCGCGTCAGGGCATTGAACAATGTTGACTTGCCGACATTGGGCCGGCCTACGATGGCAACTACGGGAAGCATGGCGCAAAGTTTAACGGTTCAGGGCATACCGGGTATATGCAAACGGCAATAAAAAGGGCGCCTCGGCGCCCCTCTGCTGATTCTGCAGAAACATTCAGCCACCACCGCCCGCGGCATAAGCCGCAAGCTCCCCGCCACGATCAAGAACATACACGCGGTTACCGGCGATCAGCGGCGCTGACGTAAAACCGTGTTTTCCAACCTTCTGGCGGGCGGCAAAGCTGCCCTCACCAATGCTGATCCAGTGCAGGTAACCCTCGAAATCGCCAACCACCAGGAAATTTCCAATGAATGCAGGGCGCGTCAACCCACGATTTTCGAGCTGATCCATTTTCCAGATCGTGGAACCGTTGCGCCGGTCCAATAACCAGATGTGATCGTCACGGTCACTGACCGCCAGGTTGATGCGGTCTATGGTAACGCCGGTGGCGGACGACACGTCTTTGAACCACAGCAGGCGCCCCGAATCCGCAGCCAGAGATGCGAGCCGGTTCTTGTAGCTGGAGACCAACAGGTCGGATGCAACGTAAACCAGTTGCCCGTCGATATCGGCCAGCCGCTCCAGTTCCGAGCGTCCTTCGGTGGAAACCACCTTCTGTTCCCAGACCAGCGTTCCGTCATCAAGCCTCAGGGCGACCACCTCGCCGCCGTCATAACCGAGGAACACGATACCGGCACGCACCAACGGCCTGGAGTTGCCGCGCAGGGTCAGCAAGGGAACGCTGTGGTCATAAATCCAGATCCTTTTTCCATTCGCCTGGTTGAGCCCGAAAACGCGTCCATCAATGCTGCGCACGACAACGATACCGTCCTGTGCTACTGGCGGGGCCAGTACTTCAGAAGTTACCTGTGCGGTCCACAGGCGATTTCCGTTACCGGAATCAAACGCGAAAACTTCACCGTCCTGCGATCCCAGCATCAACATGTCGCCACTGAGTCCCGGCCCACCGGAAAACGGCAACTCGGTTTCCACTTCCCACTGCTTGCGGCCCGATTCTGCATTGATCGCAGTCAGCACGCCACGATAGTCCGCCGCGTAGATGATGCCGTTGGACAGGATTGGCCGAAGTTGCGTGCGTTGCCGGCCAATGCCATCGCCAACCCGTACGGACCAGAGCTTGCGGGTTTGCAAAGTCGGTGTGAATTCAACCAGGGGCAGCGGATCGCCAGGCTCGATCTCATCATCGCCCCAACTCTTGATCCAACTGCAACCGCCCAGCACCAGCAGTAAAGCGAGGGCCAGGATAAGCAGCCGGGGGTTCACGATGCTTCGTCCTGGTTTCCAGGCCCGGTATCAAGGCTGTCCAGCTTGA
>JABDJL010000159.1 GCA_013002505.1 Lysobacterales bacterium | reverse complement strand
GGGCAGCAGCCCGCCCAGCTATGACAAGCAATATATCCGGGACTACCTGGAAACGCTGGACTGGGACAAGACGGCGCCCGGCCCGCACGTGCCGGAGGAGGTCATCCAGGTCACAGCCGACAAGTATGCCGAGGTTTGCCGTTTACTTGCCGGTTAGGCGCATTCGATTAGAATCATCGTCATGAGATCGATCGATAAGCTGCTGGAAGAGTACGGCGAGAGCCACCAGAATCCGCTCAACAAGGCCATTCACTGGCTTGCCGTACCGGCCATCGTGTGGACCGTCATTGCGCTGCTGTGGTCGATACCGTTTCCATTTGAAAGCGGCGTCGATTTTATGCCGGTCAACTGGGCAGTACTGGTACTGGTGCTTGCGCAGATCTACTGGTTCCGCTTGTCGCTCAGTCTCGGCGCGGGGCTGATGATTTTCAACCTGTTCATGATCCAGCTGACGGTATTGATGCCTCAACTCAGTTCCCGGCCGCTTTGGCAAATTGCACTGGCCGTTTTCGTGGTCGCGTGGATTTTGCAATTCATCGGCCATGCCATCGAAGGCAAGCGCCCTTCCTTTTTCAAGGACGTACAGTTTTTGCTGATCGGCCCGGCCTGGCTAATGGCGTTCGTTTACCGGGCGCTGGGCATTCGTTACTGACGCGTTATCGGGGTAGTACGTAAGGTTTCGTGTGCCTTGCGGGTCTGTGTCTTGCGAGAGGGAGAGAATTGTTCACGAACCTTGGAGGTGAAGCATGAGATTCCGTCTCCGGCGCGATGTCGCAAGACTCGTTTGCACGGCATTTCTTTTTTTAAGCAGCCACGCCGCGTGGGCTGCCATCCACGAAGTCACCGTTGGCGACAACTTTTTCAGCCCCAGCGAACTGACGATTGAAGTTGGCGACACGGTCAGGTGGATCAATGCCACTGGCGGCGCCATTCACAACGTGACGTCAAGCGATGACGCGTGGGTACCTTCTGCCACGGCATCGAGTTTCACATTCGAAGTGGTGTTCAACGACCCGGGATCATTTGGCTACCTGTGCACCATTCACCCCGGCTCAATGCAGGGCACGATCACGGTCGAGGGCGGCAACATGTCTGCCGCGGAACTCGCCGTCACTGCATTCAGCGCCGGCAATGGGCCATTCTCGGCCGGCCAGGAAGTAACGTTCAACACGACCATACAGAATACTGGTGATGCCGACAGTGGCGCCACGTCACTCGACTTCTTCGCCCAGCCCGGCGGCGGTTCGGTGCAAGCGGGTGAAATATCGCTGCAGTCCATACCGGGCGATGCGGTCCTGATTGGCACAAAAAACATTGCCAATGTTCCCCAGGGCGGCAGCGTTAACGACCAGTCAACCATCGCCATTCCCGCTTCGATACCACCCGGTAATTACGTAATCGGAGTGACCCTGAATTTTTCTGATACTAATTCGGGGAACAATGAACTGACCGATGCGGACATCGTGCAGTTTGTCGGCGAGTTTTTTATCAACTCCGGCCTCAACGATGCCTGGGTCAACGCCGATGCGGCGTTCCAGGGACTTTTCTTCACCGTCTTTCCCGATATCGGCTTGCTTTTCCTGTCGTGGTTTACTTTTGACTCGGTGCTTCCGGCGGGCGAAGACACCGCGACTTTTGGTGCGCATGACCATCGCTGGGTAACCGCCAGTGGGCTATTCAGTCCGGGCAACACGGTTGATTTGAACATCGAATTGACGACCGGCGGCATTTTCAACGCATCCGACCCCCTGGCGACCCAGGACACCAATTACGGCACCATGACGATTGTCTTCAACCACTGCAACGAAGCGATCGTGACCTATGACTTTCCCGGTCTCGGGATTTCCGGCCAAATGACGCTGACGCGAGCAGCACCGGACAACATCCCGGTCTGCGAGGCGCTTAACGCCGAAATGCAAGGTGGGTCATAGCCGGATGCAGCCACAAAAAAGCCCGCGTCAGCGGGCTTTTTTTACAATTCAATGGCGCCAGGCTTCAGTCATCCAGCGTTCCCTCGTAGGCCTCGGCATCCATCAGTCCTTCAAGCTCAGAAACGTCATCGAGACTCACCGAGAACAACCAGCCATCTCCATAGGGGTCTGAATTGATCAAACCAGGATCATCGTCCAGCGATTCGTTGACGGCAACGACCTGTCCGGTAATCGGCGCGTATATGTCGCTTGCCGCCTTGACGGATTCAACCACAGCGCAGGACTCGCCCTGGTCCAGGCGCTCGCCCTGTTCAGGCAACTCGACGAACACAAGGTCACCGAGCTGTTCCTGGGCGTGGCCTGTAATCCCAATGCGAACCGAACCGTCCGCTTCGACGCCGATCCACTCATGGGACTCCGTGTATTTCAGTTCTGAAGGAACGCTGCTCATTTCAGTTTCTCCCACCGTTGGAGCGAATTATAGGAACAGGTATGTACCGCGTAAACATCTGCAATCAAGTTCAGATGATCCCGCTGCAGACGTTTCCGGCGCGAGCGAAGGGCGGACGCACGATTTTTGCATCGAGCATTTTTCCACGCACATCGACCTGGCATCCGCTCTGCGCGTCAGCAGGCACGCGCGCAAGTCCAATGGCGCGTTGCAGGGTCGGCGAAAAACTGCCGCTGGTCAACACACCCTCGCCACTGTCCGTGTGCACGGTATTGCCGGGCCGCACTACTCCACGACCGAGCAACACGATCCCGACCAGCTTGCGCGGCACACCGTCAGCTTTTTGTTCTTCGAGCGCTCGCCGGCCGATGAAGGCGCGATCGTCTTTCATCGCCACGGTCCACCCCAGCCCAGATTCGAGCGGCGTGACCGTTTCATCCATGTCCTGGCCGTACAGGTTCATTCCTGCTTCCAGGCGCAGCGTGTCGCGTGCACCGAGGCCGCAAGGCTTAACCCCCGCGTCTGCAAGGCGGCGCCAAAGCCCGTCGGCATGCTCACCCGGCAAAGTAAGCTCAAAACCGTCCTCGCCGGTGTAGCCGGTGCGGGCGACAAACCAGTCACCGAAACTGCCGGAACTGAATGGAGACAGGGCCATGATCGCTTCACGGTCCTCGGCCCGTGCAAGGGAAGCCAATGCCTCGCGCGCGGCGGGACCCTGCACGGCAATCATGGCCAGTTCCGGACGCTCCGCAACGGCGACCCCGTATTCCGGAGCCTGCTTGTTGACCCAGGCGAGGTCTTTTTCGCGTGTCGAAGCGTTGACCACCAGGCGGAAATTCTCTTCATCAATGAAATAAGTAATCAGGTCGTCGATCACGCCGCCTTCGTCATTCAACATGCACGAGTAGAGCGCTTTACCGGGAATCTTGAGCTTTGCCACGTCGTTCGCCAACAGGTAGCTGAGAAACGCGCGACACCTCGCTCCGTGCAGGTCAACGACGGTCATGTGCGAAACATCGAACATCCCTGCATCGCGCCTCACCTGGTGATGCTCCTCGATCTGGGAGCCGTAATTGATCGGCATATCCCAGCCGCCGAAATCAACCATCCGTGCTCCGGCGTCAACGTGAGCCTGGTATAGAGGCGTTTTCTGTGGCATGAATGCTCTCCGGCAAAAAAAGGGTCACTATAAGGTGATCCCGGCGAATTGCAATAAGCGGGCCTGGAGCTCCAGCCTTGCGATGATCGGGAAATAAGGAGGATTCTCTTGGGAAAGCGCTGACCACATTTCTTGACCCCATCCCGGTCGGGCCGCGGTGGAAATACGCGGTTTTGCTGCTCGCCCTGCACATTGCAGACCCCCTGCCGGCCGGGCAATACAGCGAACTCGGCGCAGACAGTTGCCTGCCCTGCCATGCGGCGGGCATGCCGCTTGATGCAACGCCCATTTTCATGACCCGCCACGCATCCCGCCTGGATCCCGCAGCGCCCTTTTCAGATAAACAGTGCGAAACCTGCCATGGACCTGGGCGCGACCACGTTTATGCCCAGCAACGTGGTGAACCGGGTCTGCCGCCCGTGGTGTTTGGTGTCGACTCACCGAATCCGCCGGCCGAGCAAAACCAGGTCTGCCTGGGCTGTCACCAGACGCATGGAAGGCTCGGCTGGGATGGCAGCGCCCACCAGGCTTCCGATCTGCCCTGCGCAGCGTGCCACCAGGTGCACGTCGAACGTGACCCGGTGCTGGACCATGAGGCACAGCAGCAGGTCTGTTTCGATTGCCACTCCCAAAAACGCGCCGACGTGCTCAAACCCAGCAGCCACCCTTTGCGATTCGGCAGCATGACCTGCAGCGACTGCCATGATCCGCACAATGGCGAACACGATTTCCTGCTGCAACAGCCGACTGTGAACGAGACCTGCTACACCTGTCATGCAGAAAAACAGGGGCCCTACCTGTGGGAACATGCGCCGGCCGCTGAAGACTGCTCGCTGTGCCACCGCCCGCATGGCAGCAATCATGCGCCCCTGCTGACCCGGCGTGCGCCTCTTTTGTGCCAGCAATGTCACGCGGCAGCAGGTCATCCGAGCCTTGCCCTTTCCAGCGAAGCCGTTGAAGACAGCGCCCGCAACCGTTTCCTGTTGGGTCGAGCCTGCCTGAATTGCCATTCACAGGTGCATGGCTCCAACCACCCTTCCGGCACCACGCTGCATCGCTGACATGAGGTGCATACACATATTTGCGACTGTTTTATTGCTGGTCTCGGGCAGTCACGCCGCCATGGCCCAGGAGACGGATACATGGCAGTGCAATTTCTGTACTTATGCCTCGGGTTGGTTCGGGTCCCTAACCCTCGGCGCCGGATGGGCCAGCGAGGCGCCAACCAGGTTTGTGGATTACCGGGGCATCAACAACAGCGGCCTGTTTCCCTCGCTGGGAGGCGCGTTGGCTTACCGAAACGGGCGGGGGCACTGGCTCGAGTTCGAAGCCCATGACCTGGGCACCGAGCGGAGAATGCTCAAGGCGCGCGGCGGCCTCGAGGGTAAATACCAGCTGCGCATCGCCTACCGGGAAATAGCCAAGTTGCGCGGTTTTAACAGCTCAACGCCATTTACCGGGCCCGGAAGCCCAACGCTTACCTTGCCGGCAAACTGGGTCAACGCCAGCCAGACCTCCGGATTTACAGCGTTGAACAGCGCCCTCTCGCCGCTTGCCCTGCAAACCGTTCGGAAAAATTTCAGCACCGGGCTGGATCTGAAATTGCCCGGCGCCTGGTCGCTGAAGGCCGACTATCGCCATTTTCAAAAAGACGGGACCCGGCCCTTTGCCGCGGGTGTCCTGACCCTGAACTCTTCCCATGTACCGGCACCGGTAAACTTTAACAATGACCGCGTAGACCTGGCAGCTTCCTGGTCGGCAGACCACAAGCACTTGCGTATCGGTTTCACCAGTTCGGTATTCAATAACCAGAATGCTGCAATCACCATTCAAAACCCATTTGCACCGCTCGGCAGCACACACTTCCTGCGTTCGGCACTGGAGCCAGACAGCGAATTCAGGCAACTGACCCTCAGCGGGGCCTTCCGCCCAGCTGACGGTATCAAAATTTCCGGCAGCGCATCCAGGGGCTCCATACGCCAGGATGGCGCATTATTGCCCTATTCAATTAACCCTGATTTCGAAAATATTCCGCTGCCTCGGGAACAGCTGGCGCAAAAGATTGACAGTGACTCCCTGCGCCTGGCTTCGCGCCTGTCAGCGCGCCTTGGCCCGAGGCTGGATCTTACCGCCAGCATTCGTATTGATGAACGGGATAACCGCACGCCCGTGGACCTGTACACACCGGTCATTACGGACCTCGCGATCCGGCCTGAAACACCCAACCGGCCCTACTCCTTTGAGCGCAAACACTACAGGGCGGAACTGGCCTGGCGCGTACCGGGATCGCTCCGCCTGCGTGCCGGCCTTGGGCGGCGCGAACATCAACGCAGCCTCCAGTCGGTGCGCAAAACCGAGGATGACAGCCTGTGGTTCGAGGCCGGCTTCAACGGCTGGTCGTCGGCGCAACTGCGGCTGCGGCTGGAGAACACCAATCGCGATGCATCCCCTTACCTGAGCGTCAATGACCCCGGCCTGCAGGAAAATCCGCTGATGCGTAAATTCAACCTGGCCGCCATGGACCGCAGGCGAGCCATATTCGAGCTGGATATCGCGCCGGCCCTGCCGCTGAGCGCCAGCCTCAGCTGGCATGTTTCTGACAACGACTATGAAGCCTCGCTGCTGGGCTTACAGTACAGCCGGGATGAGTCCTTCAACTTCGACCTGGCATACAACCCGACGAAAGACTGGAGCATTTACGGGTTTGCCAGCCTCGAGGATATTGATTCCAGAATCGCCGGCGCCGGAATATCAGCGTGGCGGGCAAATACCGCTGACCAGTTCACTACCCTTGGCGCAGGATTTGCTGGCCAGATCAGCGAAACCCTGGAGCTGGACCTGGAGCTGGTTTCGGCTGAATCAAAAGGAAACATCAGAACCACCGGCGGCAACAAGGAGGCACCTTTTCCGTCCATCAGGACCCGCTTGCGAAATGCGCGCATCCGCGCCACGTATGCCCACGGCGACCACTGGAACTGGATCTTGTCTGCAGAGCAGGAAAGTTATTCCAGCAGCGACTGGCAGGTTGACGGCCTGGGCACTGACGGCATCCCCGCCATACTCGCGTTTGGCCAGGACAGCCCCGATTACCACGTGACCGTGCTGCGTATCGAAGCACTGTATCGTTTCTGAACCCAGGCTCATTACCATGACTTTTGCCGCTGGCTGGCCCGCTTGCTTTGGCTTATTGTTCGCACACTTTTGTTTGCAGGAAACTGGACATGAAAACAGTTTTTAGACTCACAGCGCTGGCCATAACCAGCATCTGTTCGATCGCCGCCTCGGCACAGGATTGGGTTGAAACCAGCGACCAACACACCCGTGCCGTATTGAATGCGCAAGCTGTCTACACGCCTGAAGGCGCATCGAGCCTGGGTGTGACGGAGTTCGACGAGGGTGTCAGCGACCTTGGACCAAACCTGTTCGAAAGAACTACCCGGACCAACCGTGAATTGCTTGCCATGGTCGAGGACAGGCTGCGAACAGCAGAACACCCGAAGGTCATCCAGGACCTGCAAATACTGTCGCAAGCCTTGTCGGATGGTATCGAGTCGGCGGAACTGGCCAACAAGCACCAGATTCCCTATTTCAACATTCCACAAAACCTGTTTTTTGGCTTCCGCGCCATTCTCGATCCACGCAGCGACCCGGAACGTTATTCGGCAGCGCTGGTGAGGCTGAAAAAGTACACCGGTCAGGCCGAAGGCTATACGGCCATTACCGAGCTGGCCAAGGCTCGCAGCAGCGAGCGCTTCGACGAGGCTGGCCTTATTGGTCCATTCAAGGGCCAGGTCGAACGTGACCTGGGCAACGTACCGCGTTTCACCCAGGGCCTGGAGCAGTTGTTCATGGCCTCCGGTCTTGAGGGTTGGCAAGAAGACCTGCAATTGCTCAACAGCCAGTTGACTCATTATGCCGACTGGATGCGCGAAGAAATGCTGCCCCGGGCACGCGAAGATCACCGCCTTCCGACAGCGCTTTATGCAGACAACCTTAAGAATTTCGGCGTACGCGCGACCCCCGAGGAACTGATCCGTGACGCCCAGTTCGGTTTCCAGGAAATCAAGTCGCAGATGCGCTCAGTGGCGCGACAGATCGCCGGACAACGCGGCTGGGAAAACGGCGATCTCATGCACGTCATGGCCGAACTTAAAAAGAACCAGATTGCACCGGACCAGATTCTCGACATCTACAATGAGCGGCTCGCCGCTGTCGAGGAAATGATCCGCAATAATGACATCGTCACGCTGCCGGATCGCGCCGCTTCGATCCGCCTGGCCACCGAGGCAGAATCAGCCAGCATCCCGGCGCCGTTCATGAGCCCGCCGCAACTGATTGGCAACACCGGCCAGTACGGCGAGTTCGTGCTGGTCCAGAAAAACCCGTCGGCCGAGGGCGAGGAAGCGCAAATGAATGACTGGAGTCACGACGCGGTAACCTGGGCGCTGACCGTGCACGAGGCCCGTCCAGGGCATGAAATGCAGTTTGCCGCGCTGGTCGAGAACGGCACCTCGCTGGCGCGCTCAACTTACGCTTTCAACAGCGCCAATGTCGAAGGCTGGGGCTTGTATGCCGAGGCCATCATGATGGAACACCTGCCCCTCGATGGTCAGCTGTTTACATTGATGGCGCGCTTGCAGCGCGCGGCTCGAATGTTCCTCGATCCAATGGTCAACCTCGGCCACATTACGCCCGCCGAAGCACAAGCGTTCATGGTCGAACAGATCGGCCTGTCGCCTGCGATGGCCAAGTCAGAAGCCGACCGTTACGCGTTCCTGTTGCCCGGACAAGCCACGGCCTATTACTACGGCTACCGCAACCTGCAGCGCCTGCGTACCGAAGTCGAGATGGCACTTGGTGATCGCTTCAATCAGCGCAAGTATCACGATTTTGTACTGGAACAGGGCCTGCTGCCACCCGACCTGCTGCGCGCGGCCGTGCTCGAGGAGTTTGTGCCGGCGCAATAAGGTCGTTACCGCCGCACACCGGGTGGCTGGGTGCTCCGGAAATGAAATGCACCTTGGAATTTGCTTATCCAGCAACGTGATATTATTCCGCGCCACATGATCAGAAGCATTCATTGATGGGTAACCGACTTTCCAAAATTTATACCCGCACGGGCGATCAGGGCACCACTGGCCTGGGCGATGGCGAACGCGTCTCCAAGGACAGCCTGCGCGTCGATACCTTCGGTAACGTCGACGAGGTCAACAGCGCCATCGGCTTATTGCTGTCGTGCAACCTGCCGGAACCGGTTTTTGAATGCCTGACCCGCATTCAGCATGAGCTCTTCGACCTCGGTGGTGAGCTGTGCATGCCCGGCGTGACGCTGATTCCCGCTGGGTATGTCACGCAACTGGAAAACGATCTCGACGGTTTCAATGCTGACCTGCCACCACTCAAGGATTTTATTCTGCCGGGCGGTTCGGAAGCGGCGGCGCGCTGTCACCTGGCGCGCACCATCTGCCGCCGGGCAGAACGCGGTCTGGTTACCCTGGACCGCGAAGAAGACATCAATGCCGAGAGCCTGCGTTACCTGAACCGCCTGTCTGACCTGCTGTTTGTGATGGCGCGCGTGCTGGCCCGTCATGACGGCGGTTCAGAGGTCATCTGGGTGCACGGCGACCAGCGCGAGTAGTTTATGAGCAAGGTGGTGCTTCCATGCGCCACTTCAAAGTTGACCTCGAACACCGTTCGACCGAAACTCGTGGGCCAATCAACGCTGGAGCCCAACCATGGAAACCGCAACCCTGATCGTGATGCTGGCCCTGGTCGAATATTTTTACTTCACCGGACGTGTCGGCGCATGGCGAGGCAAGTACAAGGTGGACGCACCCAAATGCACCGGCGACGAAATGTTTGAAAAAGGCTTCCGCGTGCAGCAGAACACCATGGAACAGTTGGTGATCTTCATACCCGGGACCTACGCGTTTGCGTACTACGTCAGCCAGAAATGGGTCTGGGTTCCTGCAGCCCTGTTTCTGATCGGCCGCCTGCTCTTCTCCCATGAATACCTGACCAAGCCGGATTCAAGGGTTCCAGGAATGGCAATGACACTACTGGCCAATGCCACACTGGTGATCGGCACGCTAATTGCCCTGGGACTGAAATTTTTCTAGGCGAATTTGCGGGTCAGGAATCCGTTTGAGCCTCGGCCCGTTCGGCCTTGATTTGTTCGCTTTCCTTCAGCCAGGTGTCATAAGGGGCCAATTCACCC
>JABDJL010000074.1 GCA_013002505.1 Lysobacterales bacterium | reverse complement strand
GTAATCCTGGGTGTTTCACTCGCCTCGACCAATTACATGATAGACGCCGGCGTGCCGCAGCAACTGCTGGCCTGGATTGGCGGCTTTATTGACAGCCAACTCGGTTTTCTTTTGCTGTTGCTGCTGTTTCTGCTGGTCCTGGGTGCGATCCTCGATATCTTCTCGGCCATTGTTCTGGTCGTGCCGCTGATTCTGCCGATCGCCCAGCAATTTGGTGTGCACCCGGTGCACCTGGGTATTGTTTTTCTCGCCACGATGCAGTTGGGGTACATCACGCCACCGGTGGGCCTGAACCTGTTTATCGCCAGTTACCGGTTCGAAAAGCCCATCCTGACGCTGTATGTTGCGACGCTGCCGTTTTTCTTTTTCTTGCTGGTATCAGTGGCGCTGATCACGTTCTGGCCATGGCTGTCACTGGCGCTGATTCGGGCCTGAGCTGTATTTGGCTAGCAGTCAATTAAGCAGTGCTGATTCAGATCCTGCTTCGGCGCTTCGGCGCTCAGGCCAGGTTTGCCGAAATAACGATTCTGGGCTGGCTGCTTTCATATTGATTGACCGAATGAAACATGCGACTTGGAAACATCACCATCGCGCCGTACTCGGGAACAAACATGTGGCTTACTTTTTTTCTGTCGCCGGCATCTGCGTAGAAACAAATTTCCCCACCATTTCCATTTCCGCTCCGGCCCGGGTCCACGTAATAGGCAATAGACATGGCATCGGTATGCATGTGCCTTTTCCCGGCCATGCCAGAGCGGCTGACGATGGCCCACATTGAATTTACGGCCAGTGGTCTCCTGGAACGGGCCACGCCATTGACCAGGCGCTCAATATGCTGTGCCGTGGCGTTAAAGTCGGCGAAGCCCCGCTGATGAAGATCATTCCTGGAAAGCCACTTATTATCGAAAAACGATTTACCGGAAGGTTTATTGCTGCCTGCATCTGACTCTGATTTACTCAATTCCAGCAACTGCGCTTTGAGTCTTTGATTCAATTCCGGATCGAGCGCATTGCGCACCACGACAAATGGAGGCCGCACGATCTTCTTACCGGTGCTTGCCATCTTGGTTGCGCAGCAAGCTGGGGGTCGCTTCGTGGAGCGCAATCCAGTCGTCGTAGCGATCCTTGAGAACCTGGTAGTCCTGTTCGTCATCGACGTCGAGGCTCAGGCCACCGAACGGCGTCGTGACAATGCGAATGGATCCGCCGAGCACATCGCCCACTGCTTTTTCCACGCGCTCCTTTGTATTGCCCGCTCTCAGCTTGCGGTAAAGCCGCCCTTTACCGCGCGACAGCATCAGCGCCAACTGCATGCGCAACGTCATCCACGCAGCACCCCAGCCCCCCGGCTGCCTGAGCACATTGAATGCCAGCTTGACGACGTTGCGCCAGTCCACCGCCTTGCGGAAAGTGAACCCCGTCTGCAGAAATTCCTGGTGCGACAGGTGGCGAGGGCGGGCAACGTAGATATTCGCTAGCCGAACGCGGCCGAATGCCAGCTCCACGTAGGGCCGCATGATTCCGTCGTTTTGGCGGTCGGGGTAGAAGGGCGTAACGCCCTGTTCCTCCACCACCCCGACCAACATGGATACCGGTTCACCAGGCTCCTTGTCCTGGGCGGCACAGCGGGCGATGAAATCATCAACGGCATCGCCGGAAACCAGTGGCAGATCGCAGGAGATGATCAGTAACGGGCGCTTGTGGACCTGTTCCTCGGCACGACCGGCGTGCCGCGCCTCGGAAGCATAGATGGCGGCCCAGGTATTGGTCAGCATCTTGCCTTGCTGCTTAACCATGTGAACCCTCGAAGGTGTGCCACCCAGGGCCGGGCCAAGTTGCTTGACCGGACCCACCACGAAAACCTGGTCAATATTTTGCGCCTCGAGCAGCGCATCAACCACGTGGCGCACCAGTGGCCGCCCTGCGATGTCGAGAAAGGCCTTGTTGCGGCCTGAAATCAAGCGCTTTGGATTTCGATGTGTACCGGCAAGAACGATGGCATCCAGCGGTTGCGGATAGCAAAGCGGTTCCTTGACAGTCGCTTCAGCCGTCGCTGAACTCACTGCTTTTGCCTCGAGAGTTGCGTTGTGCTCGTTGGAATTGATCATCAGGCCCTGGTCATCCCCCGGGGCGCATGCCCCGCCCGTATTATGCACCGAACCCGGTTGCCGTTGACACCGCTGGCGGGCGTCTGCGTAATTCCGAAGGTGATCAGTTTCTGTAAGACACGATCTGGAGTACCCTATTGGGTTAAGCGGCCTGGCCGTCAAAACACATACTGAAAACATCATAAATTCGGGAGGGTACCAAGGTGGAATTATCACTATTCAATGAAGCGGGACTGCATTTTCTGTTGCGCTGGATCCATTTGCTGGCAGGGGTGACCTGGATCGGCTTGCTTTATTACTTCAACTTTGTCCAGGGCGAGTATTTCAAGGAAGCGGACGGTGCAGCAAAGTCTGATGTAATTCGAAAGCTGGTGCCGAATGCACTGTGGTGGTTCCGATGGGGCGCCATGTTCACGTTCCTCAGTGGTGCGGCCATGATGGCGGTGTTACCGAACCTCGGCCATATTTCCGGGCTGGGTATTTCAATCGGCGCCGTTCTCGGAACCCTGATGTTCCTCAATGTCTGGATGATTATCTGGCCGAATCAGAAAATCGTTATCGCGTCCGCCCAGGCCGTCGCTGACGGCGGCGACGCCCTGCCCGACGCCGGATCGGCGCTGGCGAAAGCGGGCCTGGCTTCGCGCACCAACACCCTGTTCTCGATTCCCATGCTGTTCTTCATGGCGGCAAGTAATCACTTGGGTGGCCTTCAAACCGTAGTGCACTCGGCAGGCGTGCCTGCACTGGCATCGATTTTCGGCCTGATCATCGCGCTGGAATTGAATGCCATTTTCGGAAAGACCGGACCGATGACCAGCGTCAAGGGAGTCATCCACATGGGTTTCTTGCTGACCGCAGTGCTCTACCTGCTTGCAGAATTGCTCTGATTTTATTTATCTTCCACCAAAAGAGGCCGGTTTTTCGGCCTCTTTTTTTACTCCGGGTAACAAGAAAATTTCCGCTTGGTGACAAAGTCGCAAGAGGGTTGATTCAATTTTGAGCAACTTGATTCGGTTCATCGCAAATTTTTTTTTACCCAAAAAATGATGTTCTCCCTTAATTCATAAACTTGTAATTTTCTGGTGAAGTGAGAAATGAAATGTCACCAGTAAATGAGGGTTTTTTGCCTTTGACATCACCACTGCCCGGGAGTAACTTAGATCCCCCGTTAGATGAAACCCACCAGCCGCAAGGCCGGGTTCGCGGAAAGAGAGAAGAAGGTCGCGAGACTGGAAACGAACGGAACGCGAGACTGTCAGAAGGCCGACCCGCCAGATGACAGGGGGTGGAAGAAACGGCCAGCGCCTGAGTGGTACTAGGCGTGTCGCCCGGACCGGGTTCTGCCTTAGAAGCGGTCGTACCAAATGGGTGACTCGAGAGGGAAGCGCGATCCCTTGAGATAGACGCGAAAGCGTCGAGAAAGAACGGCGGGCGGTAAGGCTCGCGACTGGCAACCGAAGTGCAGAACGAATGCGGAGCCAGACGAAGTTGGAAAGGCCTGGAGCGATCTGCAGTCCTCCATAAGCGGAGTTCCAATGTTTACCGACGACGGAGGAGGCGCAAGCCTCCTCCGTTTTTATATGCGCTTGAAAAATAAACAGAAAATACCCCCTCACCGCGCATTTCAGGGCGCACATCGCACCGGCGGTACGTCGCTCGTGACACACGGATTACCTTCGACACCTTCATTGCTGTCCAATAAAGATTAAAATGCCCGATCTGCCGGCTTGTCAGATTTGGTCCGCTAAGCGGTTCTTAATCAGGGCTGGACTTTAACAGGGAGACATCACGCCCCCGCGGGCTGCAACTGCAACATGGCCATGAACCCGAACGATCCAATCATCCGTGTCCGGAATCTCGTTTTTCGCCGCGGCAGCCGCGTCATTCTTGACGACGTCAGCATGGACATACCGCGCGGTGGGATCGTGGCGATTATGGGTCCCAGCGGGGTCGGTAAAACGACCATCCTCAGACTGATCAGCGGCCAGTTAAAACCCGACTCGGGCAGCGTGGAGGTCAACGGCACGATGGTGTCCGAGATGTCAGAAAAAGCGCTGCATGAATTTCGCAAGGACGTCGGTGTTCTGCTCCAGAACGGTGCCCTTTTCACTGACCTGACGGTGTTCGAAAACGTCGCCACGCCGGTGCGGGAACACAGCAATCTGCCGGAGCCCGTGTTGCGCAGGCTGGTAATGGCCAAGCTGCACTCGGTTGGCCTGGGCGGAACCGAGGATTTGATGCCCCACGAATTATCCGGGGGCATGGCGAGGCGCGTCGCCCTGGCGCGCGCTGTCGTCCTCGACCCGAAAATTGTCCTGTTTGATGAACCGATGGCCGGGCTCGACCCGATTGCTATTTCCACCGTGAGTCGTCTAATGAGGGAAACCAATGACTCACTCGGTCTTACCAGCATCGTGGTGACACATAACGTGGCCCAAATGAAAAAACTGGTCGATTTCTGCTACATCATCGCCGCAGGCAAGATTGCCGGGGAAGGCCCTCCGGGGGATCTCGGCAGCAGCGAAGATCCGGCCGTGGACCAGTTCATGAACGGAAAAGTGGATGGCCCCATTCCATTCCACTACGACGCCAGCGGAAAAAACTGGAGCCTGCTCGGCTGATGAATACAAGCATTCAAAATATCACCGCGCCATTGGTGCAGGCCGGCAGAATCGGCGTGTTCCTGATGCGCATGCTGGCCGGGCTGCGCTTGTCAGCCAGTTTAATGCGCAGCACGATGCAGCAGTCTTACCTGGTGGGTGCCCGTTCCCTGGTCATCATCATGATCTGCGGGTTTTTCGTAGGCATGGTTTTGTCGCTTCAGGCCATCAACGCGCTGCAGCAGTTCGGCGCCTCGGACCAGGTCAGCCTGCTGGTCGGTAAATCCCTGTTCAGGGAACTGGGGCCGGTGTTGACCGCGTTGTTGTTCGCTGGCCGGGCCGGCACCGCCGTGGCAGCTGAAATCGGACTGATGCGCGCCACCAGCCAGATTGATGCCATGGAACTGATGGCCATCGACCCGATACAACGCATCGCATTGCCCCGCTTCCTGGCCGGCGTGATATCAGTGCCACTGCTGACGGCCATGTTCAATGCGCTGGCCATCATGGGCTCCGTCGTGTTTTCAATTGGTGTCATGGGCCTGGATCCGGGTATCTTCTGGAGCAAGTTGCAGACCAGCGTTTACTTTGGCGAAGATTTCATGGGCGGCATTTACAAGAGCATGGTATTCGGCGGACTGGTCAGCCTGATCGCGGTTTACTTTGGCTACAACGCTCAGCCGACCGGCGCCGGTGTCGGCACAGCAACAACAAATACGGTGGTACTCAGCTCGGTGCTGATACTGATTTTCGATTTCATCATGACCTCTTTCTTTGCCTGAGCTTGAAAGCCAAGTGACAGGACTGGAGCAATTATGCGACCCAATTACAAGGTAGAACTGGCTTCTGGCGTTTTCCTCGCGCTCGGCGTGGCGGCACTGTTGTGGCTTGCCACCCAGGCTACCGACTATGGACAGGAAATTGGCGACGAAGCCTATTTTGTTTCGGCACGCTTCTCCAATGTGGCCGACCTCAAAGTTCGTGCGCCGGTGAAGATCGGTGGTGTCACGGTAGGGCTGGTTGAGACGATTACGCTGGACCCGGCCACATTTGAAGCAGTGGTGCGATTACGAATAGATAACCGGTTTAACGAGATACCGGCCGACAGCAGCACCGCGATTCTGACCAGCGGTGTTCTCGGAGACCGCTACGTGGGACTGGAACCTGGCGCCGATATCGAGGTCCTTCAGGATGGGGATGAAACTATTGTTAACCAGTCTGCCGTAGTGCTGGAGCAGCTGGTAAGCAAGTTCCTCTTTAATACCAATAGCGATACTGACAGCGAAGGAGCGTCACCGGAATGAATTATCTTGGACTGATCATGGTGTCATTGGGCTTGCTGTTCAGCAGTAACCTGGAGTCGCAGGATTTGACTGATCCTTCACCGCTGATCAGCGCTACTGCGGGCAGCATCTTCGAGAAGATTAACGGGCGGCGCGATGAAATACGCGACGACCCCAGGATCGCTGAAGAAATTGTGCGCAATGACCTGCTGCCGCTGATGGACGCTGTCTACTCGGCACGCCTGATCCTGGGCCGCGACTCGCGCCAGGTCAGCCCCGAACAATTGCAGGAATTTGCCGACGCAATGAACCGGCAACTGATCAGCAAGTACGCCGCAGGCCTGGTGGAATTTCGCAGCAAGGAACAGATCGAAGTACTGGACATGAAAGGAAAGATCAACCCCAGGGCGACGAAAGTGAAGACCCGCTTCAAGCTGGAATCCGGCGGCTATGCGCTGGTGGATTACATGTTCAGAATGACCGACGAAGGCTGGAAGGTGTTCGACGTGGTCGTTGAAGGTATCTCCTATATTGTTTCTTTTCAGGGCCAGATCAGGCCCGAGGTCAAGGCTGTGGGTCTCGATGCGGTCATCAATCGACTCAATTCCGGTGAATTGAACGTCGCAGGCTGAAGCATGAATTCTGCACCAGAGAATGACAACGTACTGAGCCTCCACGGCACACTGACGCTGGATAATGTCGCCAGCACATGGCGGGAGTCGCAGTCGTTGTTGCACGAGGGCATTCAAACCGTCGACCTCTCCGATGTCACGCGTGTCGACAGCGCCGGGCTGGCGCTGTTGTTGGAATGGCAGGCGCGGGCCCACAAACGACACAAAGCACTGCGAATTGTCAATGCGCCTGACGACCTGATCAGGCTCGCCGATCTTTCCGAAGCCAAAGACCTGCTTGGGCTTAACGGGCGTTCGGTGAAGGGGTGAATACGTGATGCAGGTTCAACAAGGCAACCACTCCAGGTTTATCACGACAGTGCTGGCTTGCATGTTCCTGGTGGCCTGCGCAGGCACCCAGAACAGGCATACCGATCCGGTCAATGACCCCTGGGAGGGATTCAACCGCAAAGTTCACAGCTTCAACATGACGCTGGACCGCAATATCGCAAGACCGGTCGCCAGGACGTACAAGAAAGTCACCCCGAAGCCGTTTCAGCGCGGCTTCAGCAACTTTTTCCGCAACCTGGATTACCCGGTGACACTGATCAACCAGGTGCTGCAAGGCAAGTTCAGAGACGGCGGCCGCAACACCGGTCGCTTCCTGGTTAATTCCACGATTGGCCTGCTCGGATTTTTTGACGTGGCCTCCCGGATGGGCATACCCGAATATGACGAGGACTTCGGCCAGACGCTGGCCAAGTGGGGCTATGAAGACAGTCGCTACCTGGTGCTGCCATTTTTCGGCCCGTCCACGTTCAGGGACGGCATTGGCCAGTCATTTTATGGTTATGCACACCCTGTGTCCTATGTTGCACGGGAAGATCATTGGTACACGCCGATGGTTCTCGACCTGGTTCAGACACGCGCCGCATTTCTGAACCAGGATCAGACCCTCGAAGAGGCGTTTGATCCATACACCCTGGTACGTGACGCGTGGCTGCAAAACCGGGAATTCAAGATCTACGACGGCGACCCGCCAGTCCCGGACTATGAAGACATGCTGGAAGAACTGGAGGCACAATAGGTCCGCAAGAACGCCTTTCATAACCTGGCCGGACTGGCGTTTCTGGCGGTAACCCCGCCCCTGATTTAAGCTGAGAAGTGAGCGATGCCAGGGGAGGAGCCTGCACCCCATGAATGCCCGGCAATCTTGTCTTGCCCTGCTCGTCCTGTTGGGCGCTTGCGGCGATCCTGGCCCACAAGGCACCGCGAACGACCCGGCGGTCTATCGCCACGCCATGGATGGTGCGCCCGGTTCGCTCGATCCCGCGCACGCCTCTTCAATTTATGCCAATTTCCTGGTGGTCAACCTTTACGACACCCTGTACCGATACAAGTACCTCGCTCGACCTTACGAGGTCACGCCCAACCTTGCCGCCGAGCTGCCGGAAATCTCCGCTGACGGGCTGACTTACACCATTCGCATGCGCGACGATGCAGTCTTTTCTGATCACGCCGCATTTGATGGCGGTCGCGGTCGCACGGTCACCGCAGAAGACTTTGTATATTCAATCAAGCGGCACTTTGATCCGGCCACCAGGGCCCGTGGCGCTTGGTTATGGCAGGGCCGGATCAGGGGGCTGGACCAGTGGAAGGAAGACGGCGCTGACTACGATGAGCCAGTCGAGGGCCTGCTGGCGCTGGACAAATTTACCGTGCAAATCCGGTTGCTGACGCCGTTTCCACAACTCGTACACACGCTTGCCCAGGGGTATTCAGCGACCGTGCCCCGGGAGGTTGTCGAAGCGCTCGACGGTGAGTTTGCCAACCAACCGGTGGGATCCGGCCCATTCATATTGAAGAGTATCGACAACACGCGCGCCGTGCTGACGCCAAACCCCGGGTTCAGGCAACAGCCATTCTCGCTTGCCGCGGAGGGGTTTGACCCAGCTACCCAGGATGGCCTGGGCCTGAGGTCGCTGGAAGGCCGGCCGCCACCTTTCCTGGACCGTTTGCAGATCGATTTCATCGGAGAGGACGCCGCACGCTGGAACGCCTACATGGCGGGAGATGTCGACTTTACCAAGGTGCCGGTGAGCCAGTTCGAACGCGTAGTCGAAAGTACAACGCCGTTTACGCTGAATCCCGAGTTCGCCGGTCACCGCTTCGAATCCTCACTCGAATCGGGCCTTGTTTACACCAATTTCAACCTCGATGACCCTGCGATCGGCTATGACGAGGACCCGGTTGAGAACCTACGCAAGCGGGCCCTGCGCTGCGCCATTCGCAAGGGTTTCAACTGGGCTTCGCGCAACGACATTTTTTTCTCTGGCATGGGTGAAGTTTTTCCCGGCATCATTCCGCCGGTCGCACCAGAATTCGACCCGGCCATTGACCGGGCCTCGGTTGCTTTTGATCCCCAGGGCGCCAGGCGCCTGCTCGCAGAACACCAGTGGACTGCCTCGAACCTGCCGGTCCTGGAGTACGGGTTTCCTTCCAGCGTTACCGAACGCCAGATGTTTGAGCAATTCCGCAGTTTCATGGTGGACATTGGCTGGCCCCGGGACCGTGTTCGGCCACTCATTTTTGCAACATATGGTGACTACCTGCGCGCCTATTCCAACCGCGAAGTCATGCTGATCACCAGCAGCTGGACCATGGACTACCCGGACGCTGAAAACACGGTTCAGCTGTACTACGGCCCGAATGCTTCACCCGGGTCGAACTCTTCCAATTACAATAACCCTGAATACGATGACTTGTACCGCCGCAGCGCAGCGATGCTGCCTTCCGCTGAACGAACGGAGTTGTACCGGCAAATGAACGAGTTGCTCATCAGGGATTGCGCCACCATCAGCGGCCTGTCGCGCCGATTGTTATTCCTGTGGAACCCTCGCGCGGTCATGCTGCCGGATCGTTCCTTCGTCGGCGGATTCTTCCTGCGTTTCGTGGATATGAATCAGGCCGGCGAAGCGAACGAATGAAGCTGTCTCAATACATCGGCCTCAAACTCTTGTCCGGCATCCCGCTGCTGCTGGGCGTGACTTTCATCAGCTTCCTGTTGATGGTCTATTTTGGCCCGGACAAGACCTTTGAACTGCTGGGCAAGAATCCCTCCACCGAGCAAATCAGCGAGCTGCGATCCCAGCTGGGTTATGACCGCCCGTTCCTGGTTCGGTACGGGGCGTACCTGCGTGAACTCGCCACCCTTGACCTGGGGCTTTCCGACACGACAGGAGAACGCGTCTCCGGGCTGCTAGGCCGCACCGTGCCGGTATCCATTGCACTGATCTTGCCGGGCTTTATTCTCGGCAACCTCGGAGGAATCGTTCTGGGGTTGATCGCAGCC
>JABDJL010000148.1 GCA_013002505.1 Lysobacterales bacterium | reverse complement strand
GTAAATGGCAGGGACGCATGGTACTGGCGGCTGTGCAAATTAGCGTGGCCCTGGTATTCGGCCCATTCCTGTTTAGCATGGACTGGGGTCCGGATATCGGCATGATTACCGTGGTGTTGATTGCCTGGGGAAGTTTTTGCGCCTCGGCAGGGCTCTGGCTGGGCACCGTGGCCCGTACCGAGGCGCAAGCCGCGGGACTCGGCGTGCTGGCAGCCAATGTGCTGGCCGCGCTCGGCGGGTGCTGGTGGCCCATCGAGGTCACACCGCAATGGATGCAGGCCATCCAGAAACTCCTGCCCACTGGCTGGACCATGGACGCTTTGCACAAGCTGATCAGCTTCCAGGCCGGCTGGGCATCGGTCATTCCAAACGTATTGTTGCTGTTGGCAGCGGCGGTCATTTTCGCGTGGCTGGCGACACGCAAATTTACTTACGAGTAGAATATCGGCGGCATTTTTCCGTAAATCCGACCAGGAAAGCATCACTGATCATGGCTATATTGTGCACGTTTGGTATCAACGACAAGGGAGTGGCAGCTGTTCGCCCGGACGAGCAGGGCCAGATGAGGCTGCATGTAGACGGCAGTTGCAATGTGCTCGGTATCCTCGATTTTGGCCGGGTTCAGGCAGTGCCCTACCTGTTGTATGGCCCGAATGCCAAGCAGCCGCCTTACAGTTTTCCGGGCAAGCCGACGCTGATATTCAACCAGATCAGCGACGCCGACTCGCACCCGGTGGCGTTACAACGTTGCGAGGAACTGTGTCGTCACGTCGGCGTGCCGGTGATCAACCCCCCGGAGGCCGTCCTGAAGACGACCCGCGACCAGGTTGCCGAGTACCTGCATGATATTCCCGGTGTGCGCGCCCCGCGCACGCTCCGTGTTGCGCCCGCATCGCCCGCCGAGGTGTTTGACATCATCGAGTCAGAGGGGCTTGATTACCCTGTTATCCAGCGCAGGACCGGCGAGCATAATGCGCGCAGCATGGTCTTGCTGCACGGCCGTAAAGATCTCGACAAATTGCACGTATTTCCGTTTGACGGCCGTGATTTCTATCTCACCGAGTTTGTTGATTTCAGCGATGAGCGTGGCGTGTTCTACAAGCACCGCATCGTGATGGTCGATGGCGAACCCATGCCGCGGCACGTGTTTTTCAATAACGACTGGAAGGTTAACAGTTCGTGCGTTGGATTCATGAAAGCACATCCTGAATTTGGCACTCCGGCAGCCAATCTCGATGCGCTGGAGCGGGAACGGCTGCCCAAGGCCAGCGAAGCGCTAAAAGAAATCGCCAATCGCCTGCAACTCGACTACTTTGGCGTGGACTGCCAGATTGCACCAGACGGCGAAATACTCCTGTTCGAAGCCAATGCCAACATGAACATGATGGTTGATGTCCTGCCGGAGATTTCAGACCGAATACAGGCAATCAAGCAACGCCTGGGTGCCATGGTCGAGAATCGCTCGGGTGAGCGTTTTACCTAGGCATCGACGCGCTCACAGGCGCGGGTCAAGAAACACCTTGCTGCCTTCGGCCGCCTCGAAAGCGGTCTTCCAGTCCTGCAAGGGAAGCACCGGGCCCAGCAGGTCATCTATGTTGATCCGTTCTTGCTGCATCCAGTCCACGGCCATTGCGAAATCGCCATAGTGAACGCCCTGGAATCTCAGCTCCTTGCGCACCGCCGGCATGAAATTGACCGCGGCAGGCTGCGGTCTCCGGCTTTTCAGCACCACCAGGCCGCCGGGCTCGGTGCAGTCCACTGCGAGCTGAAGGCCCTCAGCCATGCCGGTGCATTCAATGACCACGCCGATCGAATGTGGGGCGGTATTCCCGTCCAGCGGAACCACGTCGACGTCCAGTGCATGCAGCACGCGCTTGCACAGCCGGGTAATTCGCCCTGACCCGGTGATGCCGACCCGGCCAGGTAATTCCAGCTGCGCGACGCCCAGCGTCGCCGCCATCGGCTCGACATAGGCCAGGTGCTTGACGGGTACGTCCTGTCCGACCGGGAACACCGCCGAGCGCGGCACGCTGATTCGTTCAGCGAACGCGCCATCTCGATCGACGCCCAGCATGGCTGCATGGGCGCAACTGCGCGGCATGTTGGCCTTGCAGGCGGTGCAGTGGCCGCAATTCAGTATTGGGTTGATGGCCACGCGTTCTCCGATCCGCAGGTCTTCGGCCTCGAGCACCCGACCGCCAAATTCGTGGCCGAGGATGGTCGGGCGCGCAAGCCGGATCGCGCCATTAGCCACATCGACATCGGTTCTGCAAATGCCGGCAATCTCGACCTCCAGTATCACTTCTTCGGCGCTCACCTCGGGCACCGGCACATGGGTGCACTGTATGCCATCGTGATCGCGTCGCAAGGCGCACATCGTGTTCGATTTCATCGGGCATTGAGCTCCGTTCTTGGCCACCAGGTGGACTCATGATACCAGTGGCGCGATAGTGCGGCAGTCCTCGTGTAAATGATCAGGGTATGGCATGTTATGCACGTATTGACTTGCCATTTTGGCTCCAGGGGAAATAACAGATGCTCAACAAACTCTTAGAAGCCGTGACGGTCATGCTCCCATTCCTGCTTACCCTGGCGGTCGTGGTGGTTGGATTGGGCCTGGCAAACTGGGGATTGAAGCGCCGCTGGAAAGACGACCCCGACGCCCAGTTCCGCTTCCAGCTGATCATGTTGGCACTGACCTTCGCGGGCCTGCTTGCCGTGATTGTCGCGCTGCCCATCAACGACGCATTGCGGGGGCAGTTGCTGGGCCTGATTGGTATCCTGCTGAGTGCCGCCATTGCCCTGTCGTCAACGACCTTTATCGGCAACATCATGGCTGGCATCATGCTCAAGGTCGTGCGCAATGCGCGCCCCGGGGATTTCATCACCGTTGCGGATCTGACCGGGCGGATTACGGAAATGGACTTGCTGCATACCGAGATCCAGACCGAGTTTCGCGACCTGGTCACCGTGCCAAACCTGTACATGGTGACCCAGCCCCTGCAGGTGGTGCGCAAATCCGGCACGATTATCACCGCCGAGGTGTCGCTGGGATACGACGTCGCGCATCAACAGGTCTCGAGAATTTTACGCCAAGCCACTGAGCAAGCCGGCCTCGGCGAGGGCTTTGTCCAGGTACGGGAACTGGGCGACTTTTCGGTCACCTACCGGGTGGCTGGACTGCTGGAAGACGTCAAAAGCCTCATATCAGCCCGTTCCAGGCTTCGTGAATGCATGCTCGATGCACTGCACGAAGCCAATATTGAAATCGTTTCTCCAAACTTCATGAACACGCGCGCCCTGGATACGAACATGGCCATCATCCCGGAAAAATCGCACGAGGCGCCTGGTGAAGAGGAGAAACAGGGCGAAGACATTGCGTTTGACAAGGCTGAAGAGGCCGCTTCGATCGAGGAAGTTCGCCAGTCGATAGAAACTATTGCCAAACAAATCGAGGCGCTGGCAGCCGAACCACCGGATGATGCCGAAGCCATGCGATCGAAGCTGGAGAAAAAGCAGGCCGCCCTGCTTGAGCAACTCCGGGTTGCCGAAGAGGCGATCAAGGCCAGCGAAACGGCGGATGGCCACAAGGGGTCGTAGCGTTCAGGCCATGGGCCGATTGATAGGCGGTGGCGACCGCACCTGGCGGTGCGACACCAGCACGAAGCTCAGCATCATCAGTAAGTACCACGAAACCAGCTTGGACAACGGCACCGCCTGCCAGCCCGCCTGCTGGCTGGGGTACATCCACACATTGGCATAGGTTGAGAGGTTTTCCGCCAGCCAGATAAACAGCGCGACCAGCGACCAGCCCAGCAACAAGGGCATGCGGCGCCATTGCAGATCAATTTTGAACCAGATCACCGTGCGGCCATACAGCAGCAGGCTGGCCGCCAGCAGAACCCAGCGCATGTCGGGGACAAAGTGGTGGCTGAAGAAATTGATATAGATGCCCGCTACCAGCAGCCAGGTCAACCGGATTTGCGGATAAGCGGCGTATCGAAAATCAAGAATACGCCACACCCGGGCCAGGTAAGACCCCACAGCCGAGTACATGAAGCCGGCGAACAGCGGGACGTTGGCAATTCCGATATTGAATGGCTCCGGGTAGTGCCAGGAGCCGATGCTCGAAGAGGTCTTGAACAGCTCCATGATCGTGGCCAGCACGTGGAAGACCAGGATCAGCGCGGCCTCGCGCGGCGTTTCCAGCCTGAATGCCAGCAGCAATAGCTGGAACAGCACGGCGGCGAAGAAAATGAAATCGTAGCGGTGAATCGAGGTCAGCGGGTACCACCAGTGCGTGGCCAGCATGACAGCCAGCAGGAACCCCCCAAACAGGCTGGCGCGTGCCTGCTTGATGACAAAGGCCACGACTTCCCTGAGCAGCATTCGCCCCTCGATTACGGCGGAATTTAACATGACCTGAGTTTCGTTGAGCAGCATGTCGGCGTGGAGATGGATTCGGGAGCAATCAGGGCGAAGAAATTCAAGGCCGGTGCGTTCGTGTTCTATACTGCCTCCGAAAAATGACCTGCATTTCGTGCTCGGGGCAGCGGATTTGGATTCGAAGCCCACCAAGATCGCAAATCTGATTCTCTCAGTTGAAAGGAAAACTCATGGGCAGACTTCATGGCAAGACGGCTATCATCACGGGCGCAACCGGCGGTATCGGTGAGGCCACGGCATCTCGATTTCTCGCCGAAGGCGCCAATGTCATGGCCGTAGGGCGCTCAGCAGCGAAACTTGAAGCGCTGACTGAGCGGTTGGGGCATGCGGAGTCGCTGGCGACTTTTGTTGCCGAGGCCACTGACGAGGAAGCGACGCGGGCTTCAACAGATGAAACCGTCAGCCGTTTCGGCGGGCTGGACATCTGTTTCGCCAATGCCGGCACTGAAGGGAATATTGCACCGCTGGATGTCATGACCATCGAAGCATTCAGGTCGGTCATGGAAACCAATGTGGTTGGCGTCTGGTTGTCGATGAAGTACGCCGCGCCTGCGATGCGGGAACGAGGCGGAGGTTCAATCTTGGTTACCGGCTCAATTGCCAGCAAGATCGGTTTCCCGGCGCTGGCGCATTACATTGCCAGCAAACACGCCGTGCACGGGTTGGTGAAAACGGCTGCACTGGAACTGGGACCCGACAATATCCGGGTCAATGCCATTGGCCCCGGACCGGTGGACAACCGCATGATGGAATCAATCGGTGAGCAAATGTCACCTGAAGACGTGGCGGCATTCAAGGCGCAGATCAGCCAGACCGTTGCGCTGGGGCGTTATGCGACCAACGACGAAATCGCTAACCTGGCACTGTTCCTGGCCAGTGACGAGTCGAGCTACATGACCGGCTCCCTGCACCTTGTGGATGGTGGCTTCACGGCCGCCTGAATCTTCCTGTTTGCTTGTTTAATCGAAAATTGACAGAGCTATGAACACACAACAAAACCTTTCATCACCTTCAACTAATACCGGCATGCTGGCAGCGATTGAGCGAATTGGTAACCGGCTTCCTGATCCGGCAGTGCTTTTCATCGCGTTGCTGTTTATCGTGTGGCTCCTATCATGGCTTCTGTCCTACATCAGTTTTGAAACCATCGATCCCAGGTCAGGGCAAACCCTGGTAGTGAATAACCTGTTGTCCGGTTCATCGCTGACCCAGTTCTTGTCTGTCATGGTGACCAACTTTGCCCATTTTCACCCCGTCGGCGTCGTGCTGGTGGCGATGCTGGGCATTGGCGTTGCGGAACACTCCGGCTTCATCAACTCTGCGCTCAGGGCCTTGCTGGGTGTGACCGCGAAGTGTTTGTTGACGCCGATGGTGATTTTGGTAGGCATCGTCAGTCACTCGGCTGTTGACGCGGGCTACGTGCTGGTCATACCGCTGGGCGGAATCATATTCTACGCCGCCGGACGGCATCCCCTGGCCGGGATCGCGGCGGCATTCGCCGGGGTTTCCGGGGGCTTTTCAGCCAATTTCGTGCCCTCATCACTTGATCCATTACTGCAAGGCCTGAGCCAGGCAGGCGCCCAGATCATCGATTCCAGCGTGGTGTTGAATCCGCTGAATAATTATTTCTTTACCACCGCGTCGTCGCTGTTGATTGTCGGTCTTGGCTGGTTTATCACCGACCGCATTGTCGAACCGAGATTGAGTGGCACGAAACTGGACGGCGACCTGGAAGATTTACCCCAGATGGAGCCCCTTGAGCCGCACGAGAAAAAGGGCCTGAATGCTGCATTGATCGCGATGGTGATCGGCCTGGTATTGCTGGTGGTGACCGCGTGGCCCTCGGACTCGCCGTGGCGGGACAGCAATGGCGGGTTGACGACCGGCGCCGCGCCGATGATGGGTTCGATAGTTTCCCTGATTTTCCTGCTGTTCTTGTTGCCCGGCATTATTTACGGATACGTTTCGGGTAAATTCACCAGCAGCAAGGACTTTATCGAGGGCATGACCAGGGCCATGAACAGCATGGCGTATTACCTGGTCATCATGTTTTTCATTGCGCAGTTCGTCTATGCCTTCGGGCAATCAAACCTCGGCGTCTTGTTGGCGCTGAAGGGCGCAGAAGCGCTCAAAGCGATGGCGATGCCAGCGGCAGGAACCGTGGTTGGCATTGTATTGCTGACGGCCGTGGTGAATATTTTTGTGGGCTCAGCTTCCGGAAAATGGGGTTTGCTGGCGCCGATTTTCGTGCCTATGCTGATGCAGTTGGGGATTTCACCGGACCTGACGCAGGCGGCTTATCGCGTCGGCGATTCAAGTACCAATATCATTACACCGCTGATGCCGTACTTTCCGCTGGTGGTCGTCTATTGCCAGCGCTATGTTCGCAATACGGGAATTGGAACCGTGACGGCAATGATGTTACCGTTTTCGATGAGTTTCCTGGCAGCCTGGACAGTATTCCTGCTGGCTTATTACATGCTCGGCATACCGCTTGGAATCCAGTCCAGCTATACCTACCCGTAGCGCTGATCAAGTAAACCGCGGCCGCGAGGTTTGGCCTCAGCTTGTTGTACAGGCCGGGAGGTCTCGTTAATGTGCGCCATGAAACAGGCAGGGCTGGGATTAACAAGGGCGCCCCTGGTTATCACCTACTACTGACATTCAGAGCAATTAAATCACGTCCCTGTGATTTCGCTCTGCGGGTGGCGACGTTGTCGTAGTTGTGCGGTTTAAACCTTTTTCTGGTCGTTCAAAATGGTTGAGCAGATTTCCAGACCCCCGTGACGGCTTACCAGCCCCAGGGCGTCTTGTTCTGCGTGTTGTGACTAATGCGCCTGGCTCCGACCGGGCGCTTGGACCGGCGCGGCCGAATGACCGGCTTGATTGCTTCCAGATCGCTACCGGTATTGACCAGCGCCAGGAAAAAAGTGATCAGTAAGCCCGTCCCGGCGAGCAACGTGAAAAAAATTGTAAGCATGAGTCATTCTCCCAAACAGAAACCGTTGATCGCCAAACCAAGCCTGTTTATATTCGACTGCCTTCGCAGGGTGATCCGGGTGCATACGGCGGCTTGTGCGATTCATTTCCGGCGGAGTCTACGGCTTGGGCGGAACAATTTCCAGACCTGAACCGTTTCGGACCCAGGCGTCAGAAAAATATAAAAATCATGTATTTATAATCGAAAATGGCCGCAAACCCAGCTACCATGCGGTACCGTATGGTTTTGAAGTTCATTTTTCCATACGCCACAGTATGGATTTGTTACGATTTCTGTAACATTCTGTAACATCCGGTAGAGGTGAAGCCTTGATCAAATTGGCCTGCTTTCCAGGCAAATGGGTACCAGCTAAGCTTCAGTCTGAAGTTGCGGCCTGCGATCTGGATTGATCAGGCGGGCGATGGGGGCCAGCAGTTGACTCGGTTCGACGATGGGTTTGGAGATGTAAAAGTTAAAGCCCAGAGCAAGAATTTTCTCCTTGTCTCCGAGCATTGCGTGCGCAGTAATGGCGATTACCGGAAGGTGAGCCGTTGATTCCTGCTCACGAATCTTTTCCAGAATATCGACGCCACAGATATCGGGAAGCGAGATATCCATCAACACGAGGTGGGGCGGGTTTGCGATAATGCCGGAAACAGCGGCAGTTCCGTCCGTATACTCCCGTAACTGGTAGTGTTCCTGGAGCAACACTCTGAGCAATAACAGGTTATCGGGATTATCCTCTACGATGGCTACAGTCTTCATGGTATTTATTGTTTTTCGATGAACAGGCAATTCTGGGAAGCAGCCATTCGATACTCACTCGCTGAGCGGCTCGGCAAAATCAAATTTGGGCATAAATAAAACATCATGAGCCTGAATTTTGACAGCTTGTTTATTTTATTGCTCGAAATTGTCTTCGTGGCCTCGGCCGCTTTGCTGCTTTTCCGCTTCCGCAATCGTATCAGCTTGGCGCCATTGTTCATATTTGTCGGCACCAACCAGTTTCTGGGCGTGGTGCTGGCCGCAACGGTTTACCTGGCGGTTGGGCAAACAACTATCGTCTCACCAGGCTCCGTGGTCCTGTTCGCTTCCTACTTGTTCGTTATCTTGCTGGTTTACCTGAGAACGGATATTCCGACGACCCGTGGATTGATTTACGGCATTGTTGTGGCCAATACCACGCTGACCCTGTTGCTGTGGTTTACCAGCTACCAGCTACGGGCGTTCGATGCGCAGTTGCTTTTAAATGTGCCCCCGGAACTGTTTTCAACTTCTCCGTGGGTGTACATCGTAGGCACCGCGATGCTGGTGATCGACAGTGTTCTGATTATCGTTCTGTACGAAATGCTCGCTTACCGTGCTCGCTGGATGCCGCTGGTCTTTCGAATCATTTTTACGCTTTGCCTGGTGCTGCTGCTCGATGCAGTCGCCTTCGCCCATGCGCTGGCTTCAGGCCAGCCATATTTTGCGGACGTGTTGAGGGGGCAGGTTTCCGGGAAATTGGCGGCCGGAGTCGTATATGGCTCAATCTTGTTTGCCTACCTGTCTCTCGTTGATCCGCGCAAGCGGGATTACCAACCGCCACGCCTCGACGAAATTTTTTCGATCTTCACGCACCGTGAACGCTATCACATGGCAATACAGCAACTGGAAGTTTCCGAGGCAGCGAGCCAGGCCAAAAGCCGATACCTGACCAATATGAGCCATGAGTTGAGAACACCGCTGAATGCGATCATTGGTTTTAGCTCGGTCTTATTGAAGCGCGACGATTTTGATGACGATGAGCGCAATTTCTTACAGCGCATCCTGGAAAATGGCAAGCACCTGCTGTACCTGATCAATGGCTTGCTGGATCTGTCCAAGATCGAGTCGGGAAAGACTCAACTGGAAATGTCAAACGTAAACGTCAATGAGCTGATCGAGGAAACGCTGCAGCAGTTGCAGAATAAAACCGTCAATCCCGGCGTCGAGATCCGTATCGAGACTCCACCCGGCGCGTCCTGGGTGAATACAGATCGCCTGCGCCTCAAACAGGTGATGTTCAACCTGTTGGGTAATGCGATGAAATTCACCCGGGAAGGGGAAATCACCATACGCGTGACTACCGATACCGCAACCGGAAGGCCGTTGCAGCTGGACATTATTGATACCGGCTGCGGAATCGATGACCGCGATCTGGATGCTATTTTTGAGCCTTTTTACCAGCAAAAAGCGCATGCCAGCCATTCGGGTGGAACCGGGCTCGGCCTGGCCATATCACGAGCCTTGTGCGAACAATTGAACTTCAAGCTTGGTGTTCATAGTACCGTGGGCAAAGGCTCGCAATTCTCCATTATCTTTTGAGCCGGTTGGACGGTTTGCTGCCGGCAGCGGCCTCGGGCCTGCGATGTCTGCAAGCGTTTATCCACTGCGCTCAACCTCAATCCGACGCACAGGCCAGCAAATCTCCCTCGAGGCTAATCTCCGGCGGCGCATAGCCTGCATCACGAATCGCGTTAACGTGCTCGCATGCTTTGTCAGCCTGCTCGTTGCCCATCAGCGCCTCGGCCAGCGCCAGGTGCGCCATCAGGTCCTGGCGGTGTTCAAAGTTTAACGTGGCCAGTTCCAGGGCGCGGGCAGGGTCGCTTGTTTCAAGGTAATAGCCAACCGCGTGATCTGCGTACATCAGCGGGTAGCGGGCCAGCAGGTCTGCATAGCCGCTGGACGCTCGCTGAGCGGCGTCTTCAGCCGCTTCAACATTTCCCAGCTCAGCTTCGGCCTGTGCAAGCCCGTACCAGAAGCCGGGTTGGTTATTCTGCGCCGTCACTTCGCGGTATAGCTGTGCGGAACGCTGATGGTTGCCGAGCAGGCCTTCGGTTTCGGCCAGGTGCTCGGTGGCAAGGAAATATTGCGGAAATCGCTCATGAGCCGCTGCGAAGAATGTTCGTGCCTGTTCATATTCGCCATAGCGCAGAAAAGCGATCCCCTGCTGCACGTGAATCCATGCCAGCGGAAATGGGCTGGAGTCGCGATAAAGCGCCTGTGCCCGCTGCAATTCCTCGCTGGCATCGGCCAGGCGACCTTCGTTGAGCAGCTCGGCTGCGTGCTGAACCGCATCCACGTAATTTCCCGAAACGCCCGTGGCGCGGTGACGGCCCTTAACGGGAAGGTGTAGCGCCCTGTCGAGCGCGGCGCGTGCCGCTGCAATGCTCGTGGCGGGCGAGCCTCCGGCCTCGGCCATGTCAACATGACGTTGTGCAGCTTCGAAATCATGGAACCCCAGCAGAATCTTGGCGAATACGAGGTGGTCTGCCGGTCCAAACTGCGGGTCACTATGGGCGCCTTCCAGGATGTCACGTGCGGCTTCGGCATCTTCAACCCGGCCTTCGATCTGGAATCTCTGGTACAAAAGGCTTGCCAGGGTCACCTTGAATGTCATGCGCTGCTTCAGCGCCGGGTTGCTTCGAATCACGTTGATCTGGGAGTTGAGATTGCCCAGGTAGATCTCACCGTCGGTGGTGGGCAGTAGATCCGGTGATGCGGGCCAGCGATCGTCGATCAATTGCGTCGCTTGTGACACGTCGCGGCTTATCGCGGACGCCTGGTTTTGATCACCGGCCGATTGGTTCGTTTCCAAATTCGGCGGAGTGGCGCAGGAGGCCAGGGCAAAACTGCAAATCATCATGGTCGCGATTTTCATACATTCCCTCCAAAAGACCGGGCCCGTTGAGGGCCCGGCTGGTACTTCGAGACTTGCTCCGGCAGTGAATTCCTCCGTAGAGAAACC
>JABDJL010000120.1 GCA_013002505.1 Lysobacterales bacterium | reverse complement strand
GCGATGGACCCACCCTTGCTGTTGGCGTGGAGACATGCAACGTGGGCGCTTCCAAGGGCTAGCCGGTCACCCCCGCGGCGCTTCCCCTGGTCGAGGGCGGTAACGGCCTCTGACCCCGGAAATCACTGATATCACCCTGTCTTTGACCCGCAAAGTAAAACCACCATTAAGAATCCATGAAATGCGGGCAGATCAGTTGCCAACTTCGTTGCCTGATTCTAGCTTTAGATAAGTTCAGGAGAACGCCTGAACCCCCCAGCTGATCAAGGAGGATTCCCCCATGAATCGTGTAACTTATGCAGTGGCATTTGCATGCACTTTGCTCGCACTTGCCGTCACTACGGCCCACGCCGGCAAGCCCACCCCGAAATGTGATGGCGTCGAGGCCACCATTGTCGGAACGAATGGTCCTGATGTCATTGTAGGAACCGATGACGCGGACGTGATCGTTGGACTGGCCGGTGACGACGACATCGACGGTGGCCTGGGAGATGACCTGATCTGTGGCGGACCGGGTGACGACAACCTCCAGGGCCAGGGAGGCGACGACGTCATTTACGGTGGGCCGGGCGATGACTATGTCGATGGCGGCGAAGGCGGCTGCTGTAATTTCGACACCAATACCGGTGATGACTGGCTGTACGGCGGTAACGGTGATGACTCCATTCATACCTCGGATTTCCCCGTCGAGGGGAGTCACCTGTTCGGCGGCAATGGCGCGGATGAGATTTTTGTCTGGTCCGGCGGCGAAGCATTTGGAGAGAATGGCGATGACGCCATCTTCCAGTTTGGCGGCGATTCCGTACTCTCCGGCGGCAATGGCGACGACCAGTTGACCAATTGGAACAATGCCGGCGAGGATACGGTCGAAATGAACGGTAATCGTGGTGATGACCTGCTCGACAATCAGGACCTGACCGGCACCACCGATATTGACGGAGGCCGGGGCGAAGACGAATGCATCAACGGTGACAGCGAGACCAACTGCGAAATCTGAGCTGGCGGCTTCACCAATCCACAGCCGGGCCCCGCGGGGTCCGGCTTTTTTTTGCTCCTGAACCCAGGCCAGGTACCGCTTTCTTGTCCGCAAGAGTCATTGCCCTGGCCACAGGGTTTGCTGAACGCCGCGCGCCGGGCGTTTCTGCAGAAACGTTCCTGGAAGCCGGCGGGGTTTTTACTCTTATCGCGAGTGTTTCTGCGCGATACGCTGACCAGCCCCAGGGTCACTTTGATATTTCCAGATTAATATGGAGCCACCGCGCCCCGGCCAACGCACATTGCGTTAAGATTCAAGCAGGAGGCTTGCAATGACAGAACAACAAGAAAGCTCATTGGGTAATCTTTGGCAGGAACTCAAACGGCGGCGGGTCATCCGCGTGGTGGTCCTTTACGCCATCGCCGGGTGGGTCGTGATCGAGGTGTTCTCCACCGTTGCGCCCAACCTTAACCTGCCCGACTGGAGCGTCACGCTGGTTACCGTGCTGGTGGTGTTGGGCTTTGTGCTGGCGATTATCCTGGCCTGGGCTTTCGACATCGGCCCCGGCGGTATCCATAAAACCTCCCCCGCCGTCGTAGCCACTGAAAGTGCGGCTGAAAGCGAAGGGGACTCGAAAGAAACCGGGGCCACGCGGCGCCGCGAAGATGCGCGCCGCACGATCGCCGTACTTCCGTTTGTCAACATGTCCGGAGAAGAGGAGAACGAATACTTTTCCGATGGCGTGGCAGAGGAAATCCTGAATCTGCTGACCCGTCTGCCACAGCTGCGGGTGTCTTCCCGGAGCTCTTCATTCGCTTACAAGGGAGAGCAGATCAATATACGTAAGGTGGCCGAGGACCTGGAGGTCAGCACCCTGCTGGAAGGCAGCGTACGGCGCGCCGGCGACCGCGTGCGCATCACCGCGCAGTTGATCGACACGGCCACGGATTCGCACCTGTGGTCGGAAACCTATGATCGCGAGATGAAAGACGTGTTCGAGATCCAGGACGACATCGCCCAGAGCATCGTCAAGACGCTGGAGGTCACGCTCACGCCGCGCGACCGCCGCGCTTTACAGTACGTTGCTACCTCGGACGCCAAGGCCTACGACTATTACCTGCGTGGTCGAAAGTTCTTCTACACCATGACCAAGCGGGCCTTTCACCACGCCGTCAAGATGTATCGCCAGGCCATTGCCGAAGACCCCAGTTATGCGCTGGCCTACGCGGGCATTGCCGATGCGCACTCATTCCTGTACATGTACGGCGACTCAACCCCGGCCAATGCGGGCAAGGCCCAGGAAGCCAGCAACCGGGCGGTTGAACTGGACCCCGACTCGGCAGAGGCGCATGCCTCGCGCGGAATTGCCTTGAGCATTTCCAAGCGATACGACGAGGCCCAGGAAGAATTCGAAACCGCCATACGGCTGAACTCGAAGTTGTTCGAGGCACACTACTTCTACGCACGGGATTGCTTTGCGCAAGGCAAGTTTGAACAGGCCGCAGAACTGTTCGCAGCGGCGGCCACCGTCAACCCGACCGACTACCAGTCGCCATCATTCCAATCCATGGCCCTAAAGGAGCTGGCACGTCCGGAAGAGGCGACCGCGGCCTCGTTTCGGGCCTATGTAGCGGCAGAAAAGCACCTTGAACTGCACCCGGACGATGCCCGCGCCATGTACCTGGGTTCCGCTGCACTGGTCGAAATCGGCGAATACGAGAAAGCAGCGACCTGGGCAGAACGGGCGCTGGACACCGACCGCAATGAACCCGCCGTGCTGTACAACGTGGCCTGCGCTTACAGCCTGATGGGCGACATCGACCGCTCGATCGGCTTGCTCGAAGAAGCGGTCAACAACGGATTCGGATACCGCGCGTGGCTGGAGAATGACAACACGCTGGCCAATTTACGTGGCGATCCGCGTTTTGACGCCCTGTTGAAGCG
>JABDJL010000112.1 GCA_013002505.1 Lysobacterales bacterium | reverse complement strand
CCATTTTTGAACGTATCGCCGCCAGATCATCGGCCGGGTACCAGCGCCCGCGTAGCATTACACCCCGGGGTGTTCTGAGCTTGCCCAGGTTTTCGGCCGGATTGCTTTCGAGCAGCAGCAGGTCCGCGCGCGCGCCACACTGGATCACACCAACCTTCGGATAATCGGGGCTCAGAGTCGCGACAAGCTTTGCCGCATTCCGGGTTGCCGTGGCCAGCGCCTGGTAAGCATCCAGGCCGGATTCGTGAAATGCCTCGATTTCATCGATGAGCGAGACCCCGGGGTAGGAACCGGCAACCGGCATGTCGCTGCCAGCGACCAGCATCCCGGGGTCAACGTCCTGCGCGATTCGATTAATCTGCGCCAGGTCTTCGTAAACCTGCTGCACCCGTCCGGCCCAGGCATCATCACGGCGCGCGTAGCGGTTGATGCCCGGGCGCCACGGCTGGAAGGTTGCAGGGTGAATGACGGCTGATTCCGGCCGCGCGAGCAGTTGATCGAGTTCAGCCGGTTGGCGGCCCATTTCCCGGTACAACTGGCGGTTGGTGGTCAGGGTGATATTTTGCTCTGACAGTGCTTTCAGCAATGCCCTGATTTCCACCGGGTCGGTACGCGATTCAAGCAGTTTGAAAAGCTGTTCTCCGTGCGCGATGTTGTACTGCGGACAAGTCAAAACATCATCCAGGCTGGCATCGTCGAGAAGATGGCCGATCACGGCGATTTGCAGTTTTCGGGCCTCGTCACAAATCGCCCGGTATTGAGCGGCGCTCAGTTCCGAGTAAATCTTGATAAAGTCATAGCCCGCCGCTTTCCAGGTCTGCACCGACCGCCGTGCGGCCGCCTCATCGGCCACACTGGCCATCGGCAGCATGTCAGGGGGGCTACCGTCCAGGTAATCACCACCGGTGATGAAATCAGGTGCAAAAATCGATTCACTTCGAATGGTGTTCCGCAGCTCCAGGTGCCATGGCAATCCGCGCATATTGATGGCGGAAGTGACCCCGTACAAGGCCATCATGCGCAGGTCCTGCGGGTGATCAATGTGCACGTGGCTGTCTACCAGGCCTGGCATCAGTACGCCACCCTGTCCATCGATGAGCTGGTCGTCGCTCAATGGTTCGAAGTCACGCCTGTCAATGACTTCAGAGATCGTTCCGTCTTCAACGATGACCACGCGGTCACGCAGCAATGTTGCAGATGCCATGGTCAGGACATCGACGTTGCTGATGACCACACGTGCCGCTGCCGTTGTATGGAACAGCATCAGGGAACACAGCACTGAAAAGATTTTGGCCGACATCTTCACGCGGGCCTCAGCATACCACTGGTTAAGTCATCGGCGAGCTGAAGCGTTCGGGTCAAAAGCGGTGGTCGGTGTCGCTCGCCGACAGTCAAAAACAGACTGTCTCTACTTTCCAACCCGCAAGGCCCGCAATACAGTATCGTTGGCGACGAAAACAAGTACCCGGGTGAACAGCAGCAACCGCGTGACAATTCGATGACCCATGAATCCACCGCTTATAACCTGGCTTATCGTTTCAGCCAGTGCACCGAGGCAATGCCCGGCGCGCCGGCCCTGTGGCACGCTGGCCAGACGTACAGCTATGAGAGTCTCGGTGAACGGGTCCGGAAGATCGCCGCCTGGCTGGAGCAGCAGGGTGTTGACGCCGATTCCCGGGTCGGCATCCTGGCAGGGCGCGGCGCAACGGCATGCGCGTCGATACTCGGGGCCTGCTGGGCGGGTTGCGCCTGGGTGCCGCTTAATCCCGCACACCCGCTGGATCGCCTGAACAGCCTGCTGCAAAGAGCCGCACTGGACGTCCTGATCGTGGACGAGGAAGGCGCTGCGCTGCTGCCGGGCCTGGATGCGCCATCAAAGGTGCTGGGCCCTGGCGCCACGATCCAGGAAATCGCAGACCACCCGCCGGTACCCCGCAAGGCGGATGACCTCGCTTACCTGATGTTCACGTCGGGCACCACCGGTATCCCCAAGGGCGTCATGATTACCCATGCGGCCATTGAGCATTTCCTGGTGGTGATGCAGGACCGATACCAAATCGGGCCAGGTGACCGTTTATCACAGTTTTTTGAGCTGACGTTCGACCTTTCCGTGTTCGACCTGTTCATGGGCCTTGGCTTTGGGGCATGCCTGCGTGTGCTGCCTGAATCACAAAGACTGGCTCCGGCCTCGTTCATCGCAGAACAAAAGCTGACGGTTTGGTTTTCAGTGCCTTCGGCCCTGGTATTGATGAATCGATTCGGGCAGCTCAAGCCGGGCGTTTTCCCGGACCTTCGGTTGTCGCTGTTTTGTGGTGAACCGCTGCCGGCCAGCCCGCTGGTCAATTGGAAGGCCGCAGCGCCAAACGCCTTGGTCGAAAACCTGTATGGGCCAACCGAGGCGACATTGGCCTGCCTGCTGCAGGACTGTAACAGCGAGATTCGCGAGACCCCGGAGCGGGGCTGCGTCGCCATCGGGAAACCATACCCGCAGATGCGCGCGGCCATCATGGACCTGGAAAGCCGGACTTTGCGAACGGATGGAACGCAGGGTGAGCTGTTGCTCGCAGGCCCGCAACTGGCTGCCGGTTACTGGCAGGATCGCACACTGACCGGGGAGCGGTTCATCACGCTGGACGGAACGCGCTGGTACCGCACCGGTGATCTTGCGCGGTGCGATCCGGATGGCTGTTTTCATCACCTGGGGCGCACCGACAACCAGGTCAAGATCATGGGTCACCGTGTCGAGCTGGAGGATATCGACGCGCAGCTTCGCGATGCCTGCGGCTGTGATACCGCCATGGCCGTCGCCTGGCCGGTACAGCACGGGTCCGCGCAGGGCATTGTTGCGTTCATCGCCGGCAGCGATCTCAGTGTCGCTGAAGTCCGCGAGGCCATGAAACAGCGCGTGCCGGAATACATGGTTCCGAGGCAGGTGAAATTTGTCGACAGGCTACCGCTATCGGCTAATGGCAAGTTTGACCGCAATGCCCTGGTCGAAATGCTGAGTGCGCAAGGCCAGCGCCATCAAAGCACATGATCACCTTGATCCCCCCATTGGATCGCATGGAGCGGGTGGTCGCTTTCTCGCAGACCATTACCGGCCGCCTTTTCCTGATCGGCGTTTTCGCGGCCGGCCTGGCCTTGCACGGACGCGACTGGTGGCCGCAGGTCAGCGTGATCCTGGTGCTGATGAGTTTCCTGCCCGAGTACCGGCGCCAGTTGCTGCTCGCGGGGACCCTGTTCTGGCTGTGGCAATACACGCCGTTTAACTGGTTGCTGATCACGCGGCTGGCGCGCAGCGAGGGCGTTGCAGCAAGCATCGACGACTCGATCGGATGGCCGGTGTTCCAGGCGCTGGTGGTCGTGTCGGTGCTGCTGTTTTGTGCCCTGTTTTACGCAACCGCTGTACGCTTCCGGGATTCTGCGCCGATGAACCGGCCGCTGCGCACCTTGTTGCTCGGTTTTGTTGGCTTGATGGCATTGGCTACCTGGCTGCCGCTGCCACCGATGGCGGAAGTGTCGCTATGGGCTTTCATCGTCGTGCTGGGCCGCTATATCTGGTTCCTGGCTTATTCGCTGATGGACATTCGGTCGGCGGTGCGCTCACCGTTCGTCCTGCAACTGGGTCATTACCATCCATTCTGGATGGGCGTTACACCAAGCGCGGTGCCGTTCCCCAAGGGCGCGGCCTACTTGCGCAAGATCGAGGCAAAGGATTCGTCAGAGCTGGCGGTGACCCAGCTCAAAGGCGTCAAGCTGCTTTATTGGGCGGTCTTGCTGATGATGGTCCACGCGGTTTGCACAGGGCTGTTGTATGGCGGGTCCATCCGGCTGTGGGACTGGTCATTTTCCTTGTCCTATTTCATCGATGTGCCGCGGTTCCGGGAAGTGCTGGATGCATCCGTCGCCGGCGCTCCGGCCGCCTGGTACCAGAACTGGCTGGCGCTGGCGATGCGCTTCCTGCTTGATTTGCTGAACATGGCCATCTGGGGACACGTGATGATCGCGGTTTGCCGTATGGCCGGCTTCCGTGCGCTTCGTAATACATACAAACCGCTGCGGTCTGCGACCATTGCCGAATTCTGGAACCGCTATTACTACTACTTCAAGGAACTGCTGGTCGAATTCTTCTTCTACCCGGCGTTCATGCGCTACTTCAAGCGTTCACCGAAACTGCGCATGGTGTTCGCCACGATGGCGGCGGCCGGATTCGGCAATGTTCTGTACCATTTTCTCAGGGACAGCAGTTATATTGTGCGCATGGGGCTTTGGGAGGCGTTGCTGGCATTCAAGGTTTACCTTGTATATGGCGCTTTGCTGGGCCTGGCCATCGGCGTGTCACAGTTACGGAACCAGGGCCGGCGGACCGACCGGAATTCCTTGCGCACGCGGATACTGGCCCCCGTTTCAGTACTGGCGTTTTATTGCGTACTGAGCATATT
>JABDJL010000102.1 GCA_013002505.1 Lysobacterales bacterium | reverse complement strand
GTTGATGCCCCTTGCCACACCGCTTCCTTACCTGGTGATAGGTCTCAGCTTCGGGCTCGTGTTCGGTGGTCACGTGTTCGGTGGCACGGGACGCTATTTCGTCAGCCCTGCGCTGTTGGGCGTGGTGTTTCTCGCATTTTCCTGGCCGGCGGCAATGAATGGCAGTTGGCTGCCCGGTATGGACACTGTGTCAACCTGGGAACAGGTGGTTTCCGCTGGTCATGCAGTCCTGGTGGCATCGGGCACCGGCTGGTTAGAACTGGCGGCGGGTCAACAAGTTTCCGCCACGGGCGTGGGCGCGGCGGGTGCCTGCCTTGTTGTTGCCGCATTCCTGGTCTTTGCAGGGCTGATTCCCTGGCGCATCATCGTGGGCGGCATGGCGGCCATCTGCGTCGCCGGTGTCGGCTTTGCCGAGCCTCCGTGGTATTGGCAAGCTGTGCTCGGCAGTTTCTGCTTTGCGCTGGTATTTATCGCCACCGATCCGACCACCGTGCCCGAGAGCCGCATCGGCTGCTGGGCGCTGGGCATCGCGTTCGGCAGCCTGACAATCGTGATCCGCATGCTCAACCCGGCGCATCCCGAGGGAACTTTGTACGCCTTGTTGTTGGCATTGCTGCTGACGCCGCTGATTGATCATTTTGCAGGCAGCATCAGCCAATCAAGCAAACCTGCAACAAATGAGTAGCGTCAAGCCGGAATCGACGGCACGCACGCTGGTTTTTGCCGGCGCGGTTGCGCTGGGCTGCGCCCTGATCATTTCAGCAACCGTATATTGGCTCAGGCCATTGCAGGTGGCCGCCGGCGCCAGCAGCTACATGCATGCGGTCATCAACGCCGCCGCGCTCGTTGCGGCCGGTCAAACACTTGACGAGCGCGAAATTCTGGCTCGTTTTCAGCAGTTCGATGTCAGAATCCTGGACCTTGAAACGGGTACTTTCACCCGCGAAGTGAATCCTTCCCGTTTCGATTACCGCGAGCAGTTCGAAGCCGGACAACGCAGTCAGCCCCGCTTCATGCCCGTATACCTTTTGCGCGACGGACAAGAAATCCATTGCGCAGTGCTTCCCTTTTATGCACAGGGCATGTGGTCAGCGATCCACGGCTTCGTGGCGCTGTCAGAAGACCTGACCACCATACGTGGCGTCGCCATATATGAGCACGGCGAGACTCCCGGGATCGGGGATCGAATCCAGGCGCCCGAGTGGCTCAGGCAGTGGCAGGGCAAGCGCATTTACGGGTCCAACGGCGAGTACCTGTTCAGAATTTCTGCCCGCCCCGATGATGCTGCAGCGCGGTACACCGTTGACGCAATCACAGGCGCAACCGTGACCGTGTCGGCCGTTGACCAGGCCATGGCCCGCTGGTTCGGCGACGAGGGCTACGCCCCGCTACTGGCGGAACTGCGGAGGGCGCCATGACGAAGGGCAAGCCAGGCGGAAATAACCTGCTCGACCCGATTACCGCGTCGAACCCGGTCACCGTGCACGTCCTGGGCCTGTGTTCCGCACTCGCAGTCAGCATTTCGGTCGTTCCGGCGCTGATCATGAGCGCCGCAGTCATTGGTGTCCTGGTGTTTTCCAACGTGCTGGTGAGCCTGCTGCGGCATGCCATGCCGCACAGCATCCGCCTGGTTATCGAGGTTACCCTGATTGCGACCGCCGTTGCGGTGGTAGACGAGGTTCTGAAGGCGTTTGCGCCGGATGTGTCGGAGGTGTTGTCGGTGTTTGTCGGGCTGATCATCACCAATTGCATCGTGCTGGCCCGGGTTGAGAATTTCGCCATGCACAATGGTCCCTGGGCGAGCTTCCTGGATGCTGTCGGCAATGGGCTTGGCTACAGCTGGGTGTTGATACTCGTGGCTGCACTGCGCGAATTGCTGGGCACGGGAACCCTGTTATACCAACCGGTGCCTGGTTTACAGCCCAGCAGTGGCTGGTTCCAGCCGAGCGAGTTCATGCAACTAACGCCCAGCGCGTTCTTTTTGATGGCCCTGATTATCTGGCTGCTCAATCGCGTTCCCGGCAGGCATCCTGAAGAATCGCCGACCCGGAACCAGGATGACAGGCAGGGTGACGCGTGAACGAACTGCTGAACATCATCCTGCGCGCCATTTTCACCGAGAACCTCGCATTGGCTTACCTGTTGGGCATGTGCACCTTCCTGGCCGTGTCACAGCGCGTCCAGACCGCCATCGGGCTCGGTATCGCGGTGATATTTGTGCAAACGATCACCGTGCCCCTGAACCAGCTTGTCTTCAATTTCCTGCTGGCGCCCGGCGCCCTGTCATGGGCCGGCCTGGGCCACCTGGACCTGGGCTACATGCGCTTTATCGTATTCATCGGCATCATCGCGGCCTTCATCCAGGTGCTCGAGCAGGTGTTGGACCGCTACTTTCCTGACTTGCACCATGCGCTGGGCATCTACCTGCCTTTGCTGACTGTCAACTGCGCCATCCTGGGGGCTTCCCTGTTCATGGTGCAGCGGGATTTTGGCTTCGCCCAGAGCCTGGCCTTCGGATTCGGCAGCGGCGCCGGCTGGGCGCTGGCGATCATCATGTTTGCAGCGATCAGGGAGCGCTTGCGTTGTTGCGATGTACCGCGAGGGCTTGAAGGTCATGGTGTGGCCTTCGTGGTGATGGGCATACTCGCCATCGGTTTTCTGGGCTTGCGCGGCGTGGCGTTCTAGGCCGGAACGATGCTCCAGGAAATCGTCATTGCATCGCTACTCCTGATGACAATCATCGTGTTGCTTTCGCTGGGCGTGCTGGCAGCGCGCAAAATTATGGGTGTCGGCGGTACGGTTATCGTGACCGTAAGCCATCAACGACAAATCGAGGCAAGGTCGGGACAACGCCTGCTATCTGCACTGGCAGAGGCCGGCATCTTCCTGCCTTCGGCTTGCGGCGGCAAGGGCACGTGCGGTGAATGCCGCGTGCGCATTGAAGCGCACTGTCCGGAAATTTTACCCATTGAATCCGAGCATATTGATATGGCTGATGCAGCCAGCGGTGTTCGCCTGGCCTGCGTGGTCAGGATTCGGGATCCGCTGCAGGTATCTTTCGAATCCGAATCGCTTGCGGCGGGCCATTGGGAGTGCGAGATCGTGTCCAGCCGTTTCCTGTCCGCCTATCTGAAGGAACTGATTCTGCGCTTGCCGGCTGATGATCGCCTGGTGTTCGATGCGGGCGACTACATCCAGGTCGAGGTTCCTGGGCACCAACTCGATTTCAAGGATATCGAGGTCAGTGGGTCCATTGATCTCGAATGGAAAAGACTCGGTCTGAAACGGCTCAAATCCAGTGTGAACGAACCCGTCGTGCGGTCTTACTCGCTGGCCAATCCACCCCAGCAGGACCGGGAAATTCGCCTCGTCGTCAAGCTGGCGCTACCGCCCGCACACGCGCCTGCCGGCACGCCGCCAGGCCGGGCCTCCTCGTATCTCTTCAGCCTTGCACCCGGAGACCAGCTAGCAGTCCGCGGACCATTTGGCACGTTCAATGCCACCGACAAGGATTGCGAGATGATCATGATCGCCGGCGGAGCCGGTATTGCACCAATACGCTCCATCCTTCTTGACCAGTTGGCCCGCCGCACAATGCGGAAAATATCCCTGTGGTTCGGCGCGCGCACCCGGTCTGACCTGTGCTACCTCGAAGAGCTTGAATGCCTGGCCCGCGAGCATGACCATTTCGAACTACACCCGGTACTTTCCGAACCGGCGGCAGGTGACCACTGGAATGGCGCGACCGGTTTTGTACACGCGGTGCTTTACGAGCAGTACCTCGAAAGTCACCACGATCCGGGAGACGCCGAGTATTACCTGTGCGGACCGCCGGTCATGGCCGACGCCGTGCTGCAGATGCTTGAAGGGCTTGGTGTTGAGCGCAACCGTATTTTTCTGGATGATTTCGAAACATGACCGCATTGATCGCAAGTTTCGTCCTTTTTTTGCTGAGTATCGGCGGCATGTTGCTCGGCCACGCGTTTCGTTACCGGAAACGGACTCGGCCGTGTCAATGGAAGACTACCTGCACGGCGGCCAGCCGTTGTCACAAGGCGCCGCCCGGCATTGACCCTGGAGCAAAGCGATGAAAAAGCCGCTCAAAGTCCGTGATTACATGGTGGCCGATGTGCTGACCGTCACGCCTGGTACCGAGATCACCCGCGTCGTGGATATCCTGATCGAAAACGATATATCGGGATTGGTTGTCGTGGATGAAATTGGCGCCACCGTCGGCATCGTGACCGAGCGGGATTGTATCGCCACGGTCATGCACTCCGGCTATTTCGATGAACTCGGCGGGCCAGTGTCCGAATTCATGAGCGCTCCCGTGCAAACAGCCGCGCCCGATGACAGCCTGGTGGACATCGCGGTTCGCTTCGTGAACTCGGCTTTTCGCCGTTTTCCAGTACATGAAGACGGCCGCCTGGTCGGTATCATCGCGCGCCGCGATGTACTTCGGGCCCTGGTGCGATTCAGGTAGCGAGAATACAGGGGTCCGGCCAACAATCAATTACCGCAGCGTGCCTGATTTTCTGGCGCGCGAAGATAAAAATGCGCGGGCCTTGCGCCAGTCGCGCTTGATGGATCGCTCGGATCGATCATGCAGTTTTCCAATTTCCACGTAAGTCAGACCACCGAAAAACTTCATCTCGACCAACTCCCGCAACCGTGGATCAAGTTGGTTCAATTCATCAAGCGCAGCGTGAATATCCAGCAATTCCTGGGCGCGGTCCGGCTGCGCGGCCAGGGCCTGGGTGTATGCGCAGTGATCGTAATCGCCACCCCGTTTCCGTGACATGGCGGCGCGTGCAAAATCGGCGACAATAAAGCGCATCGCCCGTGAACAGGTTGCATAAAAATGGTGCCGGTCCGATACATCCAGTGCTGCCGAGTCTCTGATTTTCAGAAACAACTCGTTGACGACCGTCGTCGGGGTCAGTGCACCCTGCCGCTCCACGCCGGGCTTGGCTGATGCCATGCGATGCAACAGCGGATATACCGCCTCAAACAACTGTCCAAGCGCCTCATCATTGCCATGCCGGGCTGCCTGCAGCCAGTTCGTTATCGGCTGGGTGTCAATTTCCGAACTGCTCAATTGCTCTCGCATTTCTTCCCTGGCACGCAACCATTTGATCCCTTGGCATAATATACCCTTCCATGGATCACACTGGTAACGGATCAAAAAAAGAGCGGGAAATGGACAAATCAGAAATCGCACGTTGGAACACGGCCGCTGAACTGCTTCACGAAATCCTGGAGCTGCCGCCGGAACAACGGCAGGAAGCCATTGACAGCCTTGGCAAGCAGCATGGAGTGGCGCACGAACTGGCCTTGTTGCACTCGGGTAATGAGGCCACCAGTCTACTGGATGGCACCCTTGG